>JANMAO010000151.1:0-17227 GCA_031359875.1 Lysobacter sp.
CTGCACCACCTGAACGCCAGCGAGAATTTCCTGGGTCAGACCGGACAGCACGCCTTCGTGTTTGCGCACCTGCCGCAAGGAGTTGCGCAACCGACTCGCATAGAAGCGGGCAATGAAGAACAACACCGGCGCAATTGAGAGGGCAATCAGTGCGTAGTGCCAATCGAGGATAAACATCACGGCGGCCATGCCGAGAATGGTGATGGCGTGCGGCAGCAGGTCGATGCCAATGGCAGCGATGAAATCCTGCAACTGGCGAACGTCGCCTGACAGCCGCGCCATCAGTTCGCCACCCCGCTGGCGGTGGTGAAAATCAAGCGACAGGCGTTGTAGATGGGCAAACAGATCTTGGCGGATCGTAAACACGATGCGCTGCCCGGCATCGAGGAAAAGCCGATTGCCGAGATAGACCAACAACGCGTCAGCAGCGCCCAACGCGAGCATCACCAGACCGAGCAGGTCGAGCAGTTCCATTCGGTGAGTGAGCGGGTCAGGCAGGAAGCCCAGCAGGGCCGGGGCAAGCTTGCGCTGAAAGATCACGTTGTCGATGATGAATTTCAACGGCCACGGCAGAGCGAGCAAGACGCCGGCGCGCACCGTCATGATTGCCACCCCCGCGCACAGCGCGCGCCATTCCGGCCGCAGGTAGGCGTAAAACCAGTGGCGGTCAACGACCACGGGTCCGGAAGCGATCATGGAACCTCTCCCATGGCGTGCTGTGGCACCAGCGCCAGAGCCTTGTTGACCACAGCGGTCCAATCCCAGCCCTCGGCAGCGCGCCGAGCTTGCCGCCCCATTGCCCGGGTGAGTGCGGGGTCCGCAATCAGAGCCTCAAGCGCCTTACCTAGGGAAGCCACATCACCCGGCGTATAGAGCAGGCCGGTTGCGTCGTGGTCGATCAGATCGCTGATCTGGCCCAGGGCAGGGGCAACCACCGGACGGCCTGAGGCCATGGATTCAACGATCTTGAGCGGCGAGAAATAGAAATCGTCCTGGGCGATGTAGGGTGCGACGGTCAGGTCCATCGCCGCCAGCCATTCGGGAATCTCGGCATGCGGCACCCTGCCGGGCAGGATGATCCTGTCACCGCAGCCGCAGGCTTCTGCCCGCGCGCGCAGTGCGGCCAGATCGGGGCCGTCGCCAACAGCGATCAGAATGGCGGGCACATTGCGCGGGGCGAGGGCTACAAACGCGTCGAACAACCTATGAACGCCGTGCCACGGCTTGAAACTGCCGATGAACCCGATTACAGGGAAAGTTCCGGTTCCGATACCCAGTCGTTTGCGGATCGCTGCACCGTTTGCCCCGGCATCAAATGTCGCAAGATCGACCCCGTTGGGGATGACGTGCAACTTGACTCCGGTTCCGGTGACCGCGCGCACGCTTGCCGCAACCGCCGCCGAGACCGCGACGATGGCATCGGCACCGCGATAGGACATGGTCTCGGCGCAGCGCGCGGCATCGATCAGCCGCAGATCACGAAAGTTCCTCTGCTCCTCGATCAACGGGGCATTGACTTCGAGCAGCCGCGGTATGCCAAGACGGCGCGCGAGACCAACGCCAGCGGTGCTGAACAAGGCATGACGCTCATACACAAGATCAGGGCGAAAGCCGGTGCGATGCAAGGCATCGAGCACGCGTGTCTGCAGGGTGCGGTCGTGTGCGAGTCGGGTAATCTCTAGTCGTGTGACCTGATCCGCGAGCAGGTCGTGCGGCACAGCTTGCGTTGCACATTCAGCGAGCAGCGTCGCTTCATCTACCCACGACGGCAACTCGATGATCTCGGCTGGTGGCGGCGCATTGCCTGCACCCAACGTGGTGCAGGCCAACATCGTCCGATGACCGAGCCGGCTAGCGGCGGTGATGAAGGATCGCACATGTACCGACGCGCCCTTGTCGCCCAGCACAGGAATGCCGCGATCGATGTTGAGATAGAGAATGTTCATTCTGCCGATTTCCCAATTGGCAGATTGCTGTCGAGCGTTGCTTGCGCGATCGCACAGCCAGCGCAGCCCATCAGCTTGTACAAATGCTTCGTCGTGGTCCAGAGGTCGAAATCGCCTTCGAGCAGCTTGCGCGCTCCAGCGGCGAGTGCTGCGGCATGCTCCGGATCATCGATCAGCCGGGAGATGGCTTCAGCCAGAGCTGCGGGGTCGTGCGGAGGCACCAGCAGCCCTGTCGTATCGTGGTGAATGACCTCAGGGATTCCCGACACGTCGATGGACACCACGGGCACGCCGATCGCCATGGCCTCGGCGATGACATTGGGAATCCCGTCGCGATCACCATTTTCGGCGATGCGCGGTGCGAGGGCAAACACGTCGGCACGGCGATACAACTCGATCAGATCGGCGTGGGTCATCGCCCCTTCGAGCGTGACGACCTGCTCTAGACCATGACGCGCGATCCGCGCTGCAAGCTCATCGCGCAGCTCCCCGGCTCCGACGATCATGCAGCGAAACGCCTGCCCGCCATCGCGCAGTAACGCGCAGGCCTCAATCAAGTCGTCATGCCCTTTCTTCGGCACCAAGCGGCCGACCGAGAGAATCAGCGGCGGCGTGCCGCGCACTGCCGAGCGGCGCACGGAAAAGTGCGACAAGTCAATGCCGTGATAGACCAGATTGATCTTGCCGGAGTCGGCGGGGCCGAGCAGGTCGCGCAGATAGGCCGCGTTGTACCCGGTGCAGGTCGCAACAAATGTCGCGGCACGCGCCCGACGCTGGATCACTCGCTTCGGCGTCAGATACAGGTCCTTGGCATGCGCAGTAAAACTGAACGGAATTCCCGACATCAGGCTCGCGAAGCGCGCGACCGCAGCCGGTGCATTGGCAAAATGGGCGTGAATGTGTCGGATGTTTTGCGTGCGACAGGTCGTCGCTACGAAAGCAGCGCGGGCAAACTGCTTCCAGACCGACAGCGGTGTGGGCGCCTGTACGGACCACCAGGCTGCACGCGCGGCAGCTCCGGCATAGCGCAGCGGCGCGGCAGCGCAGACCCTGGCATGAGCGGCAAGCAAACGCCACCAGTCGCCGGGGGCCGCCATGGGCACCGGAAAAACCGGCGCCGCCACTTCAGCCACCATTGGATGATGCGGGGGCGGCTCCGGTGGCAGTAGCGAGAAAATTGCGAGATCGGCCCCCAGCCGCTCCATCGCACGGATTTCGTTGAGGATGAAGGTCTCGGTCAAGCGCGGATATCGCTTCATCAAATAGGCGACGCGGCCTGCGGGTGAAGCAATCATTCCGCGCCCTCCAGCAGGGCTGGGATCATCGCCGCGAGATGCGCCGCGACACACTCGGCCCCGTTGAGATCGAGTGCTGCCCAGGCGGTGGCGGGCGGTGGCGGGGCGGCAATGAGTCGCGGCACCAGGAACGCAAGTTCATCTGCGAGGTTGGGACCGGGCAAGATGCTGTGGACCACGCCCAATTTCGCGAGTAAAGCCGCACGCATCAACTGCTCTGCGCGCGGGGCTGCTCGAGGCACAAGAATGGCCCGCTTCCGTGCGGCAATGATCTCGGCGCTCGTGTTGTAACCTGCCATCGCCACGGCGAGATCAGCGGCTCGCAGGCTGGGCATCAGATCGGTCGTATGGTCGATGAGTTCGACGTCGCTGCGGCCGCACGCAGCTTCGCGCAAGGCGGCTTTCTCGGCGTCGGGCATCAACGGCCCGGTGACTATGACGGAATAGACAACACCGTCTCCGATCCTTGCAAGCGCGCGCAGATAAGCATCCATCAACGGGAACCCGTCGCCGCCGCCCCCCGCGCTGACCAGCACCACTGGGCGCCCCTGTGCTCTTGCTGGCGACCAGCAAACATGCTGGCCAGACGGTTCGGTGATGCGACAAAACGAGTCATCGGCGGCAACGACATGGCCACAGTACCGGACCCGCCGGGCAATGCTTCCGGTTAAGCCATAGCCCTCGACCACGTCGAACAGCGCTTTGCTGCCGTAGACGAAAAATTCGTCGTAAGCCTGCTCGAGAAGCGCCGGGATTTCCTGTTCTCGCCAGAGCGCACGAACCGCTTCTGGGCTGTCGATGATGTCGCGCAAGCCGAGAATGACCCTGGTGTGCGGCAATTCGTGGCGGATCAGCGCCAGGGTCGCGAGCAATTCCCCATTCATGCCAGCAGGTGCGTGATCGACCAAGAACACATTGGGCCGGAACCGCAGCACCGATTTTAGGATCAGGGCCTCGCGATAGCCTTTGACCAGCGCAAACAAAGCGTTCGGGTCACGCGCGGCGTAGCGTTCCGCACCTTCTTTGACCACGGGTGGCAACGGTTGCACGGACAAGCCGCGTGGCAGGCTCCACTGCCCTATCACTGGCGACCCGGTGAGCAGGCGGACAGAAAACCGGTGCTTGTGCGCGAGCAGGCGGTCGGCGATGGCAAGGTTGCGTCGCAGATGGCCGAGCCCAAAGGTGTCGTGCGAATAAAGCAGAACCTTGATCTGGCGCTGCTGTGGGCACGAGGTGCTCGACACCAGCCGATTCAGACCCAAATCATCGAGCGTGGTCAGGGCGGCGTCTGGCGTATCGAACTCGGAATCTGTCATCTGAGGAAAGATCGTCACATCGCTCATTGCAATTTCCGTCCTTCTTGTGGCTCACGCAATGACTGCAAGCAAGGCAGTTCCAACCCAGAAACCAACCCGGGCAAATCGTTCAACTCACCGGCGTCATGGGCCGATATTAGATGGGTAAGATTCCCAGTTCAATGTGTGAATCAAAACTTTACGGCGTCAGCGGTGGCGTCAAACCAGCAAGCCCGATGGCCTGGTGACAAGGTGAACGGGTCACTGGTGTCAAATGAAAGTTCGAAAGTGACAGAGTGAAGAAAAACCGACAATGGTCACCAGCCGCTCGTTGTGGATGGCGGTGCGGTGCGTGCAGCGCGCCAGGCAGTCCAGCACCGCCGCCGGCCCCGGCAGCTGCGTCTTGGCACACACCACCCAGTCGTGCCGGCATAGCGCCCGCACGCGCTGGTTGCGCAAGAGCGCCGTGTCGGCCGGGTCTCGCTCAGCCCTTCACTGACTGCCGTCATCGGCCCCGGCCTCGCGCCGCGGACCGAGGTCAGCAAGACGCTCTGGGACTGCAGGAAGGCCCACCAGCTTCAAGACGTCCAGAATCGCAGGCTCATCAACGCAGACGACAGGCTCTCTGCCGTGTTCGACAACCGTCAGGTCACGATGTTCGAGATGACCAAGCTGGTGAACGCGCACCTGAGCTGACGTTCGAGCCGATGCTGGGCGCGGCGGCTCGGCTCAGACCGGCGACGCCGGCTCTGCAGCTGATGCCACCATGGTGCCTCTGCATGCGCTGGTGCCACAGGCGCACGAGTAGACGGCCGGGTCGTCACCGCCGATGGCGAGCGCGTAGTCCAGGAACAGCTCTTCGCCGGTACGGATGCGGAGGAAGGCAAAGACAGCCAGCTCCAGCTCGCCGTCGTCCGCGCAGCGCTCGACTGCTTTTCCACGTTGGGCGCGCGCGCGTGATTGATGTGCCGCGTAGCGTTGCCGCCCTGCGCGCCATCGACGACCGATCCCTCCGATAGTCCGAACAGGTAGGTGAGCTGGTCGCCCCACTCGACAGGGGACTCATTCGGGTCATAACGCCGACCCGCGTACAGCCCGATTTCTTCACCGACACGCCAGCCTCGAAGGGCAATGACACCCTGTCCATGGATCTCGCTGCGACGCACCTCGACGCCTTCGAGAGGCGTGGCGGCGCCGGTGCGTTTAGATAGTTGCATGGGGCGTGATAGTCGCCGGACTGTCGATGCCGGCAGCCTGCGTCGGCGGCGGCCGAGAGGAAGTCGTGAGTGGTTCAGCGCATCGATATGCACTGCCCGGTCGCCAGCCCCGATCTCACTACTTCCAGACGCTTTCCACCGCCCGCGGTTTCCGGGCTCTCACGCGCCGGGAATCATGGGCCGAATGAGACTCTCGGCCGGAATGCCTAGGCCGTCGTGCAAGCGGCGGATCATCGCGAGCGTCAGCGGCCGACTGCGCGCGAGCACCTCGTACACGCGATTGCGCCTGCCGATCATGGGCTCCAGGTCGGCCACGCTCAAGCCTTGCTGATCCATCCTGAACTTGATGGCCTCGATGGGGTCTGCGGCCTCCATGGGGAAGCGCCTCGCCTCATAGGCGGCGATCAACGTCGACATCACTTCGAGCATGTCGCCTTCCGGTGTGCTTCGGGCCGGGTCCAGGTCCACGAGCTTCGAGACGAGCTTCAAGGCCGCCTTGTGGTCAGCCTTTGAGTGAATCGGTTTGATGTCCATCATTCAATCTCCACGGTCTCGGCGTCGATCTCGTCGTACTGGGCGTGTGTGCCGATGATGTACACGACGCCGATCTTGTAGGCCACAGCTACTATGAGGCGATAGTCGTTGCCTCTGATGTTGAAGATCACGCGACGATTCTTCAGGACACTCGCGCTGCGGTACTGAGCCTTGATGTGAGCTGGCTGCTTCCAGTCGGCCCTTGCCGCCTCGTCGTGCCATGCCCTCAACGGTTGCTCTGCATCGGGGTGCGACGCCCAGAATTTCCGCAGAGTCGCCACCGCGATGACTTTCATGGGTGCATGATAGTCCCGATACGGGACCACTGGTCACGCTGATCTTTCGTATCACGTCGTCCAGAAGCGCTCAAAGCTAAGGCCCCCTGAGTCAAGCCATCAAGGGGGGGTTGGGCGCTTCAATCATTGCTCGATCAGCCCTTCATCGAGCGGGCGCAAGCAATGACAATCGGTGACGTTCTTGCGCTATCACACCCGTCTGTCCGAACTGTGCGACGCGCAAGCACATGCGCTGCTCACGTCCGGGGGTGACCCCGACAAAGCGGTCGAGTTCATCCACTGCGGTTGCTAGAGGCAAAATCAGTCTGACACCTTGAACATGCCTCGGCAGACGGACGCCTCCTTGGGTATCGCGCCCACCGTCCCAGGTCGCCGACCCGCCCTCACTTCCTCCAGAAGCGTTCCACCGCCTTCATCCTTCGCTTGCTCTCGGTCGTCACATAGACCGTGGTCATCGACAGCGACGCATGCCCCAGGTTCTGCTGAGCAATCTCGATCGGCATCCCTGCTGCGATCGCGTGACTCGCGTGCGAGTGCCGCATCCAGTGCGTGCTCGCCCTTTCCAGACGCTCTGCCCCTTCCCGTCGCCCTGCCCCCGCAGCACATCCGCACAGTCGCCGAAAAAGGCTTTCACCTGGCCGTAGAAAGTCGACGTCGGCCGCCAGCACGGCCAGCGCCACTTCGGCCTCGCTCAGGCCGTGCAGGCGCTTGCAGGTCGGCACATGCACACCTCAGGTCGCAAAGGCCAGCCCGTTCAGGAAGAAATGGACATTGGTGGCCCGCCGGGCGGCACGAGGAATTGCAAGCATGGGCTGGCGTCGTCGAGTTCCTCAGCCGCGCAGCGCGCCGCACACCGCGCGCGTGACATCGCGGGTCGTCGCGCTGCCGCCGAGGTCGGGCGTATGGACGCCTGCCCCCGTCGTGGCCTCGATGGCACGCATCAGGCGCTGCGCGGCTGCTGCCTCGCCCAAGTGCTCGAGCATCATCGTCGCGGTCCAAAAGGTCGCGATCGGATTGGCAATGCCCTTTCCGGCGATGTCAAAGGCCGAACCGTGGATCGGCTCGAACATGGACGGGAACTGCCGCGACGGATTCAGATTCGCGGTGGGGCCGATGCCCAGGCTGCCGGACAGGGCCGCAGCCAAGTCCGACAGGATGTCGGCGTGCAGATTCGTCGCCACCATGACATCGAGCGAGTCCGGCTTCAGCACCATGCGTGTGGTCGCTGCGTCAACCAGCTCGCGATCGGTCTTGACGTCGGGATACTCGCGTGCCACTTCGTAAAAGATCTCGTCCCACATCACCATGCCGAATCGCTGCGCGTTGGACTTGGTGACCAGCGTGAGCAGCTTTCGCGGGCGCTTGCGCGCGAGTTCAAAGGCGAAGCGGTGGATGCGCTCCACCCCGGCGCGGGTGAACACTGCGGTCTCGGTGCCAACTTCGATCGGCAGCCCGCGATGCGCGCGCCCGCCATGCCCCGCATACTCGCCCTCGGAGTTCTCGCGGATGATGAGCCAGTCGATGTCGGCTCCGTTGGACAGCGGACTCGTGACGCCCGGCAACAACCGGGCGGGACGCACGTTTGCGTATTGGTCGAAGCCCTGTGCGATGGGCAGGCGAAGCCCCCACAGCGACACGTGATCCGCTACCTCGAGGCTGCCCACCGCGCCGAAAAAGATCGCGTCGAAAGACCTCAGCCGTTCCAGCCCACCTTCGGGAATGTAGTGACCACGCTTCAGGTAGTTCTCGGAGTTCCAGTCGAAGTGCTCGACCGCCAACCGGAAGCCTCCATCGACCCCGGCGCTTTCGTCGAGCACCTGCAACCCGGCGGCGATCACCTCGGGCCCGATCCCGTCGCCGGGAATGGCGGCGAGCCTGTATTCGCGCATGCGTCTGTCTCCTGAGAGTCGCTCCCGAACGAACGGGCGGGCGTCCGAAGTCATCGGCTTTTCATTCGCCGGCCTGGCAGTTGCCGCAAGCGGCCGCCAGTCACTTGACGTGACTGCGCCAGTCGTACTGTTGCTTGAAGCCCAGCAAGCGCTTGATCTTCTCGTTGCTCAGCAGCGTTTCGAACTCGCCCAGGGCCTTCTTGACCGGCACGGTCGGATAGAAGCGCTTGAGCAACTCAGCCGTCGGCAGATCGGAGGAAACATCGTCTGCGGCGACGTTCATCACCTGGAAGCCCAGGCCGTCCTTGTCGACAGCCAAGCGCGATGCGGTGGCCAGGTCGCGTGCGTCGATGTAGCTCCAGGTGATGCGGCGGCGGAAACCCGGATCCTTGAAGTAGTCGGGAAACTTCGCGTAGTCCACCGGGTCGATCACGTTGCCGATGCGCAGGCAGTAGATGTCCGAACCGGTGCGGGCGTGGAATGCCTTGGCCGTGGCCTCGTTGATCACCTTCGACATCGCGTAGCTGTCCATCGGATCGACGGGATAGTCTTCGTCCAGTGGCAGGTACTCGGGCATGCGGTAGTTGTCGGCGAAGACGATGCCGTAGGTCGTCTCGCTCGAGGCGATGATCACTTTCTTGATCCCGTACTTCGACGCCGCATCGAGCACGTTGTAGGTGCTCATGACGTTGATCCGGAAGACCTCGTTGTCCGGGTGCGTCATGATTCGCGGGATCGCCGCGAAGTGGATGATCGCGTCGATAGGCGCCGGCTTGATCGTCTCGCTGAACTCGTGCCGCACGGTCGTACTGCAAAGCGCGTTGAAGACCTGGCCCGCATCCGTCAGGTCGGTGATGACCGTGCGGGCCAGCGAATCGCGCAGGACGACGCGGTCCAGGTTGAGCACTTGGTGCCCGTGGTCGAGCAGATCCTTGACGACCCATTTGCCGGCCATGCCGCTGCCGCCGGTCACGATGATGTTCTTTGCCATGGCAATTCCTTCGATGAAGTGTGTGTTCGTTCTGAGAGTCGAGCGCCGCCGGCGGCCGTCTCAGTTCAGTTTGGACAAGGCTGCGCGCACCGCCTCGACGCCGCTTTGCGGCGAAGACAGGACGGGCACCTTCAGGCCGGTGAGCGAGGGGATCAGCCGTGCCATCGACACCTGGGCCAGCACGATGACATCGACCTTGTCGGCCAGCGACTGGATCGTGCGCCTGACGATGTCGTCATGCACCTCCGGCTTGCCGTCCAACAGCGCCTGGTAGCCCCCTTCGGCCAGCGCCTTCGTGATCACCACGGGGCGTCCCGCAGCCGCAGCCTTCGCCTGGATCAACCGAACCGTCGGCTCCAGCGTCGTACTGACGGTGGCGACCACGCCGATCCTCGGCCCCGCTGCGACAGCGCTCTCAGCCATGACCGCGTCGATCTTGATGATGGGGATCGAGATGGCCGCGCTGGCGGCGGTTGCCGCCTCGCCCACCGACGAGCAGGCATTGAGCAGCGCGACGGCACCCATCTGCTGCCCCAGCTGCATGTAGGAGAAGATCCGCCCGGTGACAGCTTCAGTGAGGTGGCCCGCCGAGATCACATCGTTGAGAAGACTGTCATCCATGATGTTGACGACGCGTACGTCGGGCAGGATTTCCTGAAACTGCTGCTTGATCGGTTGCACGGTGGCGGGTCCGGTGTGGACGACGACGACGGTTCTCATTGAAAACTCCTTGTGAATGAAATGAAGCGGTTCAGGCAGCGGCGGCTTCCATGACCGTCTGCTGGGTGGCCTGCTGCCGCGACAGCTCGGCGGCGATGGTGCCCTCGCGCACGACGATGACGCGGTCGCTGATCGCCAGGATTTCCGGCAGGTCCGACGACACTGCGATGATGGCCATGCCGCGCGCCGCCAGCTCCTGCAGGAGCCGATGCACATCGGCCTTTGCGGCGATGTCGATGCCTCGCGTTGGCTCGTCGACGATGAGGATCTTCGGCGAACGTGCAACCCACTTTGCAATCACGACCTTCTGCTGGTTGCCGCCGCTGAGGTTGCCGGCCCTCTGTTCGACCGACGGCGTCTTGATGCCCAGCCGCGCAACGAACTTCTGGCATCCGAAGGTCTCTGCAAAACGGTTGATGAAGTTGAGCGTGGCGTAGCTCTCCAGGTGCGTCAGGCTGAAGTTCTCGCGGATGTTCATCCCCAGCACCAGCCCGCCCGACTTGCGATCCTCGGTGACGAAGCCGAGGCCATTGTCGATGGCCGCTCGCGGACTGTCGATCGCGACCGGCCGCCCGCCAAGCTCGATGGTCCCGTGGTACGGGCGCAGACCGAAGACCATCTCCATCAGTTCGGTGCGCCCCGCACCGACCAGGCCGAAGAAGCCGAGGATCTCGCCTTCGTGCACGCGAAAGCTGCAGTCGCGCACCGGGGACGTGTGGGCGGTCCTGTGCTTGAGCGTCAGGCCCTTGACTTCCAGCGCGACCTTCTGCGTCGCATGGCACTGATAGTCGCCGTAGAGGTCGTCGTGCTCGCGATCCACCATCAGCTTGACGAGTCGCGCGCGGTCGAGCCGCTCGACCGGCAACGTGTCCACGCAGGTACCGTCGCGCAAGACCGTCACGCGGTCGGCGAGATCGAAGATCTCCTCGAGTCGGTGCGTGATGTAGATGATGCCGATGCCATCGGACCTGAGCTTGCGGATGGTCTCCTTCAACACCGTGGCCTCGTGATGGCTGAGGGATGCCGTCGGTTCGTCCATGATGACGATCTTCGAGTGATTTGAAATCGCCTTGGCGATCTCGACCATCTGCTTCTGGCCGACGCTGAGATCCCCGACGCGGGTGCCGGGGTCGAGCCGCATGTCGAGCGAATCCAGCAACTGCCGAGTGGCGGCATGCATGGCTCGCTGGTCGAGGAATCCGAGCCGGTTCGAGATTTCCTTGCTGAGGAAGATGTTGTCGGCGATGGTCAGGTTGTCGACGACCGACAGCTCCTGATAGATGATGCAAACGCCGAGTTGCCTTGCATGTGCGGTGCCCGTCAGGTGCGGCACCATGACGCCGTCGATCCATATCTCCCCACCCCGGTCGGGTTGGTAGACACCCGTCATGATCTTCATGAGGGTGCTCTTTCCGGCACCGTTCTCCCCCGCGATGGCGAGCACCTCGCCGCGGTCCACGTGCAGGCTCACCCGACTCAACGCCTTCACGCCGGTGAAGGTCTTCGAGATGTTCTTGACTTCTAGATGGGGCACGACACGCCTCTGTGGAAAACAGGCCCGATCACGGGCCCGGTTCCGTTGCTGTTACTTGGTATAGGAGCCGAGGTTCTGGCTGGTGACGACGTTCACCCCCGTATCGACGTTCTTCGGCGTCGTCTCTTTGCCGGTGATCTGGTCCACCAGATGCTCGACGGCAAGCTTGCCCATCGTGATCGGTCGCTGGACCATGATCCCCTGGATGTAGCCCTCCTTCACGCCCTTGATCGTGTCGGGCAGGTCATCGAACGCGAAGACTTTCACCGTACCCTTCTTGGCACCGAACTCCTTGGTTGCCATGACCTTGGAAACTGCCGGGCCGCCGACCTGGCTCACGCCGAAGATGCCCTTGAGCGCCGGATGCGCGCGGAAAATGGATTCGGTCGTCGAAACCGCCTTCGCCAGGTCGTCCTCCGTGCCCTCGGTCGCCACGATCTTGATCTTCGGGTACTTCGCCAGCGCGCTCTTGATGCCCCCGATGCGCTCGTTGAGGTTCACGGCGCCAAGCTGGCCGGTGAGGATGGCCACTTCACCGTCGCCATCGATGGCCTTGGCCATCGACTCTCCCATCGTCACGCCTGCAGCGGTATTGATGGTGCCGATGTACATCGAACGACCGCTGTGGGGCGAATCCGAATCGAACGTCAGAACCTTGATGCCGCTGGCGACGGCCTTCTTGATTGCGGCTTCGACCGACTTCGGCTCGTTGACCGAGATGGCGATGCCGTCCACCTTCTTGGCGATCAGGTCCTCGAGAATGCGCACCTGCGTCGCCCCTTGCGTGTTCTGCGGCACGACCCATTGATACTGAACGCCGATCTTGTCGGCGGCAGCCTTGGCGCCGTTGTTGCAGTCGTCGAAGAACGGCACAGCAACCTTCGGGATGACCGCGATCTTCAGATCCTTCAGGTCCTTCGCGGTGGCGCTCATTTGACCGGCCAGGGACAGGGGCAGCGCCAGCAAGGCAGCGTGGAACAGTGATAGGGATTTCTTCATGATGTCTCTGTTGTGTAGGTTGATGATGGGTACTTCCGGGCACGTCGATTTGCGTTCGCTTGGCTCGGGTTTCAGTTCGCGAACTACCGCTCCTTTCTGGCGTGACGCCACACGTCGATGCTCACTGCGATCAGGATCACTGCGCCCGTGATGGCCTGCTGCGCATAGGTGTTGATGTTCATGAGGACCACGCCGTTGGCGATGATTCCGGTGAGTGCTGCACCGATGATGGCTCCCTGCACGCTGCCCACGCCGCCCGAAAGGCTCGCCCCGCCGATGACCGCTGCGGCGATCACGTCGAGTTCCACGCCGAACCCCGACGCGGGCTCGGCTGACAGATAGCGCGAGAACGCGACAACGCCAGCGATCGCGGAGATGGCGCCCGACAGCGTGTAGACGATGAGCTTGACGCGCGAGGTGTTGACGCCGCTCAGCCACGCCGCCTGCTGGTTGCCACCGGTCGCATAGACGTGGCGGCCGAAGGTGGTGAATGCCATGATCACCGAGAAAATCACCGCGAGCAGCAGCATGATGATCACCGGCGCCGGCACATTGCCTACATAGCCCTGGCCGATCATGTTGAAGATGTCAGGGGTGTCGGGAGTCAGCGGAACGCCCCGGGTGATGATGTACATCAGGCCGCGGCCGATGCTCAGCGTACCCAGCGTGGCGATGAACGGGGGCAGCCGCCCGGCAGTGACGAGCAGGCCGTTCACCAAGCCGAACACGAAGCCGACGCCCAACCCGAACGACACGCAGACAGCGGTCGGAAACCCATTCTGGAAGGCCAGCGCGGTAACGAGCCCGGACAGCCCCATCACTGAGCCGACGGAAAGATCGATGCCGCCGGTGATGATCACCATCACCATGCCAATGGACATGATGGCCGTCGTTGAAAACGACCGGAAGACGCCCATCAGGTTGTCCGTCGTGAGGAAGTACGGCGTGACCATCGCGATGCCGGCAGCCACCAAGAGAAGCGCCAGAAGCACACTCATCTCCCGGGCGCGCAACAACGCAAGCAAGATGCGCCCCAGCGTAGCTGGCGTCCAACGGCTCGGCTGAGTCAATCCAGCGTCCACTTCGTCTCCCAGTCTAGAGTCCGTGCCGCAGCTGACTCGATCAAACCCCAACGGCCTGAATGTAGGATTGAAAGTGCGGCGGTGAGTCGCCACGGATTCAAATCGTTGTTAACCTGAATTCAACAATCGCACCAGCCATGGCCACGGACATCCAACCCGCCGATCTCGGCTTCTTCTCGACCCTTGCGGCATCCGGCAGCCTGTGTGCGGCAGCGCGCGAACTGGGCGTCACCACGTCCGCCGTCAGCAAGCGGTTGACGCAAATGGAGGCGCGGCTCGGCGTGGCGCTGCTGCACCGCACGACCCGCCGCATGGGCACAACTCCCGAGGGCGAGGTCTATCTCGAACACGCCCGCCGCATCCTCGGCGAGATCGACGATCTGGTCCAACTGATGGGCAGCGCCAAGGTCGCGCCGAAGGGCCTGCTGCGCGTCAATGCGACGCTCGGCTTCGGACGCTGTCACGTCGCGCCGATCATCTCGCGGTTCGTGCGCGAGCATCCGCAGGTCGAGGTGCAATTGCAGCTCTCGGTCCACCCGCCGCTGCTGGTGGATGACGCCTTCGATGTCTGCATCCGCTTTGGCCAACCGCCGGATTCGCGCGTCATCGCGCGCCGCATCGCACCCAACCGGCGCCTGTTGTGTGCGTCCCCCGCCTATTTGTCGCGTCGCGGGAATCCGAAGACCCCCAATGATCTGACGACGCACAATTGCATCGGTATTCGCCAGGGCGATGAGGCGCATGGTGTCTGGCGACTGAGCAGCGGGCGCAGCACCAACCGACGCACCGAGGCCGTGAAGGTGCGCGGCAATCTGGTCACGAACGACGGAGAGATTGCGGTGAATTGGGCCCTGGCTGGCCATGGCATCCTGATGCGTGCGGAGTGGGATATCTCGCGCCATCTGCGCAGCGGCCGACTGGTGCCGGTCCTCTCGCAGTTCGAGACCCCGGACGCCGACATCTTCGCCGTATATCCCCAACAGCGTCAGCATTCCGTCCGAGTTCGCGCCTTCGTTGAATTTCTTGCGCAGTCGTTACAGCGGCGTTGAGGTCGCCGCTGTATCGGAGCGGGCCGAGTTCAGCAGGTACTTGACAGGGCGCTCGCCGACAGGCGACTGCGGTCCGAAGGCTGACTGCGTCAAGTTCGCGAAGAAGGAACGCGGCCGAAATGCCCTTCATCGATGTCCACCGCGACGGACTCTCTCCGTCGTTCGCCGACGCGCCCAACGAACAGCGTAATATTTCTCTCAGTCGTCTGCTGTTTAGGGTTAAAGATTGTCCAGAACTGCGGTAGCAATTGAGCTTAGGCAGCGTCAGTAAGTTGCTTTTACAAGTTGTGTTGAGCCCGATAGCATTGCGAGATGGTTGATGACGAATCCAAGATCGCCGAGAAGTGTGAAGCGCTTTGTGGCGTGATGGACGAGCAGATGCGCCGACTGTGGGCGGCTTCGTCAGCGCGAATTTCAGATCGAACGACGGCTTTCGCACGCATACCTGAGACTCCCGCGCCCTGCGACGAGCGGCCGCAATCAGTCTGGAGCGGGTCTTCCGATGCGAAAGGCGATCGGTCACTGTCACGATGCGATGCCAGGACCGTCCTCTAGCCAAGGCATTCGGGAGGACGTGTTCAATCGGGGCCGTCACGGGCAAACCGGCACATAAAGTGCACCCCATTGGCGACGCTTCGCTGGACCCGCACAAAAGCGGCTCGTGGGCACGGACACCGTAAGCGACCAGTCACGGCATCTTGACGATCGCCGATTGTGGTGAGTGAAGTCAGGCCGGCGGCGTCCAGAGATGCGGCAGCAGTTCGTCGATGCGGCCGTTCGGCTGCGTCGGCAGTCGGGTCAGCACGTCCTTGAGGTAAGCCCAGGGATCGTGCCCATTCAGCTTCGCCGACACCACGAGGCTCATCACGACGGCGGCGCGTTGGCCTGCCAGCTCACTGCCGGCGAAGAGCCACGACTTTCTGCCGACCGCCCATGGCCGCATCTGGTTTTCGCAGTGGTTGTTGTCCACGGGTACGTTGCCGTCGCGCAGGTTGGCGGTCAGCGCCGCCCAGTGGTTCAGGCTGTAGTCGATCGCCCCGGCAATGCCGCTGCCGTTTGGCACGCGCTGGCGCTCGAGTTGCAGCCAGACGTGCATCTCCTGCCACAGCGGTTTTGATCGGCTCTGCCTCACGGCAAGTCGCTCGGTGACGCTCAGGCTTTGCACCTCGCGCTCGATGCGGTAGATCCAGGCGATGCGCTGCACCGCCTGCAGGGCCACCGGACTCTGGTTGTCCTTGACGAGTTCGTCGAACTTTCGTCTCGCGTGAGCGAGGCATCCGGCGGCCTTGCGGTTATGGAGCTTGACCACGCTCTCGTAGCCCGCGAATTCGTCTCGCACCAGCGTGCCGCACCAGTCGCCGAGGAATTCGACGGCGTACTTGCCGCCGCGGCCAAGACAGAAGTCGTAGGCCACGCCTGGCAGCGCGTCGAACGCGCTGCGCGCATAGGCCCACACGTACGCCCGCTTGGTCTTGCCCGCGCCGGGGTCGAGCAGCCGCACCGGGGTCTCGTCGGCATGCAGAACATCCGCGCCGAGGATGAACTCGCGGTGCACGTCGAAGAGCGGCTGCAATCCGGCGCCGCCTTGGCCCGACCAGGACGCCAGCGTCGAGCGAGGCGTGTGCACGTTCGAGCGCGCGTTGATGTCTTCCTGGCGGTAGTACGGCAGGTGGTCCACGAAGCGGCTCACCAGCACGTGCGCAATCAGCCCCGGGGCCGGCATGCCCTTGTCGATGATCTGTGGCGCAACCGGCTGCTGCACCAGGGTCTGGCAGCACTTGCAGGCCCACTTGCCGCGAACGTGACGGTGCACGAAGAACTCGGCCGGCACTTTTGGCGTGCTTCTCGGTGATGTCCTCGCCGATGCGCACCATCGCCTGGCCGCAATCCGGCGATGGGCAGGTGGTGTTCTCGGGCTCGTGCCGGTACTCGACGCGTCGCAGGTGCTCGGGCAGCACCTGGCGCCGCGGCTTGCTCTTGGTCTTCTCGTCGGGCGGCGGCGCCGCTGTCTGGCCGCGCTCGCCCTGTAGGGCCAGCAGCTGCGCCTCCAGGCTGGCTTGGTCTTCGGCGAGCGCCTCCTCGAACATCTGGCGCTGCTCGGCGTCCATGCGTTCGGTCTTGGCGCCGAACCGCCAGGCCTTCAGGCGGCTCAGCTCGAGCTCAATTCACATCCGGGAGATCGTCCTCATTTGTTCCAGCCGTTGCCATGGCAGACCGAGCACCAGGGCGTCGAATTGCTCCTGCGTCAACACCATCGGTGCCGCTTGTGCGGGCGCCTCGCGCGGCCAGACGAAGCGGCCCTCGTTCAAGCGGCGTGCCGCGCACCAGACGCCGAACCCGTCGTGCACCAGCAGCTTGATTCGTGTGGCCCGCGCGTTGG
>JANMAO010000230.1:0-9107 GCA_031359875.1 Lysobacter sp.
CCTATCCGGACCTGTGGCCGCACGGCTTCTGGACGGGCCTGATCGGCAGCGATTTCAACGACCACAAGATCTGGGCCATGATGCTGCTGGCGGTGATCGCGTGGGGGCCGGGCGCGTTGTCGATCGACCGGTGGCTGGCGAGGTTCTGGCCAAGTGCGGTCATTCCTGGGCGGGTCGAGCCAAGCGGAGCGACATAAAACGGAGGTCTCAGCGTCCATCGGTCAAAACGCTCGGGAAGGCCGCAAATCCGGCATGGCTTGAACAAAACTCTGAACGAATACTGAACAATAGTCAGAAAATTATATCTCTCTCGACGAAACTTTGAATCTTCTATCGCAGATACCTCCTCTGTATCAGTAGTGGGCACGTGAAGGGTGTGTGGACGTAGGGGGAAGTCTGCGAATCGCGCAGGATCGGTCCGGTCAGGTGCCGGATGTCAAAGGGGAAATAGGGTTTACGTAGTAGCACGTTGCTGGGCTGCTTTTTTGGCTTGGTCAGGATTTAGTCAGTAATTGGCTAGAAACGGGCAGGTGTGTCTGGACGATGGAATTCAGTTTCGAGAAGGTAGGCCGCCAATTAAGGATAACCTCGCCGCTTTGTGAGCCAGGTTACTGAAGGGCAGACGTTATGCTTCCCAACGGATTGGAATCCATTTTGGCCACCTAACCTTTACAAACTACAAGCGGTAGAAGCGGCATGCGGCA
This sequence comes from Lysobacter sp., assembly GCA_031359875.1. Lineage (GTDB taxonomy): Bacteria > Pseudomonadota > Gammaproteobacteria > Xanthomonadales > Xanthomonadaceae > Cognatiluteimonas. Next base: position 705 of record JANMAO010000230.1, read on the forward strand.
TAGGGGAAATTGGAACCTGTCGCGAAATCAATGGGAGCGCGCGATCGGTAACGATCCGCACCAATCAGGGGAAGAAGTATGGTCAGCAGAAGGTTTACATTGAAACTTGGAGTCGCCGCTGGTGCGGGACTTTTGGCCGGGCCAACCCTCGGACAATTGGTACCGCAAAGCGGACTGGTATACCCGGACGGCTGGATGCCTTCCTGGATCCGCAATCCGAGCCCGCCGGTAACTCCGTTTATCGTGCCGCTGTTCGTGATGCCTATGGCGCAGCCGGTACCTGAGAGTGAGTTGAATCCGCCTCCCGACCCACAACGCCATCAGCGGTATCTCGAGTTCGCGCCGAAGAAGTTCTACATTCAGGTGATTCAAGAAGTAAAGTGGATTTATCACACGGATCCGCCGTATAACCAAGGTTCGTGGAACTATTGTTTCGACGGTATTTTACCGGGGACTACCTTCATCACTCACTACGGCGAGCCCATCTTTGTACGCCGGGTTAATCTTCTTCCACCCGTCGGAACCGGCAAAGTCACTTGGGCGATGCCTTCATTTTCGATTCATACTCACAACGGGCATCAGGCATCCGAGAGCGATGGTTTTCCAACCGATTTTGTGGATCCTGGTGAGTACTGGGATCATCACTATCCGAGCTTTCCGGCCGGTAACGACGAAAGCGAAGTGATGGGCACGCTCTGGTATCACGATCATCGTATGGATTTCACAGCGCCCAATGTCTATGCAGGGCTCACAGGATTTTTCCTGGCTTTCGACGAGCTGGATTCCAACAACGAAAACGACACAAACACGAAAGCCTTCCGGCTGCCAAGCGGAAAATATGACGTGCCGCTGATGCTGCACGATGTGCTGTTCGACCAGAACGGTCAGTGTGTGTGGGATTACGTCGGCGCGCATCCTGCGACGGGCGGTGCTGGCTATGCCCCAAATGCGACTTACACCGTCAACGGCATGATCGGCGATCGGTTCACAGTCAACCGCATCATCCAGCCGTATTTCCAGGTTGAGCGGCGCAAATACCGCCTCCGTTTGCTCAACGGCGGCCCGTCGCGCTTTTATTCTTTGGCCTTTACAAAAGACGGCAAGACGCCAGAGCAGGTGCACGTTATCTCCAGCGAGGGGAATCTGCTGCCATACCCGATCAAGACGGACGATTACTTCGACCTCTGGCCCGCCAACCGCACCGACGTCATTGTCGATTTCTCGAAATACAATGACGGCGACAAGATTTACCTGACCAATCGGCTGGAAGAACGCGACGATGGTGCCGGTGACACCGGCCGGTACCTCGATCCGACGAACCTGATCATGCGCTTCGACGTGACCGGCGGCTTGGTGGTAGACCCGAGCCGGATACCCGAGTTCATGCGGCCACTGCCGAAGATAGACTTGAGCGAGGTCAAGCGCGAGCGCACTTTCGTTTTCGATTACACCAACGGCATGTGGACCATCAACGGCCGCTTGATGGATCCGAACCGGATCGATGCCGCCATCGAACAGGGCAGCGCCGAAATCTGGACGCTACGCAATGACGGCGACGCTTGGGGGCACCCGATTCACACCCACTTCGAAGAGTTCCAGATTCTGGAAATCAACGGCAAACCGGTTACGCCGGGCGAAGTTGGCAAATGGGGACGGAAAGATGTGGTGCAGTTGGGACCAGGCGACGAAATCAAGTTTTTCGGTCGCTGGCGGGATTTCTTCGGCAAGTACGTAATGCACTGCCACAACGTGGTCCACGAAGATCACGCAATGATGCTCCGTTGGGACATTGTCGAACCCGGCAAGGGTTTCTGATTCAACACCAGCAAAGCATCCGACAGCAGTTAAGGGGGGGATGAAATGAATGACCGACGCAAATTTCTTGTAAATGTTTCGAGTGGTGCAGCAGGTCTACTAGCAACGGGATTCGCTGCTGGCGCGGTCGCGGCCGCGGCCAAGGGAAAATCTATGCACCGACGTGCTATTCAGTACCTCAGTCCAGACGAACTGCTCGGGCCGAGCCAGTTCCCCGAGGTCACTGTCGAGAGCAGTGACGGCAAAACCGTTAAGCTTTATGCCGATTTAATCAAGGGCAAGGTGGTGTTGATCAACTATATGGCAATCAACAACGAGAAGGCGTTTCCGATCACCACCGAGTTGTTGGAAATCGCGCGGCGCCTGGGGCCAAAACTCGGTGCCGAGGTGCACATGATTTCGATCACTAGCGATCCAGAACACGACACGCCCGCGCGGTTGCGGGCTTTCGCCAAGCGTATGGGCGTACCGAAGCAAGGCTGGCATTTCGTACGTATGTCGGGAAAAAACAGTGCGATCGTGTCCGCACGACTGTATCGCCATCCCATGCCACCGGATCCGCATACCCGGCTTGGTGTGATCAATTACGGCAATGAGACGGTCGGATTATGGGGTCTTTTCCCAATGGGCATCTCGCCCGAGGATGCGGCGATGCGAATTGCCTCGGTGATGAGTGGCAAACCCATTAGTGGGCCAATGCGTAGGGCTGGCCCCCGCAAGCTGGATGAAATTGGTCAGGCTTTCAATAATCGCATTGCGTGACGCGTTGATGTCGAGCCTCAATCTGTGAGGTGATTACATAAAATGATTCACTGAAAAACATCCAATTTCCTACAGGGGGAAATCGTAATGAACTCGCTCAGCCGTCCCATGCTGTCCGCGCTGTCGGTGATTGTCTTTCTTGCCGTCGGTGCAGGCGTCGCCGCCGCGCAGGTACCAGCACCACCGCTTGATCGGAAGCCGCAGCCGATGCCGCCACCGTCTGCATGGACGCGCACCGATTCGTCGGATGGCATGACGACTTACTACACCACTCCGACCAGTAATTTCCCGGAGTCGGATCCGTGGGTCAATCCAACCAATCTGTTGCCAACGATCTACGCGGACGTCAAGGCGAGCAATGGGATTCCGATCCCGAATACGCTGCCATCGACGCCAGAGCATCCTTACAACTTGCACGACGATCCGGTCGTGCAGCCTATCAACGGGACTTCGCCGGCCGACGATCTGGCGGCGATATTCAAGGCTTGGTATAGGCAAAGTAAAGGGCGGCCGATGGGTATCGGTAGCGTCTATGATCCGCGGAACTTTGACCCGGCCGCGCTGCAGCGCGGGATCGACATCCTCGAAGGCAATCCGGTGCCTGATCGCGTCTACAGCGGCCTCCCGATGCTGCATTACAACGGACCCAACCAAATAGCGAAGGTCATACCGACCTACGATGCCAACGGCAACCCCATCGGTGGCAATGTCACAGTGCATCAGGTGTGGTTCGGTCAGCACATCGAAGCGGATACGGCGATGATTGATCCCTCGGCCATGCTCCAGCCGGGCTTCAGGAACCTGCCTTTCACTATCACCTATGTGGTCGACACATTGCATCGCGGCAGCGATGATTTTGCGCCGATGGAGATGTTCTTCGACGATCCGGATGTCATCGGTTTTGCCAAGCCGTACGTGCTGATGGACGCCACTTTCTTTCCGATACACGATGGCACCCGTACCACATTCGTGATCAAAGAGCCGCCGGCCCGATTCCTCAACCTCATTTATACCTGGGGTTGGCGTAATCATCCGGGCCGTGTTCAAGTGATGGAGAACGCGCTCAAAACAGTAATGGGCAAGACATTGCCGCAGTGGGAAATCGATACGTTCGGCGCGAACCCGCGTGCCAATGATGCGGCCAAGGGAGCGGCCATCGCGATGATCGGCGATCTTTCGCCGGCCAAGCGCATGTGGGCGGCACTGCACACGCTGCAGGCCAGCGGCTACAACCCGGTGGTGATGGCGCAGTTCGAGCGGGCCTACCACCAGTGGCAGCAACGCAATCAATTGCCGGACGGTGTGACGCCGGATCCGAACGCGGACTACACGCTGTTCTACGTCAACAACACGATCTACGGCCAGATGCGTGACATGGCCCGTTACACCCACCATTCGACCCTGGAAAAATGGCATCTGCGGGGTACGAAAGTGACAGTCAAGTTAATCAATGGCGACTACTTCCCGCATGCCTATGTGTCGGTGGACTTCGGCGGTCTGCGTGGTTGGGAAAACACTTTCCAGAACACTGTCCCAATGGGCGGTGATGGCGCCTGGTTTACTTTCGGGCGTGATTACTGGGAGATGAATACGCCGACACCCATCCTGGTGCCGCCAGCGGTGAAATCGACTACGGCGGTGGCAGCGATCCCTGCGGCGGCGCAAGGCCGGATGGACGATGGAAGAAATCATCCGATTGTCGATCTCAGCGTGACCGACGACAAGAACCACAGCATATTCCGGCAACGCGAGCTCGATCCGGATGCCACGACCTGGCCGGCGAACATGCCATCGGCGACCTTCCCGACGAGCAGTGGTGACGTGCTGGGCGAGCATACTGTGGTGTTTACCTTGAACTACGAGCCGAGCAAACGGCTGCGGATGTACCAGTTTGATCCGTTGCATCACGACGAAGCGGTCTGGTCGATCCACTGAGGATTGACCACCGGTCGGTTGCGGGGTCCGATTTGCGCGGCCCCACAGCCGTTTCGATCGACAACAGGGGGGATGCTACGTGTTGAACAGCAGTAGGAATCGTGCAGCGGGCTTGATCGTCGGGGGTATTCTCGCGTGGGGCTCGCAGGCGTCGGTTGCGGTGTCGGCAATGCGCATACCGCCGCCGTCGGCAGTGACCAGCAGCCTGCATCGCTATACAGTGCCACCGATCACCTTGACCGATCAGCACGACCGCAAGGTCAGGCTGGATCAGGCCCTGGCTGGCGACAAGCCCGCACTGGTCCAGTTTTTTTTCACGACCTGCACCACGATCTGCGATGTGCGTTCGGCGCAACTTGTCGCCGCAGCGCCGAAGCTGCTCAAAGCAAATATCGACATTGTGTTCTACACCATCACGATCGATCCGGACCGGGATACGCCCGAGCGACTGCTGACCTTTTCGCGGCATTTTGGTTCTCCTCCGTCGAACTGGTATCTGCTGACCGGCAGCGAGGCGCAGATCAGGCAGACAGAGGCGGCGTTCAATGCTTCAGATCCGGCTGCGGACAAGATGATGCATGAGCCGCTGACTTTCATTCGCGGTGGCAAAGGGCAACCATGGCAACGGATCTTAGGGCTCACGACCACCGATGAACTGGTGCAGCAGATCAAGCTGGCCGTTGCGGCGGTGCGCTGAGTCGTCAGGATCCGATACGTTTTATTCCCGCTTGCCAGACAGCTCGGTAACGAGCTTCTTGATCGGGCACGCAAATGGTCGCGTGCCCGCTGATTTTCCTCCCCTGCGCAGCGGGTGGCATAAGGGTGGGGGAGTTCGTTCGCTCGAATTGAAACTGAATTCGCTCCAAATCAACAGGCCGGTGGCACGGATGCTGGCAGACATATGACTGCTGCACGGTCATTCGCGACGCGTGTGCGACACGGAGCTTGAGAAAAGATGCCTTACCGTAAAACAACCGCGCAGGTGCGATTGGTCAGTTTTTTCCTGGCCGTTCTCATGACTTCTGCCTGCGGTTCCATGGGCGTTGACGCCAGCAAGCATAGTGTTGATTCCAATATCGCGTCCGGAGAACGACTCTATCGTGAAGGCATCGGCACGAACGGAAAGCCAGTACAGGCATTCTCACAAACTGACGTCCCCTTGTCCGGCGCACAGGCCGCATGCGTCACCTGCCATCGTCCAAGCGGTCTGGGTTCGAGCGAGGGCGGTTACTATGTACCGCCGATCAATGGCCCGTTGTTGTTCTCGCCACGCAAGCTCGACCGGTTGCGGCTGTTTCCGCAGTTTTTTCACCAGGTACAACCACAGAGTTTCACGACCCGCTTGCACCAGCCGCACATGCGCCTTGGCTACACGCTGGGTAGCCTGGCGACCACCCTGAGTGACGGGATCGATCCGGCCGGGCAGAAGCTAGCGACGATCATGCCGCGCTATCGCCTGACCGACGCGGATGTCATGGCGCTGACCGCCTATCTGCACACGCTATCAGCGCACATCGATCCCGGTGTGGATGCGCACGAGATCCAGTTGGCTGCGGTTTTTTCAGACCAGCTGCCAGCAGCAGACCGCGACGCGATGCTGAGTACCCTTCAGGCCTATGTCAAATGGCACAACCTGCATCTGCACGAGGATCAGTCGCGCAAGGGTTTCTCGCCTTACAGCCGTTCGGAATTCGTGCCGATCGAGCGCAGCTGGTCGCTGGCGGTCTGGACCTTGAAAGGCGACGAATCGACATGGCATGCCCAGCTCGATGCGCATTACCGGGCCAAACCTGTCTTTGCGCTCATCGGCGGCAAGGTAGATGGCTCGTGGGCCGGCCCGTCGCGGTTCTGCGACGAGCATCGCATCCCTTGTCTTTTCCCGGATACCGACCTGCCTGCGTGGCCGCCATCGCGGCAAGGCTATACGCTGTATTTTTCCGCCGGTCTGGCGCTGGAGGCAAAGGTCAGCGCGAGTTTCATCGCCAGTCATGAAAAAGGAAACCGGGAAGTCGTCCAGCTTGCAGCCGCGGATTTTTTCGGCAAGCTGCCGGCAAAGGTATTCCAGCAGGCTTTGCGTGAGCGCAAACCGCATCGACAGCAAAGTCTGGTCACCTACCATGACCGAGCCGGGTTCGATGCCGCCCTGAAAGCCGAAGCCGGTCGTTCCAACGAGATCCTGGTGGTCTGGCCGGGTGCCGATGTGACCACGGCCGTGGCCGCACTTGAAGCATCGCAACCGCGCGCATCGTTGGTCTTTCTGCCCAGTCGGGCAATCGCCGCTGCCAGGTCGGCGGCGACATCCGATCTGGCGGCTCGATTGCGATTCGCCGATCCCTACGAACTCGTGCCTTCGTCGCACGTCAAGTCGTTCGAGACGCGTGCCTGGATGCGCACTCACGGTCTCGCACTCGATCATCCGCTGCTGCAGTTCAAGGAGTATTACGCGATGAGCCTGCTGGAAGCGGCGCTGTTCGAGATTAGCAATGATTTCTACCGCGATTACCTGATCGAGCGCATCGAAGACGAATCGCAGAAAGACATGAATCCGGGGATTTATCCGAGGATGGCGCTCGGGCCAGGCGAACGGTATGCTGCCAAGGGCGCCGCTGTTGTACGCCTCGCCCCGCGAAAGCCGAGCGGACTGATACCGGTCGGCGATTGGATCGCACCCTGAGAACGCATATTGGGGGAGTGTCAGAAACCCGGTCGAAACGGTCGACGATGTCGTCTTTATCGATCCCATCCCGATCGAGTTGGAAACGCCAAATGCTCGCGAAGTTTTCAGGAGCGATACCATGAACATAGCGAAAGGCGAGGTGCGGCGGATCTTCCCCGCACGCGATGGTTCGATACAAGAATCCCGCGCATGAGGACATTGCGCTCAATGGTCTCGGGTTCTTCCCAATACAGGCTCGGGCACCGAGTCGACCGGTCAGAATAACAACATCCTTGTCGAACAGCGCTTCGGATTGCTGGCAAGCTTTCTGGGCGGGATTGCGTCAAGAACTACTTCGACAATGTCTACTGCTATCGGTACGAGCACTTCGAGATCCTTCATGCCCGGGCGAATCGAGCGCAAGAAGGGGGTATCAGCAGATGCACTATCAGGGAGATACGATCGCTTCCGGTGTCTACTACCTGACGGCCGACGCAGAACAAAGCGCTCCGCTCATCTTCGACAAACCGGAACTCAACACCCAACTCTACATCGCCATCGCGACGCGTGAGCAGACGCTGTTCACCGCAAACCGCATCGCCTATCCAGCGGCGACAGGTCTCGCCTATCTATTTCCGAGCCAGTTACGCCACGGCTACGAGGTGCCGACCAGGGGTGGAGAACGCATCAATCTAGCCTTCAATGTCATGCTTGCCGACATTGGTCTGTTTTAACTGTAAGTGCTGGCGAGCCACCTGCGCGACGGGTGACTGATGTGAACAGCCTATCAATCGGTGAAGCAGCTTGTCGGCACCTTATCTATCAGGTTCTTCTCTGGCTCGCCGCGCTCGGCACATTGCCAACCGCGCGCCGGTCAAGGCAGACGAACAAGGCTTGAGCTGAGCACGCAGCGGGTGCAGCGTCGGGTGAATCCTTTCGGACGTGGGCTGCCTCCATGAGATGAAGGTCGCGGGACGGTTCCCGCCCCACCGCTGCACTACCGTCACCAGGTGCCCCATGCGACATGACCCACTCTTGCTGGAATCCGCGCGTCAGGGCGACCTCGCTGCGGTGGAACAGTTGCTGGCCTTGTGCCGTCCGGAGTTGCGCCGCATCGCCCAGTCGCAATGTGCCGGCAGCGTGGATCCGGAGGATGCGGTGCAGGAGTCGCTGCTGCTGATCTACCGGCGCATCGGAGCATTGCGCACGGTCGCCTCGTTCCCGGCCTGGACGTT
>JANMAO010000190.1:0-18769 GCA_031359875.1 Lysobacter sp.
CGTGTATGTCGCTCCGGAACAGCGCCGGCGTGGCGTGTTCGCCGCGCTGTACCGGCACGTCGAACAACTCGCGCGGGCAGCGCCCGGCGTGATCGGATTGCGGTTGTATGTCGAGCGCGACAACGCCGTGGCGCAGAGCAGTTACGCCGCGCTTGGCATGCACGACGCCGGCTACCGGATCTTCGCGTCGGAGTTCTTGTAGTCGCGGCTAACGGCCGCGAGCTTTGGAGCATCGTCGCGGTGAAGAATTCGCGGCTGTAGGCCGCTCCTACAGGTCTTCCGTATCGCCCCCGCAATGCACGAACGTCACCGGCACTCCGTGCGCACCCAGGACCGCGGCGAACTGGCGCTGGCGCGCCTCGAACTGCTCGAAGCGGCGTTCGAGCCGGTCGCTGTCGTCGCGCGAATCGATGGCGTAGCGTGCGCGCCACGCCGCCGGCGGGAACAACGCGATCCGCGCTTCGCGTCCGGCGTAGTGCACCAGCGGCTCTGGCGCGGCGTCCAGCCATTCCTCGCTCTCGGGCGCCAGCAATGCCGCTTCCAGAACTGGCCACAGCGGCGCGAGCCCGGCGTGTTCGTACTGCAACGCCATCATCGCGGCAAGGTCGTGCACGGTGAGGTAGCGCGCGTGCTCGATGCGCAGTTCGAATCGCTCCTGCGCGGCGAGCGCGGTCGCCGCGCCAGCCATGCCGCGCTCGAGCAGCTCGCGTTCGAAGACAGCGCCCACCGTCGCCACCATGTCGACGTCGCCACCCAGCACGAACGGCATCAACCGCAGCGGACCGCCGGCGTGGTCGGACGATGGCATCAGCACACCGGGCAGCTGCCCGGCGTGCGCGCCGAAGGCGATGATGCGGCCGCTGCCCGCTCCCGCCCGCGGCGCGCGCGCGGCCAGCTGCTCCAGCTCGCGATGCAGCGGCCAGTCCGGGCGCAGCAGTTCCACCGCATCGTAATGCGCACCGACGGTGACCAGCTCCAGCGATGCGACTTGCGGCGCGAACCCGGCAAGATCGTGCGCGATCAATGCGGCCAGCACGCCCGCGTCACGTTGCGTCAACGCATCGCATCGGGATGCGCTGGCGGGTACGAGTTCGAGCGCAAGCGCGCCAAGCACACCTGGTCTGGAGCCGTGCACGCCGGTGTTCGACAACGTCGCTATTGGATCGCGCATGCATCGCCCGTGATTGGCCCTGCACGAGGGCCGGGCGTAAACTTCGGCGCATTATGCCCGCCGCGCTCGGCGGGTCGTGACAAGACGCTCCACAACGAGGTGCACCGATGCTGCAAGGCCGTCCCGTCGCCGTGCTCGGCGGCGTCCGCATTCCCTTCTGTCGCCAGAATACGGCCTACGCCGATGTCGGCAATCTCGGCATGTCGGTGCGCACGCTCGGTGCGCTGGTGGAAAAGTTCGGCCTGCACGGGCAACAGCTCGGTGAAGTGGCGATGGGTGCGGTGATCAAGCATCCCGGCGACTGGAATCTCGGTCGCGAGGCGACGCTGTCGTCCGGATTGTCGCCGCTGACCCCCGGCATCACCCTGCAACGTGCCTGCGGCACCTCGCTGGATTCGATCATCACCATCGGCAACAAGATCGCCACCGGACAGATCGAGGCCGGCATCGGCGGCGGTTCGGACACCACGTCGGACGTGCCGATCGTGTACGGCCAGGCGCTGCGCCGGCGGCTGCTGCAGGCCGCGCGCGCGAAAACCCCGAAGGAAAAGCTGGCCGCGTTCAAGGGGTTTCATCTGCGCGAACTCAAGCCGGAATTTCCCGGCGTGATCGAACCGCGCACGGGCAAGTCGATGGGCGAGCATTGCGAGGACATGGCGCGGCATTGGGCCATCGCCCGCGACTCGCAGGACGAATGGGCGGTGGATTCGCACCACAGGCTGGCCGCGGCCTACGAGCGCGGTTTTTTCGACGATCTGGTGGTGAGCTTCCGTGGCGTCGCGCGCGACAACGTGCTGCGCGCGGACACCTCGATCGAGAAACTGGCGACGCTCAAGCCCGCCTTCGACAAGCACTCCGGCCACGGCACGCTCACCGCCGGCAACTCGACGCCGCTGACCGATGGTGCCGCCGCGTGCCTGGTGGCGTCGGACGACTGGGCGCGCGCGCGCGGCATCGAACCGCTATGCCACATCCGTGACGCGCAGGTGGCCGCGGTCGATTTCGTCCATGGCGAAGGCCTGTTGATGGCACCAACCATCGCGGTGCCGGAGATGCTGAAACGCAACGGCCTGACGCTGCAGGATTTCGACCTGTATGAAATTCACGAAGCGTTTGCCGCGCAGGTGCTGTGCACCTTGCGGGCGTGGGAGAGCGAGGACTACTGCCGCACGCGCCTAGGCCTGGACGCGCCGCTGGGACGCATCGATCCGGCGAAGATCAATCCCAATGGCTCCTCGCTGGCGACCGGCCATCCGTTCGCCGCGACCGGTGCGCGCATCGTTGCGACCGCGGCGAAAGCACTGGCGCAGCGCGGGGGTGGGCGCTGCCTGGTGTCCATCTGTACGGCGGGTGGGATGGGAGTGGTGGCGATTCTCGAACGTTGATGCGCGACGTCGCGGTGATGCAACCCCAGGATCAAAACGCTTCCGCGTTTGAATGCACTTGAACGACGGCAAGCGACGACGGCTGCAAGCGATCAACCCAACAGTCGCGGCATCCCATGCTCGTCGCGCTGCTCGATCACCGCCTCGTCGTGGATGCGCTGGCGCATGTCGCGGCCCGGCAGCTCGACCGTCGTTTCGCCGCGGCTGGCGCGCAGCGCATTGGCGTAACTCAGCCGCGCGCCTGGTTCGTCGCCGGCGGTGGTGAACCCGTGACCGAGCTCTTCCCATGCATTCGCGCCGGCGCCCTGCGCCAGGGCGCGGTGCAGGTAATCCTCGGCTTGCGGCCACTGTCCCTGCGCGCGCGCCAGGCGCGCGAGGGTCAGCAACAGCGCCGGACTGGCGGGGTGCGCCTGCAACCAGCGTTCGGCGTTGGCTCGGCGTTCGTCCAGGCGTCCAACCGACAGGCTGCCATAGCGATCGGCCAGCGATTCGTCCCAGCGTGTGTCCAGCGCCTGCTCGATCGACTTGGTCGCGGCCTCATCCCAGCGCAACGCGGCGGCGCGCTCGGCATAGGCCCCAACCACCGCCGGTTCGCTCTTCGCGGTTTTCGGCAACGATTCCCAGCGCTCAGCGAGCACGTTCGCATCGCCGGCTTCGCGCAGCGACGCTTCCGCCCAACGCTCCTGCAATTCATCCAGGCGCGCGGCCGGCAACGCTTGTTGCTGGCGCAGCGCGCCCAGCAACCCGTACGCCTGGGCCGATTGCCCGGAGGCCGCAAACGCTTGCGCACGCAACGCCAGCCCACGTGGCGGCAACGGCTGCGCCGCAGGCGCGTCGAGGGCGACCAGGGCGTCGGTCGGACGATGTTCGCTGAGCGCGACGTCGGCGGCGGCAATCGCGCGCGCCGCCGCGTGGCGCTCGCCCAGTGCGTCGAGCTGGTTGCGAGCGGCAACCGCATCGCCGCGCGCCGCCGCGGCGCGGGCCGCCGCCAGGCGTGCGCTGGCTTCGACTTCGCCCTCGTCGGCCGCCTGCACCAGCAGTTTTTCCGCGCGCTCGTAGTGCCCGTGATGCAGCGCGTCGAGGCCTTCGCCCAGGCGCGCGCGGGCGCGGCGGTCGCGATGCCGGCGCCAGCTGCGGAACGGCAGCGTCAACAGCTTCCACAGCACCCACAGCCCGGCGAGCGACGCCAGCAGGATCAACAGCCCACTGGCGACGGTGGTGGTGTAGTCGCTGCCGCGATAGCGCACCAGCACGTATCCGGGATCGGCCAGCAGCATCTGCGCCAACAGCGCGCCGACCAGCGCCAGCACGATCCAGAACAACAAGTTGCGGAACAGGTTCATGGTGATCCCCGTCTTATGTCGCTATTTCGATCTGCAGGCTAACCCTGTCGATGTCGGCATGGTGTCGTTTGCCTGAATGGCGGCGGACTAGTGCGCGACCCGCAACGCCTGCAGTTGCTGACGGGTGCTGCCGAGCGTTGGCAAGGTCAATGCCAACGGCAGCGCGCGCAGGGCTTGCAGTTGCGTCCGCCGGTGACGCAGCGCCGGCGAGTCCGGCCACAGCTGCAGCAGCCAGCCATCGGCGCGCGCGAGGCTCGCGCGGAAGGCGCCTTCATCACGGCGTTCGATCGCGGTGCGCGCCAGTGCCAGTTCCAGCTGCAGTGCGGCGAAGGCGGCGGCGCGGTCGGCACCGTCCACCACGACCGTGCGGTTCGACGGCCGCACTTCGACGATGTGTGCAAACGCGCGCCGCCACCATGGCAATGGGTTGGCGGGTAGGGCGGGCGCCGGCGTCGGCATGCGCAACGTCGCGGCAAACGCGTCGAGGCGACCGGCGGCGAGCGCCTTGGGATCGGCGCCCAGCGCGTCGAGGGCGGCGCGTTCCTGCACCAGTGCCTGGCGCAAATTGAGATAACCCGCGCTGTCAGGTTGAGCGCCGTCGACGCCCGCGAGCACGCCGGCGGCCAGCGCGTAGGCGCGACGCGCGCCGTCGAGATCGCCGGCCAGACGCAGCCGCTGTTCGCCCTGGCCCAGCAACAACTCGACTTCGTCCAGGCGCAGCGCCTGGGCGCCGTGGCGTTCGGGATCGGCGAGCTTGCGCACGCTGTCCTCGAGCAGCGCCGCACGCTGGCCGATGCCGAGCAGTTCGTCACGCAGCACGCGATTGATGGCGTCGGCCTGCTGCAGGCGCTGCACCTGCGCACGCTGGTCGCTACGCAGCGCATCGACGCGTGCATCCAGCGCCTGCCATTGCTGCGCAGTTTCGTCGGCGCGAGCGTGTTCGCGCACCTGTCGCGTCTGCCACGCCTGCCAGCCGCGCCAGCCGAGCAGCACCAACAACAGCAGCACGAGCAGCCACACGACGGCAGTGTGCCTGCGCGGGGGCGAAACCGGAGGAGAAGCGTCAGTCACAGGATCAGGCTCATGGGCCAAGGGGCACTCATGCTAGCGCCGCGGCTGGCGGACGCACGCCTGGGCAGCCGCGGCCAGCAGGTCGCGCGGTTGCGCGCTGGCGGCGAGGGTGACATCGGCAAAACCACGCGCCTGCGCCAGCGACGCCAGCCGCGCGCTGGCCGCGACCACGCGGGCGCGGCGCAGCGTGGCCAGCACCTCGATTGGCAATGCGTCCAGGGCCCGTTCCAGCGCTTCGCCGCTGCTCAGCGCCAGCCATGTCGGCGCATCGAGTCTGCGCAACGCAGCCATCGCGCGCGGCGACAGCGGCACCGCCACCCGCGTATAGACATCGGCGCGCACCACGTGCGCGCCGCGACCGCGCAGCGCCGGCGCAATCTGGTCGCGCCCACCGGGCGCGGTGACGATGCCGACGCGGGTGCCACCGACATCGCGCAAGCCTGGCATCGCGAGCAGGCCTTCGCTGTCCATGCGCTGCGGCGCAAGGGCTTCGGTGATGCCGGCTCGATGCAACGCGGCGGCGGTACCGGCGCCGACGGCGAACCACGCTTGCCCGCGTCGCATGCGCAACGGTTGCAACGCCAACGCCGCATGCACCGCGGCGGGACTGGTGACCACCACGCGCGCGCAGGCCAGCGCGCTGCGCAGGTCGCGGCGGGTGGCCGCATCGTCGCGTTGCGCCAGCTTCCACGGCGACAGTGCCAGCACGCGCGCGCCGTACGCGGCGGCGGCGCGACGGATCGCCGCGTGCGCACCGACCGGGCGCAGCGAGATCACGTAGCATCCGGTAAGGGCGGCGTCAGCCATGCCGGCAGGATAGCCAATGGACTTCGACCTTGCGCCGGACGCCAGCGCGCTGGCGGCGCTGGACCACCACTACCAGTCGATGCCGCCGGCGGCGGCACTGCAGCTGCGCATCGTCGGATTCGATGGCGAATGCCTGCGCCTGCAGGCGCCGCTCGCCGCGCATGTCAACGACAAGGGGTGCGCGTTTGGCGGCAGTCTGGCGTCGCTGATGACGCTGGCGGCGTGGGGCGTGGTGACGTTGCGGCTGCAGCAGGCGGGACTGGCGGCCGACGTCTTCGTCGCCGACAGCCAGCTGCGTTATCGCGCGCCGCTGTTCGCCGATCTGCAGGTCGAGGCGCGGCTGGCCGAGGGGGCATCGTGGCCCGACTTCCTCGCCACGCTGCAAGCTCGCGGCCGCGCCGGCCTGCGCCTGTCGGCCTGCGTTCGCCTGCCCGACGACGGCATCGCCGCGGAATGCGCGGCGCGCTACGTCGCCATCGCCAAGGGTTAGGATGACCCGTGATCCCGCCGACGGAGTGCCTGCGATGCGCGTGCTGAAGACCTGGATGCTGCTGTTGCTGACGCTGGCGGCACTGGCCGCGTGTGCTACCAAGATCGATCGCAACAGCCAGCTGGACAAGGTCCAATACGCCTATTCGGCGGCGATCCGCTGGGGCGATTTCGAAGGCGCCTGGAACCTGGTCGATCCGGCATACCGCAAGGCGCATCCGATGTCCGACCTGGAGTTCGAGCGCTACAAGCAGGTGCAGATCTCCGCCTACCACGACCTCGGCGCGCAAGTCGGCGCCGACGCCGCCTCGCGTGAAATCCAGATCGGCGTGATCAACCGCAACACCCTGGTCGAGCGCGACGCGCGCTACACCGAGCGCTGGCGCTACGATCCGGTGGCCAAGACCTGGTGGCTGGCGACCGGATTGCCGGATCTGTGGCAGCACTGAAGCCTGTGCGAGGCCGGCCTCGCGCACTTCACCCGCCGCGCCAGCTTCCTGCACTTTGCGCCGTTATCGGCGCTGGGCGACAATCGCCGCCCCGCGTGATCGCCGACGCGTTACTCCCGACTCCCCGTGACCCTTCCTGATTTGCTGGCCTTTGCCAGCGGCCATCCCTATCTGGTGCTGGCGCTGGCCGCGCTCACCCTCGCGCTGATCTACAACGAAGTATCCGGCCTGTTCCGCGGCTACAAGGGCCTGGGTCCGGCCGCGCTGACCGCGCTGGTCAACCGCGACAATGCACTGGTGGTCGACCTGCGCCCACAGGCCGATTTCGTGAAGGGCCATATCCCCGGCGCAAAAAACGTGCAGATGGACCAGTTCGACCCCGAGAACAAGCAACTGGTCGCAGCGCGCGCGCTGCCGGTGGTGCTGGTGTGCAAGACCGGACAGACCGCTGGACAGGCCGCCAGCCGCCTGCGCAAGGCCGGTTTCGAGCGCGTCTTCGTGCTCGATGGAGGCATCGGCGCATGGCAGCAAGCAGATCTGCCGCTGGCCAGGGGTCGCAATTAACCCACTGTAGAGCCGAGCTGTGCTCGGCTGCTTTTGGGGCCGTGCGCAGAGCAGCCGAGCAGAGCTCGGCTCTACAGAAACTGTGCAGGGCCTGATTTCACCCATGCGATAATTCCCGTTTCCGTATTCCGCTGGAGTTTGCGATGTCCGAGCTAGACCCCGCCGTGCCCTCACAAGGCAACAGCAACGGCGCCGCGCCGACCGGCCCGGCGTTCACCGTCGAGAAGCTCTACGTCAAGGATGTCTCGTTCGAAGCGCCCGGCACCCCGCAGGTGTTCAACGAAGCCGGCCAGCCGCAGCTGCAGATGAACCTCAACCAGCGCGTGCAGCGCCTGGGCGACACCGCGTTTGAAGTCGTGCTGGGCGTGACCCTGACCTGCACCATCGACGACAAGACCGCGTACCTGGCCGAGGTGCAGCAAGCCGGCGTGTTCGGCCTGGTTGGCTTCGACGAGATGACCCTCGACGCCATGCTCGGCACGCACTGCCCGAATGCGCTGTATCCGTATGCACGGCAGACGATCAGCGACCTGATCCAGGCCGGTGGCTTCCCGCCGTTCCTGCTGCAGCCGATCAATTTCGAGGCGTTGTACGCCGAAGGCGTGCGCCAGCGTGCCGAGCAGGCGCAGGACGGCGGCCTCGCCAGCGCGGAAACGGCCGGCAACGCCTGATCCGGCCGGCCGCCGCATGACCGCCGGCATTGGCGGCGTCGCACCGTCGGTCACGGTGCTCGGCGCCGGCTCCTGGGGCACCGCGTTGGCCGCGCTCGTCGCCCGCCACGACCATCCGGTCGTGCTCTGGGGCCGCGATGCCGACATCATCGCGGCGATCGACCAGCGCCACGAAAACCCGCAGTACCTGCCCGGCATCGCCCTGCCGGAAGCGCTGCATGCGACCACCGACCTCGGCGCGGCCTTGCGCGACGCCGAGCTGGTGCTGGTGGTGGTGCCCTCGCACGCGTTTACCGAAACCCTGCGCGCGCTGGCGCCGCTGCGGCCCGCCGGTGCGGGCGTGGCCTGGGCGACCAAGGGCTTCGAGCCGGGCAGCGGCCGCTTCCTGCATGAAGTGGCCGCCGACGTGCTCGGTGCGGACGTGCCGCTGGCCGTGGTGACCGGCCCCTCGTTCGCCAAGGAAGTCGCGCTCGGCCTGCCGACCGCGCTGACCGTGCATTCCGACCACGCCGCCTTTGCCCAGACCGTCGCCGACGTGCTGCACGGCCCGACATTCCGCGTCTACACCGGCAGCGACATGCGCGGCGCCGAACTGGGCGGGGCGATGAAGAACGTGCTCGCGGTCGCGACCGGCGCCGCCGACGGCATGAACCTCGGGCTCAACGCCCGCACCGGCCTGATCACCCGCGGCCTCAACGAAATGCTTCGGCTCAACGCGGCGATCGGCGGCCGTGCGGAAACGCTGATGGGACTTGCCGGGCTCGGCGACCTGGTGCTGACCTGCACCGGTGAGTTGTCGCGCAACCGCCGGCTGGGGCTGGCACTGGGACGCGGGCAATCGCTGGCCGATGCCGTGCGCGAAATCGGGCAGGTGGTCGAATCCGTGCAGACCGCCGACGAGGTGATGCGCCAGGCCGCGCGTTACGGCATCGAACTGCCGATCGCGAGCGTGGTGCAGGCGGTGCTGCACGGCGAGATCACCCCCGCTCAGGCGCTGCAGCAGCTGCTGGCGCGCGAACAGAAAGCCGAATATCCGGTCGACCTGCCCTAGCTTCGCCAACTCTCGCCTGGCCCGACGCCGTAGGAACTTTTTTCGGCGAGGGTCGCGTCAGGCGCCGCCATTGAAATCCAGCTGGCGCCAGGCCTCGAACACCACCACCGCCACCGTGTTGGACAGATTGAGGCTGCGATTGCCGGACCGCATCGGCAACCGCAAGCGTTGCGATTCCGGCAGGGCGGTCAGCACGTCCGTGGGCAGTCCGCGCGTTTCCGGGCCGAATAAAAACACGTCGCCGACCGCATAACGCGGCGCATCGAAGCGGGTGCGGCCGCGCGTGCTCAGTGCGAACACCCGTGGCGGTGCGCCATCACCTGGCGTGATCGCCGCCAGCGCCGCAGCGAGCGACGCATGCACCTGCAGCGTCGCGAACTCGTGGTAATCGAGCCCGGCACGCCGCAACTGCTTGTCCTCAAGCGTGAAGCCCAGCGGCTCGACGAGATGCAATCGCGCCCCGGTGTTCGCGCACAGCCGGATGATGTTGCCGGTGTTGGGCGGGATTTCGGGCTGGTAGAGGATGACGTCGAACACGAAGACATAATCGCTCAATCCCTAAGCGTTCCAGCAGGCGTTGACAGTTTTCGAATGACCGACTATCAAGGACGCCGCGGCGAATGACTCGCTGCGGAACTACAAATATGGAGAATTTGGATGAAGCACGGAAAAGTTGCCGCCGCACTGCTGGTTGTCGGGTTTGCGGGGGGGGTAACGCGCTAGCGGCAGAACTGCGTTGTGACAACTGTAGCGAAGCGCAATACTTGGCCAAGGCCACGAGTGCCGGCGTAGGAACCCAATACGTCTACGATCTGGTCAAGGGTCAGACCCGAAAATATACGGCTTGGCGTGAGCCCAATGAGATGGGCGGCACGGTATTCGAAATCCAAAGCGAACCCGTCGAGGCGCAATTCGACCTGGTCGTTCTGGAGTATTCGGATTGGTATCACCAAACCGGCGGCACCATGTCTAAAGCAACGACGCTTACGGCAACAGGTACCGTTGGGAACTTCACAGCGTATGACGTGGTTGGTCCAGGGCCAAAACAGCAGGCGTTATTTGACTGGATCAGCAACGGCGGGTCTTTGGATTCCGTGCACAATACGTTTTCACACGCGGTTATTTCATTTACGTCGGCTCTGAAAATAATTATGCAGATGCCGGCGCCTGTTGCGGTGACTGTCGTATTTCCCGACGGATCACAAATAACCTTGAATTACGAAGTCGTTGACTCCACTGTGCAAGCCAAGGATGGGACAGCAAAGGATGCTCACGGAAATATCATCGTACTGTCCAAGGATCAGCTCAATGGAATGACCTTTGACTATCGAAACGATTCGCTTGGTTACGATCGGACGAAAATGACCAACTGGCTTACGGGATTTCTCGGAGTACCCGTGTCAAGCAGCTCCGGAATCTGGGGTTATGCGTGTGTATCAGCCGGCGGCTTCACTAGCTGCAAAATTGTCAGCATCCGTTGAGAGGCAGCAATGATCTTCCTAATTAATATTCTGCCGTGGGTATTATTCAGTCTGCCGGTTTTTTTGCCGGTCATTCTCGTTTATCACACGCCACTGATGCCCGGCGAAAGCAAGCGTTTTTGGGTGTTGATCAATCTGTTTTTTTCTTGGTTTGGTTTTCTTGGCTACATGCTTCTGGCCAAGCGGAAGTAAATTTGCATCCGGGGCGGCCCTGTCGCCCCGGTATGTATGACCCGGGTCGCTGCAGCAGCCCTTCTCATCCCTCACCACGGCAGCGCTTGTCCGCGCCAGTAGATGAAGGAGCCGCTGTCCTCCATGGTCAGCCCATCGATCACGCGGGCCTCAATTCCAGTGCGTCCATCAGGCGTTGATGATGTGTTCCGCCAATTCTCTCCGTGGGGACGGTTCAATAGCAGGCGCATAACCTAACCGCGTCCACATCTGGACGGTATAGCGAGGGTGGGGTGCGCTCAGAAGCTGATGAATTTCCGCGTATGGTTTTGCCTGCTCGGGGTATTCCTGCAATGCCTGAGAAATAGGTTGCATCGACAGGCCTTGGGAAGTGGCGGCAAGCTGTGCGCGGACGTAAGCACGACCTGCGTTGACCTGTGTTCTGCGGTCATTACCCTCGGTAATCATCCAAAAGAAGGCAGGAGTCGAATCGAGCCTCGCATTGAATTCCTTGATCTGACTCGTGATCGCATAGTCGTCAGGCGCTGGAGCTTTCGATCGATCAAACAGCCCCAAGCTGACGAGCATTCGCGGGAGCAACTTGTTGAGCGGGATTCCATCGCGATATTTCGCAATTTCACCAGGTCCGATACGTAATACCTTGTACGACTCCAACATTGTTCGCGGCGTATCCAGCTCGATTCGCCAAGCCTCGGCGGCAACGGCACGATGCTTACGAAGCAAGTCGGGGTCGCCCGCGCCGATGAAGCCAACCCGAATGGGGTGCGACGCAACACTTGCTGTGATTTCCCGGATTGCCGCTTGCGGTATGTCTTTCGATTCATACGCCTCACGGTTAGTGCGGCGTTTCAGAATCTGCGAGAAGAGCGGGTCTTTCTTGACTGTAGGGTCTGCCGTAATTCGGATGCGAGCCGTCGGGCGCCGGTCGAGTCTCTTCGAATCGAACTCACCCTCGGGGAACAATTCAATTTCCGCTCGCTGCCCCCGCTCTCGCGCGGCCATGTCAAGTAACTCCAGAAAAGTCCCCTGACTCATCGTGATCTGTCGTGAATAGGGATCGGTCTCTGGAAGAAGACGATTAAGGTCGCAGTAGAGGGTTATTTCGTTTGGCTGGCCAAGGTCGACTAGCCAGGATTGCAGGTTGTGCGAATGAGGGGCAAGGATGGCGTAGCTCAAAATCCATTTCCGTACATCTGCCTCATTCATCAGCCCTTGCCATGCCGCGATAGCCTCCGGCGGGATATCGCTGGAACAACCAGCCAGGATCGGCACAGCGGCAAGAACAACACCCCCACCCGCCAATCGAATAAATGCTCGTCGATTCATTGCACCGTCTCTCCTGTTGACGCCCAACGCCCGAATTAAGCCGAAACCGCGCTTGCAACTCCATTGAGAGTTTTGGAGCTACGAAGCGGTTTTGGCTTGAATGAATTGTTAGGCCGCTGATGCATTACGCAACGCATTCAACCACCCACCACACATCACGAATCTTGGAAAAGTAAGCCATTGCTCCAAGAAGATGCGTGATATCGCATTTACAGCACCTGTGAAAGGCTCTGGCGGCACCGTCTCCAAGCGGTGACCGCGGCCTTGCAGTGCAATAGACGCAACCATTGCACTGACCGAAACAAGGGCCACAAGCCACGAACGTTGAGTTAAAGCTATTACCAGCGAAATACTGGCGAGAAGAAACAAAGGAACGAGCACGATGTGGAGCAGCAAATTGCTCCGAGAGTGGTGATAGCGCGGATATCCCTCCCATTGCCATCGCAATAATTCAGTGATGTTCATTTGAACTCCATGGAACTTGCGGCCTAACACCTGTCATCCCGGCGCGTCGCGCAGCGGCGATGAGCGCAGCAGCGATCCTGAGTGTTTCACCATGATAGGGGCTCGCCAAGCCAGTCGCGGAATTGCCCGCTGTCGGCAGGCTTCAGCCGATCGATCACGCGCAACAGTCCCGTCACCGACTGCGCCGGCGTCACCGTCGCATCCGCGCCGCCCATGTCGGTCTGCACCCATCCGGGATGCAGCGCGACCACGATGATCCCGCGTGCGCGCAGTGCGTCGGCCAGCAGCGCCGTCGCCATATTTTGCGCGGCCTTGCTGATGTTGTAGCTGGGGGTGCCAAACCGGGTCAGTCCACCGATCGAGCCCAGCTCCGAGCTGATATTCGCCACGCGCGCGCCCCGCCCTGAACCAGCATCACGCAGGCGCGGTGCCAGCGCCTGGGTCAGCAGGAACGGCCCCATCGCGTTGGTGCGGAAGCTGTCGTCGATATGGGCCGCGCCAACGCTGCCGAAACGCTCGCCCGAGTGCAGCACGCCGGCGCAATTGACCAGCAGGTCGAGGCGGTCGCTGTCGCCGTCGTCGGCGAGCAGCAGCAACTCACGCACCAGTTCGGCGATCGCGCGTGGGTCGGCCACGTCCAGCGGCAATACGTGCAGGCGCCCGGGATGTTCGCCGGCCAGCTGGTTGAGCGCGGTCGCCTTGCCCGGGTGCCGGCAGGTAGCGATCACGCGATCGGCGCGCTCAAGCAGCTGGCGGACAACCTCCAGGCCGAGGCCCCGGTTGGCACCGGTGACCAGGCAATGGCGGGCGGGCAGGTTGGAGGGCATGGCGACAGCGTGCACAACCACGTGTTCATGCGCCGTCAGCGTGGCTGGGACTTGTGGCCTAGTGTCCGCGTTGGCCGCGACAGCTAGGATGCGGGTTCGTTCTTCCGTCGTCGCACTGGAGTGCCGCATGTCCATCGCTGTCGCCCGCGCGTTTCGATCCCTGCTTCGCAATGGCACGCTGCTTCGCAACGGCATGCTGCTGCGCCATGGCGCGCTCGCGCTGGCCCTGACCACGGCGCTCGGCGGAGGCCTGGTCCCGGGAGTCGCGCTCGCCAAGGCAAGCGCCGGCGCGCAGCTCGATATCCCCTACCAGAAGTTCACCCTGCCCAACGGCCTGACCGTGCTCGTGCACGAGGACCACAAGGCGCCGGTGGTGGCGGTGGCGGTCTGGTACCACGTCGGCTCCAAGGACGAGCCGGCCGGCAAGACCGGCTTCGCGCACCTGTTCGAGCACCTGATGTTCAACGGCTCGGAGCACCACCCGGGCGAATTCTTCGCGCCGTTCGAGCAGGCCGGCGCCACCAACCAGAACGGCACCACCTGGTTCGACCGCACCAACTACTACGAGACCGTGCCGACCACCGCGCTGGACATGGCGTTGTGGATGGAGTCCGACCGCATGGGCCACCTGCTCGGCGCGATCGACCAGAAGACCCTGGACGAGCAGCGCGGCGTGGTCCAGAACGAAAAGCGCCAGGGCGAGAACCAGCCCTACGGCCGCGTCGACGAACGCATGCTGGTGCAGACTTTCCCCGCGAACCATCCGTATCACCACGACACCATCGGTTCGATGACCGACCTCAACGCGGCCTCGCTGGCCGACGTCAAGACCTGGTTCCGCACCTACTACGGCGCCGCCAACACCACCGTGGTGCTCGCGGGCGACATCGACACCGCCACCGCCAAAGCCAAGCTGCTGAAGTATTTCGGCGACATCCCCGCCGGCCCGCCGGTGGCGCGCCAGCCGCAATGGGTGGCGCCGCGGGCGACCTCGACCCGCGACCAGATGGACGATCGCGTCGCCCAGACCCGGATCTACCGCGAGTGGAACGTGCCGGCGCGCGGCCAGCATGACCTGACCCTGCTCGATCTGGCTGCGGACGTGCTCGCCGGCGGCAAGACCTCGCGCCTGTACCAGCGCCTCGTCTACAAGGACAAGCTGGTCGACGACGTTTCGATCGGCATCGAGCCGTTCGAGCTGGTGAGCCAGTTCACGCTGCAGGCCGACGTCAAGCAGGGGGTCGACCCCGCCAAGGTCGAAGCGGTGATCGCCGAGGAGTGGGCGAAGTTCCTCGCCAGCGGGCCCACCGCCCTGGAGCTTGCGCAAGTGCAGGCGGTCGGTCGGGCGCAGACCATCCGCGGGCTCGAGCGTGCCGCCGGCAAGGGCGTGCGCCTGGCCGAAGGCCAGGTCTATCTCGGCGATCCGGATGCCTGGAAACAGGATCTCGCCTGGAACCAACAGGCCAGGCCGGCCGATGTCCTCGCCGCTTCGAAAAAGTGGCTGCGCCGCGGCGACTACACCCTGACCGTGGTCCCGACCAAGGTCGCGCCGAAGGAAGACCCGGTCGCCGGCTTGCCGGCCGCGGCGCAGGTGCCCTCCCTGCTCCCGGCCAAGCCGACCGACAAGTTCAGCACGGCCCCGTCCGACGTCGACCGCAGCAAGGGCGTGCCGCAGGTCGCCAGCTATCCGGACCTCCGTTTCCCGGCCGTGCAGCGCGGCAAGCTCAAGAACGGGATCGAAGTCGTACTCGCCGAGCGCCACACCATCCCGGTGGTCAACCTGAGCCTGCAGTTCGACGCCGGTTACGCCGCCGACGCCGGGGTCAAGCCGGGCACTGCCAGTTTCACCACGGCGATGCTGGACGAAGGCACCGCAACGCTGGATTCGGTCGAGATCGCGCGTCGACGCGACCGCCTCGGCCTGAACCTGTCGACCGGCTGCGGGCTGGATGCCTGCAGCGCCGGCGCCAGCCTGCTCAAGGAGAATGCAGCATCGTCGCTGGCCCTGCTCGCGGACGTGCTGCGCCATCCGGCCTTCAACGCCGCCGACATCGAACGCATCCGCGCACAGTGGCTCGCCGGCATCGCCCAGGAAAAAACCCAGCCAACCGGGCTGGCGCTGCGCACGTTGCCGCCGCTGCTGTACGGCGCCGGCCATCCGTATGCGATCCCGTTCACCGGCACCGGCACCGAGGCGGCGATCAAATCGCTGACCGCCGCCGACCTGCGCGCGTGGCAGGCGGCGTGGCTGCGGCCGGACAACGTCCGCATCCTGGTCGCCGGCGACACCACGTTGCCGGAGATCACGAAGCAACTGGATGTCGCGTTCGGCGACTGGACCCCACCTGCCACGGCGAAGGGCAGCAAGTCGATCCCGGCCGTCGCCGGCCAGACCGCGCCGCGCGTATTCCTGATCGACAAGCCCGGCGCCCAGCAGTCGCTGATCCTGGCCGGCCTGCTGGCGCCGCCGACCACCGCGCCCAACAACCTCGAGATCCAGACCATGAATGGCGCCTTCGGCGGCGTCTTCAGCTCGCGCCTCAACATGAACCTGCGCGAGGACAAGCACTGGGCCTATGGCGCCTACAGCTTCACCCAGGAGGCCCTCGGCCAGCGCCCGTACCTGCTGTATGCGCCGGTGCAGACCGACAAGACCGCCGAGTCCGCGGCCGAGATGCTGAAGGAAGTAAAGGCCGTGATCGGCAACAAGCCGCTGACGGCGGCCGAGATCGAGAAGATCAAGGTCAACGACGTGCGCAGCCTGCCGGGCGGCTACGAGACCGCCGGAGCGGTGCTCGGCGCGCTCGCCGAAAACGCCCTCTACCAGCGTCCCGACGACTATGTCACGACGCTCAAGCAGCGCACCGAAGCGCAGACCGACGCCAACGTCCGCGCCGCCGCCAACCAGATCATTCGGCCCGCGGCGTTGACCTGGGTGATCGTCGGCGACCTGTCGAAGATCGAGCAGCCGCTGCGCGCGCTGCACCTGGGCGCGATCAGCGTGATCGACGCCGATGGCAAGCCGGTGGCGGGGTCGACCCCGATGAAAGCGGCGACGAAGTAGCCGCGCCGATCGCACACGTTCAGCAACCACGACGGCAGGCCGGGCCACAATCCGGACTGCCGTTTTTTTGCCTGGAGTTTGTCGATGCGTAGCGCCGCTGTTCTACATCCCGCCGCGGTGCTCGCCATGGCACTGCTCGCCATTGCCCTGCTCAGCAGTGGCTGCACCTTCGTGCACATGGCGCCCGGGGCCAGCGCGGTAAAGGTTGTCACCGGGCCGCCGGCCGGCTGCGAGCAGCGGGGCGAAGTCGAGGTGTCGGTCAAGGCCGCGCTCGGCCCGTATGAGCGCAATTCGCTGCGCGTGCGCGAGGAGCTGGAGACGCTGGCCCGCAACGAAGCGCCGGGGCTGAACGCCGACACCGTGCAGGCGCTGCGCGAACCCGTCGATGGCAAGCAGCGCTTCGTCGCTTGGCGCTGCGGGCGCTGACAACCACCGTAGTGCCGAGCTTGCTTGGCATCCCCGCCGCGCCGAGCTTGCTCGACATTCCAGCGGCACCGAGCAAGCTCGGCGCTACAGATCGGGCGACGAACCCGTGGCCGATCCGTGACCCACATTCAGGGTCCGACCCCGGAAGCCGGTATCCTGTCGCGTTCTTTGTCTTCGGTCGCCGCCATGCTGTTCCAACACGTCGCCATCGCCGGCCTGGCCCACGTCGACGCCCCGCGCCGGCTCGGCTCGGACGAGATCAACGCCCGCCTCAAGCCCACGCTCGATCGCCTCGGCATCAAGACCGACATGCTGCGCGACATCGCCGGCATCCACGCGCGACGCTTGTGGGATGGCGAGATGCAGGCCTCGTCGGCAGCGACCCTGGCCGGCGTGAAAGCGCTGGCCGACGCCGGCATCGATCCGGACAAGATCGGCCTGCTGGTCAACACCTCGGTCAGCCGTGACTATCTGGAGCCGTCGACCGCCTCGATCGTCAGCGGCAACCTCGGCCTGTCCGAGCTGTGCCAGAACTTCGACGTCGCCAATGCCTGCCTGGCGTTCCTCAACGGCATGGACATCGCCAGTCGCATGATCGAGCGCGGCGAGATCGACTATGCGTTGATCGTCGACGGCGAAACCGCCGACCTGGCCTACGCGAAGACGCTCGAGCGCCTGGACCATGTCGACATCACCGAGGAACAGTTCCGCAACGAGATGGCGACGCTGACCCTGGGCTCCGGCGCCGCAGCGATGGTGCTGGCGCGCGCCGAACTCGCGCCCGGCGCACCGCGCTACCGCGGCGGCGTCACCCGCGCCGCGACCCAGTGGAACGCACTGTGCCGCGGCAACCTCGACCGCATGGTCACCGACACCCGCACGCTGCTGATCGAAGGCATGAAGCTGGCGCACAAGACCTTCCTCGCGGCCAAGATCGCGCTCGGCTGGGTAGTGGAGGAACTCGACGAATTCGTCATCCATCAGGTCAGCCAGGTCCATACCCAGGCCTTCATCAACGCCTTCGGCATCGACCCGAAGAAAGTGCTGACGATCTTCGGCGAGCACGGCAACATCGGCCCCGCCTCGGTGCCGATCGTGTTGAGCAAGCTGCGCGAGATGGGCCGCTTGAAGAAAGGGGATCGCGTCGCGCTGCTCGGAATTGGTTCGGGGCTGAACTGCTCGATGGCCGAAGTGGTCTGGTAAGACTCGCCACCGTTCGCCCTGAGCGTAGCGCAGCAGGCGCGAAGTCGAAGGGTGCTTCGACTTCGCTTCGCTCAGCACGAACGGAACTCTTGATGCCGTTTCCCGATTACCCCTTCACGCCCCGCCGCGTCGATGTGCGACCCGGTATCGCACTGTCGTATCTCGACGAAGGCCCGCCTGATGGCGAAGTCATCGTCATGCTCCATGGCAATCCGTCGTGGAGTTACTACTGGCGCCACCTCGTGCTCGGGCTACGCGATCCCGCGCTTGGCAAGACGGCTCCTGGAAAAGGTTACCGCTGCATCGTGCCGGACCACATCGGCATGGGGCTGTCGGACAAGCCCAGCGACGATCGCTACCCCTACACGTTGCAGTCCCGCGTCGACGATCTGACTACCCTGCTCGACCGGCTCGGCATCCGCGGCCCGGTGACGCTGGTGGTGCACGACTGGGGCGGCATGATCGGCTTCGGCTGGGCGCTGGCGCACATGGCCCAGGTCAAACGGCTGGTGATCCTCAACACTGCGGCATTTCCACTGCCGGCGGCCAAGCCAATGCCATGGCAGCTCACGCTGGGGCGCGACTCAAAGCTCGGCGCACTGCTGATCCGCGGCTTCAATGCATTCTCCGGCATCGCATCGCGAGTCGGGGTTGAACGGCGAATGCCGCGCGATGTGCGCCGCGCCTATGTCGCGCCTTACGACTCATGGGCCAACCGCATCGCCACCCTGCGCTTCGTGCAGGACATCCCACTGCACGAAGGTGACGCGGCGTGGCCGCTGGT
>JANMAO010000247.1:0-9353 GCA_031359875.1 Lysobacter sp.
AAGGGCCAGGGCACGTCCGCTCCACTTTCGACGATAACAACCCAGTACGTTACGACACCAGATCTTCTGGGCATGCCATTCCCCGACCAAGTGGGTAGCAGCCGCAACCTCGTTTATTCCTTTGCCAACCGGTTGCGACCCACCAAGCGGACGGACACCGTGCAGGATGGGGTGACGTTCACCGCGAACTCAAACAGCTTTGATGCCATGGCGCGCGCACTAAGCTCGACCAAGTCCAGCTCGTTGGGCTACAGCAAAACCGAAGCCACGGTTTACTACGATGACCTCACCCGCTGGGTGTTGGGACAAGCGGCATCGACGAGTACCAACGGCATCGAATCGTCGCGTACGGATTATTGGGCGGCGACCGCATTGCCACAGCGCAGCTATCGATTCGGGAAGCTGCAGCAGACCACGTCTTACAGCACCGACGGCACTTTGGCCAGTGTCACCGATCCACGTAACAACACCACAACGTTCTCGAGCTGGTATCGCGGTATCCCACGCAGCATCCAGCATCCAGACATCACCACCAAATCAGCAACCGTCGATGCCAACGGCTGGGTGACGGCGACAACGGACGAAAACGGCTTCGCGACCAGCTACATCTACGATGCGATGGGCCGCATGACGCGCATTACCTATCCCACCGGCGACAGCACCGTGTGGAACACGGCGACCGAGGCCTTCCAGCCCCTGGCTGCACCTGAAAACGGATTCCCCGCTGGCTATTGGCGGCAGCTGACGCAAGTGGGCAATGCGGTCAAGGCCACCTATTTCGACGCCATGCAACGTCCGTTGGTGAACATCGCCTACGACTCGATCAATCCCGCCGGCACGTTGAGCCAGACGGTGACGCGCTATGACGCGGGTGGACACGAGGCATTCCGTTCGTATCCCACGCGGCAAAACACCAATTACGCGGCGATCAACCAAGGGCTGCACACCACCTATGACGCGCTGGATCGCGTCACGGATGTTGCTCAAGATGCCGAGCTGGGCGCGCTTCATACCACTACGGAGTACTTGAGCGGGTTTCAAACCCGCGTTACGAACCCCCGCCTATTCCAGGCTACGGCAAGTTACATGGCATTCGACCAGCCCAGCGCGGACTGGCCGGTCGCGATCACGCATCCGGAGGGAGCCTTCACCAATATCAGCCGAGATGTGTTCGGCAAGGTCCGCGGCCTGACACGGCACGATGCGTCGGGAAGTGTCTCGCTAACCCGCAGCACTATCTATGACCTCAATCAACTGCCCTGCAAGACGATCGAGCCAGAGACCGGGATTGGCGTGGTGCACTACGACGCGGCAGGCAATCTTGACTGGACCGCCGCCGCGCAGGCATTGAATGCGGTCGACTGTTCGGACGTCGGTTTGGTGCCGGCGACGAGCAAGGCCACGCGAACTTACGATGCGCGCAACCACGTGACGGCACTCGCCTTCCCCGATCACTGGTCCGATACAAATTACAGCTACACGCCCGATGGTCAGCTGGCCATTATTACTGCCCAAAACGGTGGTGCCAATCCGGTCACGACCACCTATGGCTACAACAAGCGGCGCATGCTGACCAGTGAACGGATGCAGTGGGGCAGTGTCGATTGGACCTTGGGATACACCTACGACGGCAACGGCAGTCTGGGCAGCCAGATATACCCCTCGGGATTGAGCGTGGATTACGCCCCCAATGCGCTTGGTCAGCCGTCGCGCGCGGGAGCCTACGCCACGGGCGTGAGTTACTACCCCAACGGCGCGATGCAGCAGTTCACCTACGGCAATGGCATCGTTCACACGCTTGCGCAGAACCTGCGGGGCTTGCCTGACCGGAGCAAGGATGCGTTCGGTAGCACCGGGTATCTGGACGACAGCTACAGCTACGACGCCGACGGCAACGTCGCTGCGATCAGCGATGGCTTGCCCGGTTATCGCGGAAATCGCGACATGACCTACGACGGTCTGGACCGCCTCAAAACGACGGCGTCGCCGATGTTCAATGGGACGGTCGCCACGTACGCCTATGACGTACTGGATAACCTGACGGGCGTGCAGGCGCCGGGTCGCAGCCACGCCTATCTCTATGACTCGAATTGGCGGCTGACCAACGTCACCAACACCGTGGGCGGTGCCTCGGTCATAGGGTTGGGCTACGACGTACAAGGCAATCTCGCCAACAAGAATGGCGTGATCTATGGATTCGACATGGGCAACCGGCTGCGCAGCGTCAGCGGGAGCCCAAGTTCCAGCTATGTCTACGACGGAAACGGTCGCCGCGTCCAGGACCTGACGAGTGGTCCGAAGCGCAACGTGTATAGCGCCGGCGGCCAGCTGATGTACGACGACAACCAGCGCACGTCAGTCCAAAGCAACTACATCTACCTCAACGGCAGCCTGGTCGCCCGCGACGCCAATCCGACGGCGTTGGGAACGCCGGCACTGACGGCACCCAGCAGTGACGCGACAGGGAGCTTCACGGTGCAGTGGTCCACGTTGTCCTTGGCGAACCGCTACGAGCTGCAGGAGCAATTCAATAGCGGCAGCTGGCTGCAGGTTTACAACGGCATGGGGACCAGCCAGGCGCGGACCGGAAAGCCGATTGGCGTCTACGGCTATCGCGTCCGCGGCTGTATTGACACGGTCTGCGGTGCGTGGAGTGGCGTGGCTAACGTATCCGAGAACGCGCCCAGCCCCCCTCCCGGCACACCGCCGACCTTAAGCGTGCCGGCCACCGGCATCAATGGCAGCTATGCCGTCAGTTGGACGACTGTCAGCGGCGCGTCGAGCTACACGCTGGAGGAGAGTGCCAACTCGGGCGCCTGGGCCGCCAGCTATGCCGGCGGGGCGCTCAGCCAAGCGTTCAGCGGTCGAGCGTCTGGCAGCTACGCGTATCGGGTCAAGGCGTGCAACGCATCCGGGTGCAGTGCCGTCTCCGCGACAGGCACTGTGCAGGTGGTCTACCCACCGTCCTCGGCCCCTGTAGTGACTGTGCCTTCGAGCAGTTACTCGGGAAGCTATACGGTGAGCTGGACATCCGTCGGTGGTGCAACGAGCTACGGCTTGGAAGAAAGTGCGAACGGTGCGCCCTGGACCAGCGTCTACAGCGGCGCAGCCCTAGGCAATGCTGTCGCGGGCGCGGCCGCTGGAACGCACGCCTACCGGGTGAGCGCATGCAATGCCGCAGGCTGTAGCGCCGTATCCGCCAGCGCGACGGTGCAGGTCACCTATGCGCCCGGATCGGCTCCGGTTTTGACAGCGCCGGCAACCAGCACAACTGGCAGCTTCACGGTCAGTTGGACAGCGGTGGGCGGTGTTACCAGTTACCAGCTAGATGAGAACCTCAATGGGGGTGTGTGGGCCCCGATCCTGAATACCGCGGCGACGAGCAACACCGTCAGTGGCAAGGCGGACGGCAGCTATGGATATCGGGTCGCGGCTTGTAACGTCGCCGGCTGCGGGGCGGTGTCCGCCACGGCAATCACTGTTGTAAACATTCCTCCGCCTGTAGCGCCCACCCTCGATGTTCCAGCATGGGGCACCGCGGGCTGGGCCTATTCAATCAAATGGAACACCGTCGCCACGGCAACGAGCTACCGTTTGGAAGAAAGCGCAAACGGCGCCGCTTGGGGGCTCGTCTACAGTGGGCCCGGAATAGTGTTCAACCTCACGCATCAGGTCGGGAATTACAGCTACCGAGCTCAGGCGTGCAGTGCGAAGGGCTGTAGTGCTTACTCGGCGACAGGGACGATTGCGGTGGAGAGGGACGCATGCCCCACCTGTCTGATGGCTCCGCCGCCTGCGGAGAGCAGCAGCATTACGGAAGGCGACGGGGGCAAGGCATGAATATGGCCACGCTCCGAAGCCGCACTGCCATCCAGATTCTTGTGCTGCTGGGAGTGCTATTACCCATCGGGCCTACCTTTGCTCAGTCCATCGAATATATCCACACGGATGCGCTGGGCACCCCGGTTGCCGTCACCGATGCGGACCGCAATGTGCTCCAGGTGAGCGAATACGAGCCGTTCGGCAAGGTGCTGAACCGTCCGGTTACGGACGGACCTGGGTACACCGGCCATGTCAGCGATGCCGCTACGGGGCTGAGCTATATGCAGCAGCGCTATTACGATCCGCAGATCGGGCGGTTCCTTAGCGTTGATCCGGTGACGGCAGATGGGAATAGCGGAGGAAACTTCAATCGGTATTGGTATGCCAATAACAACCCGTACAAGTTTACGGATCCGGATGGGCGTGAGGTCGAGATCAAAGGCGCTGACGCATATGTAAAACAAGTCACAGCCCAGATCGCTAACGGGAAGAAAATTGAGCCAGGCTTTCGAGATAGAATGAAGCAACTCGAAGATTCCAAATTTAAGCACATTATTCAGAACGCGGCGGGCGACAAAGACGGGCCGCTGAATAAGAATTTCACAGATAGTGCGAATCAAGATGACGATTCGAATGGTGTCGGTTCGGGAACCACTACCCTTTATGATCCAAATAATGGAGTGAACAAGAACGGTGAAGCACGACCGCCAGAGGCCGGTTTGGCTCATGAGATAAGTCACGCCGCCGAGAAGGACGCGGGCAAAATCGATCGAACCGTTAATCCTGAGACGAAGGAGCAGAAGACAGAGTCAAACGCTGCGATCGCGGGTGGGCAAATGATGCAGGCAATAGAGCACCAAAAGGAGGATCACTCCGATGAAAAATAGTTTGTTTTTGATATGCCTACTGTTGGTAGGCTGCCAGCATATCAGTCAAAGAATTGGCGACACATCACTAGCCACTTTTACAAACCGGTACGGCAAAGTTCCGAATTTGATTTCGGGGCCGTTTTCCAACAACGTTAACGAGCGACTGGTTGAGCGTGCTATTCAGTACTCTGCTACTCAAAGCGAAAACCTGCAATTTCTTAGAATGGTTCAATCCAACAGCGCATATCTTTATGTCTTCGCCGTCGGGCGGACAACCGATTCATATCTAATATATGTGTCCCATGACAACGAGTCGTTTACCTCTAGATTTCATTACGATGGAGATTGAGCTGCGGGATAAAGAGGGTTCCCGTCCGCGCAATTCGCAGCCAAATCGGTAAGCCAATCAAAGGGGACGGAGGTAACTACTCCGCTTCCATGAACAACAAGGCCCGCATTTGCGGGCCTTGTCGTTTTAAACTGCGGTGTCAGTCGTCGTTACGAGTGACTGGCCAGCATGGAATCGAGAGCTTGCACGATGGCGCGCTGCTTGGTCCTTGGCAGGCGACTGAGCTGTTCGGCATGGAAAAGGGGCCAGAGTAAATTAGCGTTTGAATCTGATTCCATACAGCACAGGAAAAGCAGGAAAAGGGGCCAGAGTAAATTAGCGTTTGAATCTGATCCCATACAGCACAGGGCCCGCATGCGCGGGCCTTACCGTTGTTGGATGCGTTGCCGTTTACTGATGCGCCGCGAGACACCAAGCGCAACAAAGGGGCCAGAGTAAATTAGCGTTTGAATCTGATCCCATACAGCACAAGGCTCGCATGCGCGGGCCTTGTCGTTTGCGGCTCCGGGCGAAACAGGGGGGGCAGAGTAAATATCCCTTTGAATCCATCGCTTCCCGATAGCAACCCGCGGCAATCCCCGACGGTCAACGTCAGGCTCAAGCATCACGCTGTGCAACGTTCCCGCACTCGGCACTATCTGCCATGCCACGTCGCCCTCGCCTCGAACTGCCCGGATTGCCCCTCCATGTCACGCATCGCGGCATCAACCGCGCTGCCACGTTCCTGGACGAGGAAGACTTCATCCACTATCGGCGTTGCCTGGGTGATGCGCTAGCCGAGCAGGACATCGCACTGCATGCCTACGTGCTGATGACCAACCACGTCCATCTGTTGCTCACTTCGCCAGCCGCGGGCCGGCTGTCGATTGCGATGTCGCGGCTCGGTCAGCGTTACGTTCCAAACTTCAACCGCAAGCACGGGCGCACCGGAACGTTGTGGGAGGGGCGTTTCAAGTCCTGTCTGGTCGACTCCGAGAACTATCTGCTCACGGTCCATCGGTATATCGAACTCAATCCTGTCCGGGCCGCAATGGCGGGTTTGCCGGAGGACTATCGATGGTCGAGCGTGCATGCCAGTCTTGCGATGACCGTCGACACGATCGTGACTCCTCATCCGACGTATGTGGCCTTGCACATTGATCGATCGCAGCGCGGCCTCCTGTACAGGACATGGTTGAGGCAGGGACTGGCCGATGAGGATGTTCAGGCGATCCGTGCACATTTGCAGCAGGAACGTGCCCTGGGAAATCCACGGTTCCAGGCGATGGTCGAGAAGACCCTGAATCGTCCCGTCGCTTTGCGGCCTCGAGGACGACCTCGCCGGTTGAGAGAGACAGGGTGCGATTGACTCACGAGCGTATTTAGAACCGATATTTACTCTGGCCCCTTTGTTCGGGCAGGTCAGGTGTCAGGCATCACGTATTTCGACGGCGCCGGATTGACGTGCCCACACTGCTTGCAGGAGCGGAGTTCGCGCGAGGAGTAGAAGCGATTGAACACCGGCGGAAAATCGTTCTCGATATCGTGCAGATGGAAGTATTCCTCGTACAGCTTGGCATTGCACTGCCCGCAGAACCAGAGCAGGCCGTCGTCTTCGTGTGGCAGGCGCTTGCGTTCGATCACCAGGCCGATCGAGTCGGGGAATCGCTGTGGCGAGTGTGGCGTGCGCGGCGGTAGCAGGAAGATTTCGCCGGCGCGGATCGTGATGTCGCGGACCGAGCCATCTTCTTGAATGCGCAACACCATCTCGCCTTCGAGCTGGTAGAACCACTCCGGACCCTCGTCCCAGTGGTAGTCCGTACGCGCATTCGGACCGCCGACCACCATCACGATGAAATCGCCGTCGTAAATGCACTTGTTGCCGACCGGCGGCTTGAGCAGATGCCGGTGCTCGTCGATCCAGGCTTGCAGGTTGAGCGGGGCAGGAAGCATTTCGGATTCTCCAGAGGCCGTTCGCCCCAAGCGTAGTTGGCGTAGCGGAGTCGATGGGTTCTTCGACTCCGCACGTGTGGCGCTCAGGACGAACGGCTTTCCATGTCTTTATCGCGATCCATGACTGCGATGCATTTCAGTTCGATTGCAATCGGCGTCGGCAACGCAGTGATGCCGACGGTAGTGCGGCAGGGCGTGGTCGAGGAGTCGGGAAAATACTCGGCCCAAACCGCGTTGTAGATGCGGAAGTCACGCAGCATGTCGGTGAGGTAGACGGTGACGTCGACCAGATCCTCCCAGCGTGCGCCGCTGGCCTCCAGCACGGTGCGCACGTTGGCGAACACCGCGCGTGTCTGCGCCTCGATGTCGTAGCGATGGACGCGGCCATCGGCGTACAGCTCGTTGCCCGGGATCGCATTGGTTTGCGGATCGCGCGGGCCGATGCCCGAGAGAAACAGCAGGTTCCCGACGCGACGCGCATGCGGATAGACGCCGACCGGCTTTGGCGCAGCGTCGGTATGGATCACATCGCTCATGCGCCGCGCATCCCGCCCATCAATCGCGAAAGTGCATTCGCGTAGGCAGGCGCCAACGCCTCGGCGGAATCGACATCCATGCCGAGCTCGCGCACGCGACCGTCGTGCAGGCTGTACACCCAGCCATGCACTGACAGCGCCTGACCGCGCGCCCATGCATCACGCACGACCGTGGTCAGGCAGACATTCTCCGCCTGCTCGATGGCGTTGAGTTCGCACAGGCGATTGCCACGCAATGCCGGTTCGACGGCATCCAGCAGCGCCGCATGCTTCTGCGCGACGTCGCCGACGTGCCGGATCCAGTTGTCGGCAAGTCCGACGCGGGTACCGTCGAGCGCCGCAAGCACGCCGCCGCATCCGTAGTGGCCGACGACGAGGATATGCTCGACCTGGAGCACGTCGACCGCGAACTGGATCACCGACATGCAGTTGAGATCGGTGTGCACCATCACGTTGGCGATGTTGCGGTGGACGAACACCTCGCCCGGCGCCAATCCCATGATCTGGTTGGCCGGCACCCGCGAATCAGAGCAGCCGATCCAAAGGAATTTGGGCGCTTGCTGCTGCGACAGTCGCTCGAAGAATTGCGGGTCCTCGCGATGGACGGCTTCGGCCCAGTCACGGTTGTTGCGCAGCAGTTCGCTGAGTTCGGTCATTCGCGGCCGGCCCTTAAGATGTGATCTCTCAAAATGCAATTCCCACGTTCTTTGGTGCGGTGAAAAAGCGCATGGCCTCGAATCCGCCTTCGCTACCCAGGCCGGACTGGCCCGCGCCGCCGAATGGCGTGCGCAGGTCGCGCATCAGCCAGCAATTGATCCAGACGATTCCGGCGCGAACGTCCGCGGCCAGTCGGTGCGCGCGGTTGAGATCGCGAGTCCAGATCGACGCCGCGAGG
Source organism: Lysobacter sp. (assembly GCA_031359875.1). Lineage (GTDB taxonomy): Bacteria > Pseudomonadota > Gammaproteobacteria > Xanthomonadales > Xanthomonadaceae > Cognatiluteimonas. The sequence continues at coordinate 8,404 of JANMAO010000247.1, forward strand.
CCGTAGTCGCCAGCGTTTGCCAGCGCCAGGGCTTCGTCGTCAGTGTCGAAGGGTTGCAACGTGACTACCGGGCCGAAGATTTCCTCGCGGTTGCTTGCGCAATCCGGCCCCAGGCCATCGATCACCGTCGGCGTCACGAACCAGCCTGGGCGTTGCAACGACTGTCCGCCGCACCAGATGTGGCCGCCCTCGTCGCGCGCACGGGCGATCGCGGCGATCACTTTGTCGAAGTGCGCTTGCGACACCAGCGGGCCGAGGTCGATGTCGGCATCGATGGGATCGCCAATCCGCAATGCGATCGCGCGCTCGACCAGCGCCTCGCGGAATTCGACATAAATGCCGCGCTCGACGAGGATGCGCGAACCACACAGGCAGATCTGCCCGGAATTCTGGAACGAAGAGCGCACGATCGAGTCGAGATTCGCACGCCAGTCACTGTCGGCAAACACGAGGGTCGGATTCTTGCCGCCCAGTTCCAGCGAGAGCTTCTTCAGCAGCGGCGCGGAAAGGCCGGCGATGCGCTTGCCGACGGCCGTGCTGCCGGTGAACGAAATCGCCTTGACCTCTGCATGGGTGACCAGCGGTTCCCCAATCTCCGGACCCAACCCGTGCACGATGTTGAGCACGCCTTTTGGAAATTCGATCTGCGCGGCGAGCTCCCCCAGCATGGTCGCGGTCAGGGGCGTCACTTCAGATGGTTTGGCGACAACGGTATTGCCCGCAGCCAGGGCGGGCGCGATCTTCCATGTGAACAGGTAGAGCGGCAGGTTCCAGGGCGAGATCGTGCCGATCACGCCGAGCGGCTGCCGCAACGTGTAGTTCAGGCCCGCCTGGCCGTGGTGCGATTCGCTGGCGAACTGCGTCGCCGCATGTGCGAAGAAACGCAGGTTGCTGATCGCCCGCGGGATTTCGACTTCGCGCGCCAGCTTGATCGGTTTGCCACTGTCACG
>JANMAO010000032.1:0-3556 GCA_031359875.1 Lysobacter sp.
TGCTGGAGATCGATCCAGAGGCTTCCATTCCGGGCCGGGGTGCTGCGCGCGATGCGCTGGCTGCGCTGGCTTATGAGGGCATCGAGGCCGTAGGCTAGCGGCGTCGAGCCATCCCACATTCTGCGCCGTCCCGCTGGAGACTGTATGTACGCCGCCGACCGTCCTGATCGCAAGCAGTGGACCGTGCCGATGCTTGCTGACGCCAAGCGTAACGGCCGCAAGCTGGTGATGCTGACTGCCTACGACGCGAGCTTTGCACGCACGCTCGATGACAGCGGCGTCGACCTTGTGCTCGTCGGCGATTCACTGGGCATGGTGGTACAAGGCCACGTCAGCACATTGCCCGTTAGTGTCGACGATATCGTCTATCACACCACCTGCGTCGCGCGCGGATTGTCGAATGCGTTGTTGATTTCCGATTTTCCGTTCCAGGCCGATGCCACGACCGGGCGCGCGCTCGACGCCGCCATGCGTTGCCTGCAGGCGGGCGCCGGCATGGTCAAGCTGGAGGGCGCGGGGCACAAGCTCGACGTGATCCGGTTCCTGGTCGAGCGTGAAATCCCGGTCTGCGCGCATCTCGGGCTGACGCCGCAATCGGTGCTGCGTCTGGGTGGTTACAAAGTGCAGGGTCGCGACGAACGTGCCGCGGCAATATTGCGCGAGGACGCGCGAGCCGTCGCCGAAGCCGGTGCGTCGCTGCTGGTCCTGGAATGCGTTCCCACGCCGGTGGCTGCCGACATCACCGCGGCCGTCTCGATCCCGACGATCGGTATCGGCGCCGGTCCGCAATGCGACGGCCAGGTGCTGGTGCTGCATGACCTGCTCGGCATCAACAGCGGCCATCGCCGGCCGAAGTTCGTCAAGGATTTCCTGGCCGAAGGCGGCTCCATCGCCGGCGCCGTGCAGGCGTTTGCCAATGCAGTGCGCGATGGCAGCTTTCCCGACGCTGCACATAGCTACGCTTGACCCGATCAAGAACGCCAAAACAAGAATGATCCAACAAGAATGATCGAAACCGTCAGTGAACTCGCCGCACTGCGCAAGCAGATCGGCGCATGGAAACGAGCCGGCCTGCGTATCGGTTTCGTGCCGACGATGGGCAACCTGCATGCCGGTCATCACTCGCTGGTGCAGCTTGCGCGCGCACATGCCGATCGTGTCGTCGCCAGCATCTTCGTCAATCCGACCCAATTCGGGCCGAACGAGGACTTCGCACGCTATCCGCGCACGCCGGAGGCCGATGCTGCCGGTCTCGCGGCTGCGGGGTGCGACCTGCTGTGGCTGCCGTCGGTGGAAACGATGTACCCCTACGGCGCCGAAGCCACTGTCCAGGTGCGCGTGCCCGGCGTGACCGAGCTGCTGGAGGGAGCGCATCGGCCCGGACATTTCGATGGCGTCGCCACCGTGGTCGCGCGCCTGTTCAACCAGGTGCAACCCGACCTCGCCGTATTCGGGCGCAAGGATTACCAGCAGCTGGCCGTGATCCGTTACATGGCGCGCGATCTCACGTTTCCGCTGGAGCTGGTCGCCGGCGAGACCTTGCGTGAACCCGACGGCCTGGCGATGAGCTCGCGCAACCAGTACCTGTCCGCCGAGGAGCGCCCGCTCGCGGCGGAGATCCAGCAGACGCTGCAGCAGATGCGCGCAGCACTCGTCGCGGGCACACCGCGCGCTGCGGTGGAAACGGCCGCGCGATCGACCCTTGGGATGCACGGTTTCGTCGTTGACTACGCCGTCGTGCGACGGCCCGATCTAACGGAGCCCGCCGCAGGCGAGGGCGGGCCGCGCGTGGCCCTGATCGCTGCCCGGCTGGGCCGAACCCGCTTGATCGACAACCTGGAATTCTGACCGCGGCTAAACGACCGCAGGGCAATGTTGCAGCGCGGCAAACCGCTGCCTACACTGCCGTCCTCAATTCACATTCGGCCGTTGGCCGGAGATCGACGATGCAACTGACACTCCTAAAGGCCAAGATCCACCGCGCCACCGTCACGCATGCCGAGCTGCACTACGAAGGCTCCTGCGCGATCGACGGCCGCCTGCTGGATATCGCCGGCATCCGCGAGTACGAGCAGGTGCATATCTTCAACGTCAACAATGGCCAGCGCTTCGTCACCTATGCGATCCGCGGTGAGGAAGGCAGCGGCGTGATTTCGGTCAACGGTGCTGCCGCGCACCGCGCGCAACCGGGCGACCTCGTCATCATCTGCGCCTATGGCGTTTGCGACGAGGCCGAAGCGGTGAACTACAAGCCGACGCTGGTGTATGTCGACCGCCACAACCTGCTGACGCACACCAACACCTCGATCCCGGCGCAGGCGGCTTAGGGACTTGTAGAGCCGAGCTTGCTCGGCTGCTCCTGTTTTGAAAAGCAGCCGAGCAAGCTTGGCTCTACCCGATACGATGGCGATCAAGGGCCCATTGCACGTGTTCACGCACGATGGCGTTGTCGCTGCCACGGCGTGATTCCAGCGCTGCCAGCACGTCCGGTGTCGTTGCCGCATTGCCCAGCGCCACCGCGATGTTGCGCAACCAGCGTTCGTAGCCGCTGCGGCGGATCGCCGAGCCTTCGGTGCGCCTCAGGAAGTCTTCCTCGGTCCACGCGAACAGCTGCGCCAGCGTTGCCTTGTCGAGATCGTTGCGCGCCCGGAAGTCCGGTTCGTCGGTCTTCTTCGCGAACTTGTTCCAGGGACAGACCAACTGGCAGTCGTCGCAGCCGAAGATGCGATTGCCGATCAGGGGCCGCAACTCCTCGTCAATCGCACCTTCGTGCTCGATGGTCAGGTAACTGATGCAGCGGCGCGCGTCGAGCCGGTACGGTGCAGTGATCGCCTGGGTCGGGCAGATATCGATGCAGCGCACGCAGGTCCCGCAATGCGCACTTGCCGGAGCATCGACCGGCAGCGGCAGGTCGACGTAGATTTCGCCGAGGAAAAACCACGAGCCGCCGTCCTTGTCGATCAGGCAGGTGTGCTTGCCGATCCAGCCGAGGCCCGCGTTGCGTGCCAGCGCGCGCTCCAGCACCGGCGCCGAATCGACGAAGACCCGATGACCAAACGAACCGACTTCATCGGCGATGCGATCGGCCACTGTTTGCAGCCGCTGCCGCATCAGCTTGTGATAGTCGCGGCCCAATGCGTAGCGCGCGACGTAAGCGCGCTCGCTGTCGGCCAGCGTGGCCCAGGCTTCGTCGCCATCGCGCCCGTAATCGAGCCCGACCGAGATCACCCGCACGGTCCCCGGGATCAGCTCGCGTGGGCGCGAACGTTTGTCGCCATGCCGCGCCATCCACGCCATCGATCCATACAAGCCCTGCGCAAGCCAGTCGCGCAGATGCGCTTCGTCCTCGCCGAGGGCGACGTCGCTGATGCCGCAACGCTGGAATCCGAACTCACGCGCAAGCGCCTTGATCCGGCGTGCCACGGCGCTGTAGTCAGGCGCGGGCGCGTGACTCAGGGCAGGGCTGGAGGCGATCGATTCCACAGGCCAAGTATAGAATCGCGCGATGCCACACACCGTCGCGCTCTACGACAACCAGGCCCTGCGGAAGCTGGAA
>JANMAO010000070.1:0-5857 GCA_031359875.1 Lysobacter sp.
CATGCCGCAGTCCGGTATCGCAGACTGAGACTCGGTTGGCGTCAGGTTTCGTCTGGCAGGGGCGACAGCTGTGCTTCCACTGCCGCATCCAGCCACGGCCAGTCGATCCCATCCAACGACTCGCGCCCGCGGGTCGCTTCTACCAGCAGCTCACGCTGGATACGGCCGCGCTCGAACGCAGTCGCATAGGGAACGCGGCGGAACGTGACCAGCGCGTAACGCGGCACGAATCGGTCCGGATGACGTTCGGCCAGTTGCAGTTCCAACGCTCGCTGCAGCAGGAAGTCGGCATCGTTGACCCGTTCGCGCATCTCCAGGTAGTTTTCCAGCGCCATCGCCTGGATCGCCTGCACGTTGGGGCGACGCTCGGATTCAAACGCGGCGAAGGCGGCGGCGAGGTCGGTGTTCGACTCGACGCTCGACTCGATATGCGAAGCCAGCGCCACGCAATCCTCGAACGCGCAGTTCATGCCCTGGCCATGGAACGGCACCATCGCATGCGCGGCATCACCGAGCAGCACCGCATCGCCGCCGAGATGCCAGCGATCGAGATAGAGCGTGGACAGGGTGCCGGTCGGATGCGCTTCGAAGTCGTTCTCCAGGTCGGGGATCAACGGCAACGCGTCGGCGAAGTCACGCTGGAACAGCGTTCGTGCATCGTCGCCCGTCACCACGTTGGAAAAACTGGGGTCGCCCTGGTTGGGAAGGAACAGGGTCACGGTAAACGTGCGCTCGTCATTCGGCAGGGCGATGCACATGTAGCGACCGCGCGGCCAGATGTGCAGGGCATTCGGCTCGAGTCTGAAATCGCCGTCGAAACCAGGTGGAATCTCGAGTTCCTTGTAGCCGTGGTCCAGCCACTCCATGCGCTCGCCGAGCGCGGCGTGCCTGCCCATCTGCTGGCGCAGAACGGATCCCGCGCCATCAGCGCCCAGCAGCGCGTTGAAGGCGTGCACGTGGGCACGACCTTCGCCCAGGAATGTCGCGGTGCGCGACTCGAAATCGACGCCGTCCAGGCGCCGATCAAAATGGAGGCGAGCTCCCGCGGCTTCGGCGGCATCCAGCAACGTGATGTTGAGTTCACCGCGGCTGACCGACCAGATCACTTCGGAATCGTCGCGACCGTAGCGCTGCAACTGCTGGCTGCCATCGAGAAAGTGGACCATGCGCCCGCGCATCATCACTGCCTTTTCGAGCACGGCATCGGCGATGTCGGCGCTGCGTAGCGCGTGCAGACCGCGTTCGGCCAGCGCGAGGTTGATTGACCGCCCACCCGCGTAGCCGTCGACGCGCGGATCGCCGCGACGCTCGTAGGCATCCACCTGCCAGCCGCGCTTTGCCAGCAAAGTGGCGAGCAGCGCACCGGCAAGCCCGGCGCCGACGATGGTCAAATGCCGCGGCCCGTTCAAGCTTTTGCTCCGCGCCAGCTCTCAACCGCACTGGCGAAACGCAGCACATCGGCATGGGTGTTGTATAGCGGGGCGGGCGAGATGCGGATGACGTCGGGTTCGCGCCAGTCGCCGAGTACGCCTACGGTGGCGAGATACTCGAACAGCGAGCGGCCACGCTCGTGTCCGGCGGTAACGCGCAGTGACAGCTGCGCACCACGACGTTCGGGCTCGCGCGGTGTCACGATTTGCAGCGTACCGGCGAGACGTTCGCGGATCAGTGCTTCCAGGTAGGCAGTCAGGCGCAGTGATTTCTGGCGCAGCGCGTACATGCCGGCGCGACCGAACACCTCCAGCGACGCGCGCAGCGGCGCCAGCGCGAGAACCGGCGGGTTGCTCAGCTGCCAGCCGTCGGCGCCTGGCGTCGGCGCGAACGCCGGCCCCATCTGGAAGCGCGTGGTCTGGTCGTGCCCCCACCAGCCCGCAAACCGCGGTCGGTCCGTGCGCGCGTGGCGCGCATGCACGAAGCAACCGCCGACCGCGCCCGGCCCGGCGTTCATGTATTTGTAGTGACACCAGACCGCGAAGTCGGCATTGCTATCGTGCAACTGCACATGCAGGTTGCCGACGGCATGGGCGAGGTCGAAGCCGACAATGGCAGCGGCGGCGTGGCTGAGTCGGACGATTTCATCGAGATCGAATGCCTGCCCGGTGCGGTACTGCACGCCGGGCCACAAGACCAGCGCAAGGCGCGAACCGTGCTCGCTGATCGCGCGTTCGATCGCGGCCATCGAGATCGTGCCGTCGGCCTCATCCGGCTCGAGTTCGATCAGGTCGGTCGACGGATCGAAGCCGTGGAAACGAACCTGCGATTCCAATGCGTGTCGATCGGATGGAAACGCACCCGCTTCCATCAGGATCGCTGGCCGCTCGCGCGTCGGCCGATAGAAGCTGACCATCATCAGATGCAGGTTGGCCGTCAGCGAGTTCATCGCCACGACTTCCGCGGGGAGCGCACCCACGACGCCGGCAAGACCCGTACGCACGAGTTCGTGATAGGGCATCCACGGCGCTGGTTCGCGGAAGTGGCCTTCGACGCCCTCTTGCGCCCATTTGTCGAGGACTTCCCCAACCAACGCGCGCGCACCTTTCGGTTGCAGGCCGAGCGAATTGCCGCAGAAATAGGCCTGCTCGGCGCCCGCATGCAGCGGAATATGAAATTCATTGCGCATGCCGCGCAATGGATCGACGTCGTCTTGCGCGCTCGCGTAGGAGTCGCCGAAGAGGTCGGTCATGGGCTCACAGGACATTTATTGAAACCGGGAGGCGGGCAGGCCAAGCCATTCCAGCGCGGTGCCGTGGTAGAGCCTGGCTTGCTCGGCTTCATCCAGTCCGAGCGCGGCGATGCCCGCGCCGGGTACCTGCTCACCGAGTGGAAACGGATAGTCGGTCCCCAGCATCACTTGCGACACGCCACAGGTGTCGAGCAGGAAGCGCAGCGCGCGGTCGTCGGCCACCCACGAATCGAAATACAGCTTCGACAGGTAATCGCGCGGGTTGCGGAAGTTGTCGGTGGCGACCAGATCCGGGCGCATCTTGAAGCCGTGCTCGATGCGGCCGATGGTGTAGGGGAAGCTGCCACCGCCATGGGCGAGACAGACTTTCAAATTAGGCAGCCGCTCCAGCACGCCGCCGAAGACCAGGCAGCAGGCCGCGCGCGATTGCTCCGCCGGCATGCCGACCAGCCAGGGCAACCAGTATTTGGGCATCGAATCGGTGCCCATCATGTCCCACGGGTGCACCAGGATCGCAGCACCAAGCTCGCTCGCCGCCTCGAAGAACTCGAACAGCTCCGGAGCGTCGAGGTTCCAGTTGCCGACATGCGATCCGATCTGCACGCCCTGCAGCCCGAGCTGATCCATGCAGCGCTCAAGCTCCTGCACCGCAAGCCGCGGTGATTGCAGCGGCACAGTGCCGATGCCGGCGTAGTGGCGCGGATTCGCGTGGCACGTCGAGGCCATGTGGTCGTTGAGCGCCTGGTGCAATTCCAGCGCGTGGTGCGGCTTGGCCCAGTAGCTGAACATCACCGGCACCGTGCTGATCACCTGCACCTGCACGTCGAAGCGCGCGTAGTCGTCGATGCGCTCCCGGGGATCCCAGGTCTTCGGCCAGATTTCCCGGAAGAACTTGCCGTCCTTGTAGATGCGATGACGGCCGTCGTCGCCGTGGTGGATCACCGGAAAACGGGTATCTCCATACTTCGCGGCAAGATCGGGCCAGTCGCGCGGCAGGTAATGGGCGTGGGAGTCGATCTTGAGCATGGTGCGAGTTTAACCAGCCATGGCGTTGGGTGTTCGGGAGGGCGAGGATGGGCGGCCCAAGCAGATATTTACTCTGGGCCCATTTTCCGGGCCCATTTTCCATTTTTCTAGAGGCCGGAGAAGGTGTTCCAGCTCCACAAATTGGCCAAGGTTGCCGGACACGAGAATCACCGGATGTTGATGCGCAACTACGATCCCCGCGCCGAGCATCTCGCCAAGAAGTGTGGCTAAAAGTGAGATCCGATCGGTTTCTATTGATGTCACGCAGATTGGCGTCCAGATCGCTCCCCAACTTCAATATCGACGCCTCATGGGGTGCGCGCCCCCAGCGATAGCCAATCTGGCTTTGATGGGTGCACCGAACCAAGACGACGCTCACGATAATTTTGTGGATAATGGGTTTGGGCGACGGCTTCGCTCGCACATCAACCAGGGAATTCGGCCTGCAACAGGCTGAAATGGAAGGGGAACGCTATGAAGTTCAATCGAGGCGCTTTGGCGCTTGCGGCCGTGTTGTTTCTGGGCGTCGGCTTGACGGGCACAGATGCGTTGGCGGCGGTCAATGGCGACCCGGCTTCCTCGCCTGAAGAAGAGTCCGCACAGAAGATCAATGCCTCGCAGGTCAGCGCTCCTCTGGGCTCCAATTTCGTTGGCGAACAAGTCAGCCTGTACGACGGCAGTACGACGTTTTCCGCCACTGATGTCGACTTGCCTGGCAACAATGCCTTGCCCGTTCGCATCGGGCGTCGCTACAAGGTCGAAGAGCGACGCCAGCTGGCATACCTCACGGGCTTTGGTGATTGGGAGATCGATCTGCCACGCATCCATGGTGTGTTCCTGGCTCCAAATGGCTGGAAACTCCAAGGAAGCGCGCCGTACGCGCGCTGTAGCAGTACAGCGTTGCCGGACACCAGTACGACGGTTCCTAGTGCGGCAACGCCCAATCCCACTGACGTCTGGCAAGGCACCTATCTCTACCTGCCGGGCGAAGGGGATCAGGAACTCTTGGTCAACGACCAACCCAGGATTGCGGCCGTCAATGACGGTCAAACCTATCCGTGGCTCACGACCAGCCTGGTCCGACTGCGTTGTCTTGCACAAACAGCGAACGCATATCCCGGCGAGGCCTTCGTGGCGCTCACCCCTGACGGAGTCCAGTACACGTTCAACTATGCCGTCACCACCGGGGCCGAGGGGATCAAGGTTCCATCCACATCAGCCCCAAATCAGGTCGTGAGCCTGGGGCGCCAACGGGTTTCGCTGCTGGTCTCTCGTATGCAGGATCGTTTTGGCAACTCGGTGACGTACACCTATTCCGGGGACCATCTCACTAGGATCTTTGCGTCCGACGGCCGCATGCTGACCTTGGTTTGGTCCGGCGACCATATCCAGTCCGTGACCGCCAATGCGCGCAGATGGACATACGCGTACACGCCAGTGACGGGTTACAGCTACACGGTATCCCTCAATCGCGTTACACAACCGGACCTCTCCGCTTGGACTTACGCAGGGGTCGGCACGCTTAAGCCGATCCGCGAGGCGCCGCTGGATGGTGGACAGAATACGTCCTGTCCTACCGAAGCCGATCCAAAAAACGACACGGGTTATCAGTTCACGGTTGGGCACCCATCGGGTGCCTCGGTTGTATTCGACTTCATCTACGAACGCTTGCGGCGAGCGCACACGCCGATCAAGGGTTGCCAGATTCCAGGGCAGCAGGCACCTATTCCCTACGTCGCCAACTACTGGGACGCATACGTCCTCGACAAGAAAACTATTTCTGGACCCGGCATTTCTGCCGTGGCTCCAAGTGCCACGGGACAGCAATGGCAATATGCAATTGGCGAAGGCGGATCTCAGCTATACACCACCGGCGCGCCCACCGACACATGCTCCAGTTGCCTGGCAACGAAGATCAGCACCGTTACTGCCCCGGATGGAAGCTATCAGCGCTATCAGTACGGAATCAGTTACGGCCTGAACGAAGGCAAGTTGCTGCAGGTCGATAAGGGCCAGGGCACGTCCGCTCCACTTTCGACGATAACAACCCAGTACGTTACGACACCAGATCTTCTGGGCATGCCATTCCCCGACCAAGTGGGTAGCAGCCGCAACCTCGTTTATTCCTTTGCCAACCGGTTGCGACCC
>JANMAO010000076.1:0-8894 GCA_031359875.1 Lysobacter sp.
GGCAGGAGCGGCGCGTTGTGGCCGAAGGCGAGACGGAACCACGAGCGCGCAAAGCGAGGAGCTGCTCTTGTCGTGGATGCGAAAGAGCGGCAAGACTCCACGCACCACGCAAGCGTTTCGAAGATTCGGTTGGCGCCCAACGCCTGAGTTAAGCCGAAACGCGTAGTGGAAGCGAAAGCGTGGCAAGCTTTTTCTGCCACGCTTTTGCTGGAACGAAGCGGTTTCGGCTTGAACGAATTGTTATGCCTTGCTGCTTGGCCAGGCAATCTGCACCTTGCGATGCTTCATGACGCAATCGCGTAGATACAAATTGATTAGGCTTTGATACGGAACGCCCGCCTCATTAGCCATGCCTTTAAAGTAGTCCACTACGTCCTCCGAGAGGCGCATGGAAATAGGCTTCTTGAGCTTGGCCGCATAAGGATTCTTGCGGGACTTCATTTTGGAGAGATCGTATTCGGCTTTCATGGCGGTCACTGCTCGTAGAAGGAGCTTTCTTGTTTCGTGGCTTTGCGCGCTGAAATGATGCGGATAACGCCACCACCATCGCGCTCACAGTGGCAGACGAGGAGGAGATGGGCGCCGCTACTCATGCCTAGCATGAGAAAACGCTCCTCATCGGAAGAGTGGGGCTCATCGTAGAACTGAATGGCGAATTCGTCGTAGAAGACAGACTGGGCCTCCTCGAAGGAAACGCCATGCTTCCTGAGGTTTGAGGCGGACTTAGCCGGATCCCCAGTCAAATTTGATCATCTGTACATTGTATGGATGATCGACGCTTTTGCAAGGCCTAACACCTGAATTAAGCCGACACGCTTTGTGGCGGCAATAGGAATGAAAAGTACCTTTGAACGTTGCCGCCACGAAGCGTGTCGGCTTAATTCAGGCGTTAGGCGACGAAAAACTGCATTGGATCAAATGCTCTGAGGTTGGCCTTGCGCGCAGCTCGCATGCAACGGTGTTCCTGTTTTCGCTTTGGCCAGCTGCGGGCTTTGCCTCATCGGCTTCGGGTCAAGCAAAAGCTGTTCATTGGCAATTGTTGTAGCCTTGCTTCGTTGACAGCAGTCGCCTAACAATTCATTCAAGCCGAACCACATCCACCCCGACTGCAATCATGGCCCGGCTCCGATAAAGTAAGAATGTCGAGAGCACTCACGTCCAGCCCACGCTTATCGGTGCGAGTGGTCCTCGCGCAACTGTTCGGGCGTCGGACGTGAGATCCGGTGTGCGGCTCCATGCTGAATTACGGTGCTGTTAACACCAAGGCGTTATCGGGCGCGCACACCGGGCTCTCCACTCCTAGCCTACGGATGTTTCAAGACATAAGGCGTTGGGCGCCGACCGATCGACAAAGAGAGTGAACATGTTTGAGCATCACACCCAACCACTTCTCCCACGTGCTCAGTTCCTTGCACGTCTTGCGCAAAGCGGCGGAATGGCGCTTATCCTCATCTGCGTGTCGCTGTTCATTGGCATGCTTGGCTACCATGCTCTTGAAAATCTTTCCTGGATCGACGCATTTCTAAATGCAGCGATGCTTTTGGGCGGCATGGGTCCGGTGAACGCTCCAATCACCGTGGCTGGCAAGCTGTTCGCCGGCTTGTATGCTCTCTACTGTGGTCTTGCCGTTATCTTTGTCGCTGGGCTGCTGCTGGCTCCGCTACTCCACCGCTTTCTGCACAAATTTCATCTGGAGCACCCTCTTCGTGAGTCAACACCACGCAACGACGCCTAGCAATTCATTCATGTCGAACCCGCTTCGTGGCTTCAAGACTCCATGTGGGTTCTCGGGCGGGTCGGTTTAGTTCAAGCGTTAGACCGCAGAATCCTCAGCCGCATTCGGAGAAGAGCAATGAAGCGAGTAACGGGGATCGGAGGCATTTTCTTCAAGGCTAAGGATCCGGCCGCACTCAGCGCCTGGTATCGAGATCATTTAGGTCTCGATGTAACCGACTGGAACGGTGTCATCTTCAACTGGGGTGGTGGCGGCAGCGAGCCGGGGATGACCATCTGGAGTCCGTTTGCGGAAGACACGACGTACATGGCGCCGAGCACAGCCTCCTTCATGATCAATTTCCGGGTCGCGGATCTTGACGCGCTGCTTTCGGCCCTCAGAACTGAGGGTTGCAATGTTGTCGACAAGACTGATACCTCTGAGCAGGGCAAATTTGGCTGGGTGCTCGACCCAGAGGGCAACAAGATCGAACTTTGGGAGCCGCCGGCTGACCAGTAGTTGCTCCGGCTGCGGTCTAACAATTCATTCAACCGAAGTCGCTTTGTAGCTTCAAGGGATGCGATAACGACGTATCCATGCCCACAATCCGATTTGCCGGCAAGCTTGCAGGGCGAAATGATCTGACCGCGTTCACCTCCGATCAGGTTGGATCTGCCGAAACTGCAAGTTCTTTCCTGCGGAGATGCCCATGTCGATGCTTGCCGCTTTTCGTCCCGTCCTGATCGCGGGCGTGCTTGCAACGCTCGCTGCCTGCACCATGGTGTCCGCCACTGGCGGCAATGGAGGACGCATGATCGACGATGGCCAGGAGTTCGCGATGCATCCCGGCGAGCAAGTGACGCTGGGTGATCACAGCACGCTGCGCTATGTGCGGGTGGCGAACGATTCGCGCTGTCCACCTGGTGTGAAATGCATCTGGGCGGGCGACGCCGAAGTCGCCTTCCAGTGGACAGCGACGAATGCAGTTGCTCAGGATTTCAGCCTGCACACCGGCAAGGATCCCAAACTGCAGATCCTTGGCGAGCGTCGCCTGACGTTGCTGTCACTTGTCCGTGGCGACGCGCCGGAAGCGCAGTTGCGGATCGAGCACAGCCCATGAACGAGGTCATAGCGAGACGGTAGCGCGCCACCGCGGAATGAAATGAAAAGGCCACGTCTTGAGACGCGGCCTTTTTTTCTCCCGCACCCCGATCTGCAGCGCTAGAAACGGCCTTCCTGGAAGTCGACGAAGGCTTGCATGAGTTGCTCGCGGGTATTCATCACGAATGGCCCATGGCGCGCGACCGGCTCACGCAGCGGTCGTCCGGCGACAAGAATCAGGCGCGCATCGGACGATTCCGCCCGCACCGTGAATTGGTCGCCACCGCCGAGTATCGCGAGCTCATGCGTCTCCAGCGCACGCGCGTCCTCGCCTTCTCCAATCGTCACCGCGCCCTCAAAAAAAACATAGGCAAAGGCGTTGTGGCCTTCGGGCAACGCGTAATCCCACGTCGCGCCCGGCCGCAATGCGATATCGAGATAGAGCGGATCGGTCGCCGGCTGCGCGATCGGGCCCTGCACACCATCGACGGTGCCGGCAATGACCTTGATGCGGACATCGGCCGTCGGTGTCACCACCGGGATTTTCTCCGGTGAAAACTCCTGGTAGCGCGGCGCAACCATCTTGTCGCTGGCCGGTAGGTTGACCCACAACTGGAAACCGCGCATGCGGCCTTCCTGCTGCTCCGGCATTTCCGAATGCACCAGGCCGCGACCGGCCGTCATCCACTGGACGCTGCCCGGCACCAGCAGGCCTTCGTTGCCATGGTTGTCCTTGTGGCGCATGCGGCCGTCGAGCATGTAGGTGACGGTCTCGAAGCCGCGGTGAGGATGTTCCGGAAAACCGGCGAGGTAGTCCTCGGGCTGGTCGGTACCGAACTCGTCAAGCATCAGGAACGGATCGAGCATGTCGAGCTGCGGCGTGCCAATCACGCGAGTCAGCTTGACCCCCGCGCCGTCGGAGGTTGGCATGCCACGAAGCTTTCGCGCGACACGCGCGAAGGCGCCTTGATCGGCGTCGGCATTGGGTGTCGTGTTGGTCATAAATCCTCACGGAGACAGTGCGATAGCCGGAGAGATGTGGTGCGTCTCAACCCAGGCCAGTCCCACACATGGAACACTGGATTGCGCTCGTCGCAGCGCCCGCAACGACGCGCCCTCTATGACGTCATGCGCGCGAGTACACGTATACCGTGGCCGGTGGCAGGTTGCGTAGGATGAAGGCACCACGGCGGATGCACAGGCCAAGGACCTGCAACTGCGTGCGCGAGACCGGCGAACTGATGCCGTAGGTGAACTGGATGAAGCGTCCATCCGGGCGCAACAGCGAAAATGCCGCCGTGAGGATCGCGCCGCGATCGCTTTCGTCCATGCCGAGCAGGCCGAGACTGGAGACCACCGCATCCACTTCGCCCGGCGCCGCAAAACCTGCGGCCAGATCGCCGAGGAAGCGAGCGTCGCCATGGACCAGGTGCAGGTGCGGGAACCGTGCCTGAAGAGTGTCGTGCATGGCAAGGTCGAGTTCGACCGCCAGCAGCCCATCGGGCTGCAGGCCGCGGGCGAGCAGCGCTTCGGTCATGACGCCTGTGCCCGGGCCGAGCTCGATCACCCGCTTTGTACCTATGGGAAGCTCGTCGACCATGCGCTCCGCCAGCTGCCGGCTGGACGGCGCCACCGCAGCGACCCGCCGGGGATTGCGTATCCAGTGCCGGAAGAAATTCCAATGCTGAAGTCGGCGGTGGCGGCGAAGCGCGTGTGTATGCATGCGGGTAGCTTGCCCAGCCCAGCGTTGCGGCGGCGTTAAATGCTCCGGGAGCCGCAACCCGGGTTCAGCCGCGCCGCAGCTGCCAGCAGCGGTGGATGCGCGGATCACGCGCGAAATCCAGCGGGATGGTTTGCGCGCTGATGTCCTCGCAGCGTGCGAACTGCGCGATGCTGTCGGCATCGAGGCGGAATCGCCGGTAGTTGTTGGAGAAGTACAGCACGCCGTCGCGTGCCAGGCGGGCGACGGCGGCCCGCAGCAGGCGCACGTGCTCGGCCTGCACGTCGAAGTCGTCGGCACGCTTGGAGTTGGAGAATGTCGGCGGGTCGCAGAAGATCAGGTCGTATTCGCCGGTATCCGCTTCGAGCCACGCAACCGCATCGGCCTGAACCAGCCGGTGGCGCGGGCCATCGAATTTGTTTTCGCGCAGGTTGTCGGCGCACCACTGCAGGTAGGTCGCCGACAGGTCGACCGTCGTCGTCTGTCGCGCGCGACCCACGGCAGCCTGCACCGTCGCTGCGCCGGTATAGCCGAACAGGTTGAGGAAGCGCGTGTCCTCGGCCTCCTCGGCGATCCGCAACCGCAGCGGGCGATGATCGAGGAACAGGCCGGTATCGAGGTAATCGAACAGGTTGACGCGCAGTCGCGCGTCGCCCTCGCGCACCACCACGAATTCACCACGCGTGTCGAACTGTTCCGCACGGGCGTACTTGCTGCCGCCCTTGCCGCGGACGCGGGTCTTGAGCGCGATCTGCTCGCGCGGCACGCCGAAGACTTCTCGCGCTGCCGCGAGCAGTTCGTTGAGGCGGCGACGCTGGACTGGTTCTGGAATGTCTGCGGGAGCGGCATATTCCTGCACATGCAGGAAGGTGCGCGAAACGGGTTCGTCCGTCGTGTAGACATCGATCGCCGCGGAATATTCGGGCAGGTCGGCGTCGTACGCGCGGTAGCAGCTGATGCCTTCGCGCTCACGCCAGGTTTTCAACTTTCGCAGGTTCTTGCGCAGGCGGTTGGCGACCATCTGCGCGCCTTCGGCCAGCGGTTGCAGCTCCTGGCTGGTCTCGCGTTGCGCCGGCGCAAGCGGGTCGACGACGATCAACGAACATTCGATCGCACCGTTGAACAACTGGTATTTCCTGGCTGCTCGCAGGCCGGTGGCGCGGGCCAGTTCGGCATCGCCGCAGAGCAGGCTGGCACGCCAGTCCGGTACCGCGTGCTTGAGCGAGTTGCCGAGCGAGCGGTACAACGCCGGATCGGCAGCAAGTCGCGCGTCGTACGGGGGATTGCACACGACCAGTCCGCGTGGATGGGCGATCGGAGCCATCGCGCCGACGTCGCGCGTTTCGAGGTGGATGCTGCCGCCGACGCCTGCCACTTCCGCGTTTTCACTCGCAGCGCGGATCGCGTGCGGATCGAGATCGCTGCCGAAGAAGTCCGGGCGTAGCGCAGCACGTCCAACCGCTTCGCGCTCGCGCGCCTCTTCCCGCAGCCGCGCCCATGCAACCTGGTCGAACCCCAGCCAGCGCGTCGGCATGAAGCCGCCTTGGCGCATCAACCCGGGCGCGACATCGGCGGCCATCAATGCGCCTTCGATCAGCAAGGTGCCGCTGCCGCACATCGGATCGAGCAGCGCCCCGCCCTCGGCATACAGCTGCGGCCAGCCGCCGCGCAGCAATACCGCTGCAGCGAGGTTTTCCTTCAGCGGCGCCTCGCCCTGCAGCTGACGCCAGCCGCGACGATGCAACGGCCCACCGCCGAGATCGATCGACACGATCGCCCTGCCCTTGCGCACGACCAGGTTCAGGCGCAGGTCCGGTGCTTCGACATCGACGTCCGGACGCGCGCCAGTCTGCGCGCGCATGACATCGACGACGCCATCCTTGACGCGATGCGCCGCATAGCGCGCATGGGTGATCGCATCTCCGGATACATGCGCGTCTACCGCCACGGTGTGGCCGCCGGCAAGATGCTCGGGCCAAGGCAAGGCAGCGACGCCGGCGTACAGCGCGTGCTCATCGGGACAATCGAATTCCGCGATCGGCCACAGCACCCGGCTTGCGACACGCGACCACAACACTGCGCGCTGCGCCTCGATCGGACTGCCTTCGACATTGGCGCCGGCGAGGGCCGCAGTCGCACGGGTGCAGCCGAGCGCGAGCAACTCGTCGACAAGCAGGTATTCGAGGCCCTTGCCGCAGCTGGCGAAAAACTTCATCGGACGACCATGGTGAGCAATTCAGCAAAAGCATTGGCACTCGCCGCGACATGTGCCGATAGGCGATGGCCGTCGTCGACGAGCAACAATCGAGCGCGCCTGGATTGCGCCCAATCGACGACCTGCGCGGCGGGAATCAGTTCGTCATCCCAACCGTGGATGATCGACGTCGGGACGCGCGCGGCAGCGAGCGGGTGCGCAGCATCCAGCAGGATTGGTGGTGCCATCAGGAACAGGCCGGCGACCGGAACCTGCAAGGAAACCTGCCCTGCGATCCATGCGCCGAGGCTCGAACCCGCAAGCACGAGCGGTCCCTTTGCTGCCGCAGCCTGCGCGATCCCGAGCAGTCGCTGCACGCGCGCCGGGACGTCGCCAAGTGCGCTGACATCGCGTTTCGCATCCAGGTCGGTGAAGTCCGGGCGTTCGTGCGTCCAGCCCTGGCGATTGGCAACCTCGGCCAGCGCAGTCACCTTGGTCGCGTCAGGGCCACTCTCGAAACCATGGCAGAGGATGCAGTGTCCATGCATGCCCTTAGCCTTCGAGCGCAACGACGGCGTCACCGCGGTGGATCGTACCGCCTTCAATTATGCGGGCGCAGATACCACCCATGCCGCGCATCGCGTTGTAGCCGCCGGTCCCGAGCGCCGCTTCCATGCGCGAGCACGGATCGCACGGTCCAGTGCCTTGCACGACGACATCGCCGATGCGAAAGCGGCGATCCTTCAATGCGATCAGCGGAATGCCTTCCACGACCAGATTGCGTCGCAATGTCGCAGGCGCGACGGTTGCGTGACCGGCCAGCGTGGCGATGACGGGCAGATGCTCGGCCTGGATCAGGGTGATGCCACGCTTGCCACTGCCACCAACGTAGCGGTCGCCGATCAAACCCTTGCCGGTGACGGCTTCCGCGGCGTCCGCCTCGCGCATTCCAACTTCGCGCGCGGGTCGCAGGCCAATCCACGCCACCGCACCGGCACGCGGAAATCGCGCCATCAGGCGGGCTAGTTCGGAGTCGGGAGACAGCGGCGGCATGCGGCGATGCTAGCATCCGGGCCATGTCGCCCGAGTCCGCGCCACTTGTCGTGCATGTCGATCCGCTGCCCTATGAGACGCGGCTGGAAGGGCGTTCTGCCGGGCAGATCGACCTGGTCGTGATCCACTGCACCGAGCTGCCGGACCTCGCGACGGCGCGTCGCTTCGGCGAGGAAATGCGCTATCCGGAATCGCAAACCGGCAACAGCGGCCACTACTACGTCGATCGCGACGGCGCGGTGCATCACTACGTCCGCAATGAGCGCATTGCCCACCACACCCGCGGTTACAACCCGCGCTCGATCGGCATTGAACTCGTCAATATCGGCCGGTATCCGGATTGGCTGGATTCGCGTCGCCAGGCAATGGATGAGCCGTATACGGAAGCACAACTGATTGCGCTGATGGCGTTGTTGCGAAAGCTGCAAATCGATGTGCCAACACTGCAATGGATCGCCGGTCACGAGGATCTCGACACCACCGAGGTCGCAGCGACCGACGATCCCGCCCGCACCGTGCGTCGCAAACGCGATCCTGGCCCGTTGTTCGCATGGTCGCGCGTGCTGGACGCGGTGAGCTTGCAGCGGCTGCAGTCTGATCTGGGCTGAGGACGCGGATTGCGCTGCGTCCGATTCGGGCTACAAAGGCGTAACGCGTGCTACTGCGCTGCTTCGCTTCTAAGGATAGATGGCAAACCACTGCGTTGCCCGCAGACCCGGAGGGCGGCGCACAGGATGTGCGCCGTTTTCCGACCGAGCCATGGATGGCGAGTCGGAAAATTTCATTGAGGCTGAAGTGGCGAGTGAGCTTTGTCGGGGAAGGCCGCTTTCTTTTGGTTACTTTTCTTTGCGGCCTTTCAAAGAAAAGTGACCCGCCAAAGGCGGAAGCGTTTGATTCAGGACAACAGCAAAGTCGCTGGATCCCCGCTTTCGCGGGGATGACGAGCACAGCGAGAGCGAGAGAAGAGCAACAGCGCCCCTCATCCGCCTTCGGCACCTTCTCCCCGCAAACAGCGCAGGGAGAACGAAGGGGAAAAACCGCGCCAGCTATAATTCCCACCTACCCCGCAAGGTCGCCCCACATGCCCTCCCACGTCTCCGAGCTGATCGATC
>JANMAO010000082.1:0-13550 GCA_031359875.1 Lysobacter sp.
GGTGAATCGGCTGCGCCCGGCCTGGACCGTGACCTTGTCGCCGGTCTGGGTCACCGTGACCTTGCTGCCATCGGGCAGTGCCCGCACGATCTCGAACAGTTTGCGCGCCGGGATCGTGGTCTCACCGTCCTGGGCGTCATCGACCGCGTGCCGGGCGACCATCTCGACCTCGAGATCGGTGCCGGTCAGCGACAGTTGACCCGCCTTCACCTGCACCAGCAGGTTGGCCAGGACTGGCAGCGTCTGTCGACGTTCGACGACGTTGACGACTTGCGCGAGTGGCTTCAGGAAGACTTCGCGAGGCAGGCTGAAACGCATGCGGACTGTTCCTGGTGGCTCAAGCTTGAAAGGAAGGATAAATCAAAAGAAGGTGGTGCTTGGTGTCGCTAAATTCCGGTGATAACCATTCCAACCCATTGATAAACATCATGTTTTTGTGAATGAAAGGCATGCATAAGCGACCTCAGGCTGTCCGGACAACCTGTGGACAACTTTCCGCAGGATCTTGCCCGGCACGCTTATCCACAACTTGTCCCCGACTCATTCACTGAGTTTGCGGATGAGCTTTTCCCAATCCTCGCGCAGCTTGCCGTCGGTTTCCATCAGGTTCTTGATCTGGCGGCAGGCGTGCAGCACGGTCGTGTGATCGCGACCGGCGAACGCGTCGCCGATCTCGGGCAGGCTGTGCTCGGTGAGTTCCTTGGCCAGCGCCATCGCTACCTGGCGCGGGCGGGCCAACGAGCGCGTCCGCCGCTTCGACAACAAGTCCTTGATCTGCAACCCGTAGTAGTCTGCCACGGTCTTCTGGATGTTGGGGATGCCGATCGCGTGCTGCTGTGCACGCAGCAGGTCGCGCAGGGTCTCCTGGGCAAATTCGGCCGTGATCGGCCGTCCGGTGAAGTTGGCCCGCGCCGCCAACGTGTTGAGCGCGCCTTCGAGGTCGCGCACGTTGGAGCGCATCTTCTTGGCGATCAGGAAGGCGACATCCTCGGGGATCAGCACCCCGCGTTCGCGCGCCTTGGACAGCACGATCTGCGCGCGGGTTTCGAAATCCGGCGGATCGATCGCCACCGACAAGCCCCAGCCCAGCCGCGATTTCAGCCGCGGCTCGAGGCCTTCGACTTCGCGCGGATAGCGATCGCAGGTCAGGATGATCTGCTGCTTGCCGTCGAACAACGCGTTGAAGGTGTGGAAGAACTCTTCCTGGGTGCGGTCCTTGCCGGCGAAGAATTGAATGTCGTCGATCAACAGCGCATCGATGCCCTGGAACTGGCGCTTGAATGCATCCATGCCTCCCGAGGTCTTGTCGTAGAGCGCCTTTGTGAAGGCGTTCATGAACTGCTCCGAGCGCATGTACATCACCCGCATGCCCGGGTTCTGCGCGCGCATGGCGTTGCCGGCGGCGAACATCAGGTGGGTCTTGCCCAGCCCGGTGCCGCCGTACAGCAGCAATGGATTGTGGGCGCGGTCGCCGGGTTTCTGTGCAGCCTGCCAGGCGGCGGCGCGACCGAGTTGGTTGCTGCGGCCCTCGACGAAATTGTCGAAGCTGTAGTGGCTGTCGAGATTGCCGTGGAACGGCTCGCTGGCCGCCGCGCGCATCGAAGGCATCATCGATCCGAACGCGGCCGAGGCCGGCGTGCCAGCGGCGCCCGGTCGCCGCAGCGAACCGATTTCGAGGCTGACCTCGCCGGCGCCGGCGAAGTGCGCGATCAGTTCGCGGATCCGCACCAGGTAGCGCGAGCGGACCTCTTCCATGACGAAGGCATTGGGCGCGTACAGCACGAAACTGCCGTCGCGCGCATGCGCCTGCAATGGCCTGAGCCAGGCATGCACGTCCTCGGCCGGCAATTCGGCTTCGAGGCGTTGCAGGCAGCGAGGCCAGGCATCCATCGGGTGTGCGGCGTCCATAGGGGGCGTTACTGAAAGGCTGGCCGCGCGACGACGCGGCGCCGCGGTGCGAAAACGAAGGGATGGGCCAGACTACCACCAGCCTCGCGGGCGCGCATCGCGACCAACGGATCCGTCTGCTTGCGCGGCGGCGGCGCAGGGTGTGGTGCTTCGGTTTGCGGCCGCAGGTTGACCGCGGCGCTGGCGCTGCTAGAATGCGCGGTTCTTTCCGTCGCTTAACCGCACGAGCCCGTCATGGCCACCAAGCGCACCTACCAGCCCAGCAACCTCAAGCGCAAGCGCGACCACGGCTTCCGGGCCCGCATGGCGACCGCCGACGGCCGCAAGATCCTCGCCCGTCGTCGTGCCAAGGGTCGCAAGCGCCTCTGCGCCTGATTGCAATCGCCTGATTGCAATTGCGTGTTGCAACCGAGTGCAGCGATCGGCTGTCGCGTTCGTCGCCGGTTGTGTTTCCCCCGATGAGTTCTGGCGCCGCGGCAACCGCAACGCCGATAGCGCACGCCGGCCTTCCGCGGAGCGCGCGTGTTCGCGTGCGCAGCGAATTCACCGCGGTGTTCGATGGCGGGCGCCGCTTCGCGCACCCGTTGTTGAGCCTGCACTGGTTGCGTGACGAGCAGCCGGCGCGACTGGGCCTGGCGGTCTCGCGCAAGGTCGATCCGCGCGCAGTCGGCCGCAACCGCATCAAGCGTGTGTTGCGCGATGCGTTCCGGCGCGCGCGCTGGCAACTGGCAGCCGGCGCCTACGTGGTGGTCGCGCGCCAGGCGGCTGCGCAAGCCGATGGCGCGACGCTGCGTGCGGCCTTCCACAGCGTGTTGTCACGTGCCGGTGCATTGCCGCCATCGCACGCGCCCGGCACAATGCCCGCCGGTGTCATTGCCGGTGGGCAAGTCATCGCCGATGCGCAAATTGCCGAGCGCCCGGACATTTCCTCCCCGTCTTCAATGCCGCGCCCACGCGCTGGCTGAGCCTGCCTGCCCCATGAAATACGCCCGTATGAACCAGTTCGCGAACCCGTTCGCATGAACCAGACCCGCACTTTCCTGATGTTCGCCTGGCTGATGGTGGCGACGCTGTTGTGGCTGGCGTGGAGCAAGGATCATGAGCCGGCCACGACCACCGCGGTCGCGACCCCGGTGGCCACGAGTGCGCTGCCGGGCGCTGCCGTGCCGACGGTGCCCAATGCCAGCATGTCGGCAACGCCGGCCGCAGGGGCGACAACGCCGTCGATGGTTGCCGCCACAGCGACGACTGCCGCAGCGCCGCTGGTCGCGGTCAGCACCGACGTGCTGCGGCTGACCCTGGACGGTGGCGCGATCCACAGCGCGGACGTGCTGCGCTATCCGCAGACGACCGATCCCGGCAGCGCGCCGGTGCGTTTGTTCGCGGATGATCCCGCGCACTTCTTCGAGGCGCAAAGCGGCTGGGTCAGCAGCACCGGCGCCGCGCCCAGCCACGAATCCGGATTCGTGCTGGCGACGCCAACGCGCGCGTTCGCGCTCGGTCCGGGCGCGCAATCGCTGCAGGTGCCGTTCGTCTGGCAGGGCCCGAACGGCGTCAGCATCCGCCGCACCTATACCTTCACCCGCGGCGAATACGTCGTGGCCGTGCGCGATGACGTGGTCAACACCGGCAGCGCGCCGTGGCAGGGTTATGTCTACCGGCAGCTGCTGCGGGTGCCGCCGCAGGTCGCCAGCGGCATGATGCATCCGGAGTCCTACAGCTTCCACGGCGCGGCGTGGTTCAGCGCCAAGGACAAGCTGGAGAAGCGCAAGGACGCCAAGTTCGGGGACGATGCCGCGCTCAGCCGGCCGGTCACCGGCGGCTGGATCGCGATGCTGCAACGGCACTTCTTTGCCGCCTGGATTCCCGGCGCGAACGATGCCAGCACCTTCTCCACCGCGGTGCCGCAGCCCAACCAGGCGCTGATCCGCGAAGTCGGCCCAGCCGTGACCGTCGCCCCCGGCGCCAGCGCCAGCACCTCGGCGCGATTGTGGGTCGGGCCGAAACTGGTCAAGCAGATCGAGGCCCAGAACGTGCTGGGGCTGGAGCGCGCGGTCGACTTCAGCAGCTTCACCATCATGGCGGTGCTCGCCGGCTGGCTGTTCTGGCTGTTGCAGCAGATCCACCAGCTGCTCGGCAACTGGGGCTGGTCGATCGTCGGCCTGGTGGTGGTGCTGAAGCTGGCGATGTATCCGCTGTCGGCCGCGCAATACAAGTCGATGGCGAAGATGCGCCAGTTCCAGCCGCGGATCGAGCAGCTCAAGGCGCGCTACGGCGAGGACAAACAGAAGTTCCAGATGGCGCTGATGGAGTTGTACAAGAAGGAAAAGATCAATCCGGTCGGCGGCTGTTTCCCGGTATTGCTGCAGATGCCGGTGTTCCTGGCGTTGTACTGGATGTTGTCGGAGTCGGTCGAATTGCGGCACGCGCCGTGGATCGGCTGGATCCACGACCTCACCGCGCGCGATCCGTATTTCATCCTGCCGGCGATCAATGTCGCGGTGATGTGGGCGACGCAGAAGCTGGCGCCGAAGACCCCGGGCATGGATCCGATGCAGCAGAAGATGATGCAGTTCATGCCGCTGGTGTTCGGCGTGATGTTCGGCTTCATGCCGGCCGGCCTGGTGCTGTACTGGATCACCAATGGCGGCCTCGGCCTGCTGCAGCAATGGTGGAACACGCGCCTGTATGGCCACCAGGCGCTGCCCGCCAAGGTCTGAACCCTGCACGCATCACACAGCGAAGCCCGCCCACCGGTGGGCTTCGTGCTTGTTGCCCACGGGCGATCTGCGACCATAAGCGCATGCAGCCCATGCGCGAGTCCGGCAGCGACAACGACACCATCGCCGCGATCGCGACCGCCGCCGGTGCCGGCGGCATTGGCATCGTGCGGCTGTCCGGCGCCCGTGCACACGCCATTGCCGAAGCGATCTGCAATCACAGCCTGCGTCCGCGCCACGCACAGCGCGCGCGCTTTCGCGAACGCGGCGGCGACACCATCGACGATGGGATCGCGCTGTATTTCGCCGCACCCGCCAGCTACACCGGCGAGGATGTGGTCGAGTTGCAGGCGCACGGCAGCCCGGTCCTGCTGCAGCAGTTGCTGGCACGCTGTTGCGAACTCGGTGCGCGGATGGCGCGTCCGGGCGAATACAGCGAACGCGCGTTCCGCAACGGCAAGCTCGACCTCGCCCAGGCCGAAGCGGTCGCGGATCTGATCGCCGCCGGCGACATGCGCGCGGCACGCGCGGCGCGGCGTGCGCTGGATGGCGAATTCTCACGTCGGGTGGACACGCTAGCGTCGCAGTTGCTGGCGGTTCGGGTGCAGGTCGAGGCCGCGATCGATTTCGCCGATGAGCCGCTCGACACGCTTGGCACCGCGCAATTGCGCGAACGCCTCGCGACGCTCACGCGGACGCTGCGCGATCTGCTCGCCGCCGCGCAGCGCGGGCGGAAACTGCGCGACGGCCTGTATGCGGTGATCGTGGGTCCACCCAACGTCGGCAAGAGTTCGCTGTTGAACGCACTTGCCGGCAGCGAACGCGCAATCGTTACCGAGATCGCCGGTACCACCCGTGACTTGCTGCGCGAAGTCGTGCGCATCGATGGCATCGAAGTGACCCTGGTCGATACCGCCGGGCTGCGCGAAGGCGGCGATGTGATCGAACGCGAAGGCATGCGCCGCGCGCGCGCGGAACTGGCGCATGCGGACCTGGCGATCATCGTGGTCGACGCGCGCGATCCCGCCGCCGGTCAGCGCGCGGTGGCCGATGCGATCGCGGAGGTGCCGCAGCACCTCTGGCTGCACAACAAGGCCGAACTGCTGAGCGACACCGACGCAGTGCTCGGCAACGACGCCCTGTTCGTCTCCGCGCGCACCGGGCTGGGTGTGGACGCGCTGCATGCGCGCCTGCGCCGGCATGCGCAAGGCGATGCCGGGGCCGACGAAGGCGCCTTCACCGCGCGAGCGCGCCAGGTCGAGGCCCTGCGGCGCGCCGAGGTCGAGTTGGCCGTGGCACTCGATGCGCTGGCGATGGACGCGCTCGAGCTCAGCGCCGAAGCCTTGCGCTGCGGTCATGACGCGCTGGGCGAGATCACCGGCCAAGTCGTCCCGGATGCGCTACTGGGTCACATTTTTTCGACGTTCTGCATCGGAAAGTAGCTTGACCCCCCCGTTCAGGGGGGCGGGGGTGTTGACAAATGCAGCGCGCTGCCGCGTGCTACGCACACGTGCGTTCATGCACACTCAGGGGAGTGTTCCGATGTTGGTTGCAAAGCGTTTGCGGGCTGGTTCGGCCGAAGCTGGAACCATGCTCCGGCTGTTGACCGGCGTGGTTGTGATCTGCGCCTTCGCCGGGTGCGGCAAGAAAGAGGAGACCGGCGCCGCCGGTCCTGCCGCCAGCGGCCCGGCCGCGAGCCAGGTCGCGGCACCACCGGCCGAGGCCGTGTCGGCCAAGGTCGCATCGATGGGCGCCGACCAGCTGCGCGAGGCCGCCAGCGGCGCGATGCGCGAGCAGCGCCTGTATGCGCCGCTGGGCAACAATGCGATGGAGTACTACCTCGCCTTGCGCGACAAGACGCCCAACGACGCGGCGATCGCCAGTGCGCTCAGCGACCTGATGCCCTATGCCCTGATCGCCACCGAGCAGAGCATCAGCCGCGACGACTTCATCGAAGCACAACGCCTGTACGCGCTGATGGAAAAGACCGATGCGAAGGCGCCGGCGCTGCCGCGCCTGAAGCAGGCGATTGCTGCCGGCCAGGCCGCGCTGGCGCAGCGCACGACCGATGCCGCCACCAAGACCGTGGCAGATGCGAAGAAGCAGGCGGACCTGGAGAAGCAACGCCTGGCAGACCAGCAGAAGACCCAGCAGGCTGCCGCGCAGCAATTGGCCACGCAGCAGACCACCGAGCAGCAGGCTGCGGCGCAAAAGGCCGCCGACGAGCGCGCCGCGGCACAAAAGGCTGCCGCCGCCCCGCCACGCCCGGCTCCGGTCGCCGCACAGCAAGCGCCCGCCGCATCGCCGCCCGCGGCTGCCGCCGCCTCCAACGAGTTGCGGGCGATCAGCACACCGTCGCCGACGTATCCAAAGGACGCGTTCCGCTCCGGCACGTCCGGCGAAGTCCAGGTCGAGTTCACCGTCGGCACCGATGGCTCGGTGAGCTCGGCCCGCGTGGTCCGCGCCAGTCCGCCGCGGGTGTTCGACCGTGAGGCGCTGGCCGCCGTCAAGCGCTGGCGGTTCCAGCCCGTCGGCGCGCCGGTGACCACCCGCCGCACCATCGGCTTCAACCCCGGGGGGTAAGGAGCGGCTGCTTGCGCGGCACTGCCGCGCAGCCGCTCCGAACGCCGCGCCGCGACAGGGGGCGGTTGCGACGTTGCTCAACGCGCCGTCGCGCGCCGGAACTCGCGCTCGCTGGCGGTTGGCAGTTAAAAAAGCCCGGCAACCGCCGGGCTTTTTCATCGCGATGCCAGCGCCATCAGCCCGAAATCGCCAGCTTTTCCTGGTGATAGCGTCGGGTCGCGGCGAACCACAACACCGCCGCCAGGCCGAAGCCCGCCCCCAGGTACACCAGCCATTCCTGCGAAGACACCCACTCGCTGCGGATCACCTTCAGCAGCATCTGGTTCTGCGCCAGGAACGGCACCGTCAGCATCCACAGCTGGTTCTTCACCGGGCTGACCATCAAGGCGATCGTCGGCACCATCGGCAGCAGCATCAGCATGCTCATGTAGCTCTGCGCTTCCTTGACCGATTTCGCACCTGCGGCAATCACGGTCAGCAAGGAGGTGCCGATAAACAGCATCGGCAACAGGATCAGCAGGATCCGCGCGATCGCCGGCGCGCTCACGTCCATCTGCCGGCCGATGCCGGGCGAAAACTGCGCGCCGATCTTGAACGCGATCAATGTCAGCAACAGCGAGGTCAGTCCGATCGCGCACGCCGCCGCGATCTTGCCGCTGACGATCGCGCCGCGTTGCGCCGGCGTCGCCAGCAACGGCTCCAGCGACTGCCGTTCGCGCTCACCGGCGGTGGCATCGATGATCAGGTACGCGCCGCCGATGAACGCGCTCAGGATCAGCAGGTACGGCAGGAACGCCATCGCCAGGCCCTTGCGCGCCTCCGGCGTCGACAGGTCCTTGTGCGACACCGCCAATGGCGCCGCGATCCCGGGATTGATCCCGCGCGCGAGCAGGCGCAGCGCGCCGGTCTGGCTGCGATATTGATCCAGCGCATTCTCGACCCGCTTGACCGGGATGTCGGCGTCCTGGCGGGTCGAGTCATGCACGATTTCCACCAGCGCCGGTATGCCGTCATGCCAGTGTTTGCCGAAATCGCTTTCGATCTTCAGGTACACGTCTTCGTCCTGATCGCGGATCGCGCTGTCGGGATCCGTCGCCAGTGTCTTGCGCTCGATGCCCTGGCCGGCCAGCCACGCCACCAGGTTGGGTGCGCGCTCGGCGCCGACGATCGCGATCGCCAATGGCTTTTCAATCTGGCTCTTGGCGCGTTTCTCCGCCATCGAGCCCATGCCCAGGATCAGCGCCGGCGTCAGCAGCGGTCCCATCACCAGCGCCAGCATCAGCGTGCGGCGATCGCGCGACAGCTCGCGCAATTCCTTCTTCATCACCGTCCATAGCGAGGCCATCGTCGTGGTGTTCATGCGTGCAGCCCCTCTTCCGAACCGATCAGTTTCACGAACGCGTCCTCGAGATTGGCTTCACCGGTCTGCGCACGCATCGCATCGGCGGTGCCCTGCGCGACCACCCGACCATGCGCGATCACGACGATCCGGTCACACAACGCGGCAACCTCCTGCATGATGTGGCTGGAGAAGATCACGCAGCGCCCTTCGCCGCGCAGCTGCCGCAGGAACTCACGCAGGCCGCGCGTGGTCATGACGTCCAGGCCGTTGGTCGGCTCGTCGAGGATCACGTTTTTCGGGTCGTGCACCAGCGCGCGCGCGATCGCGGTCTTGGTGCGCTGGCCTTGCGAGAAACCCTCGGTCTGGCGATCGAGGAAGTCGTCCATCTGCAACGCGGCCGCGAGTGCGCGGGTCCGCTCTGCGATCAGTTCCGGCGGCATCGAGTGCAGCTCGCCGAAGTAGCGGATGTTCTCGCGTGCGGTCAGGCGCTTATACACGCCGCGCGCGTCCGGCAGCACCCCGAGCGCGCGTCGTGCGTATCCGGGATCGACAGCGACATCGCGCCCGTCGATCAGCACGCGCCCGCTGTCCGGCCGCATCAGCGTGTACAGCATGCGCAGCGTGGTGGTCTTGCCGGCGCCGTTGGGGCCGAGCAGCCCGGTGATCTCGCCGTCGCGCGCCTCGAAACCGACATCGTCGACGGCGACGACGGGGGCGGCCTTGCCCTTGCCGGGAAAGGTCTTGCGCAGGTGTTCGGCAACGATCATGTGTGTGTCCTGTCGGAGCGTGTGGCGCTCATGGTTCCCAGCCATTGAACGAAGTGAACGGCGGCGTGTATGGCACCTTGTCGAGACACTTCGCATCCAGCGATTTCGCATCGGCGCTGTCGATGAACTGAGCGAACAGCTTCGGCATGCAGCCGGTGCCGATCACGTTGTGGCCCTGGCCGCGGACGATGAGATGGCGGCCGTTGGGGAGCGTCTTGGCGACCTCGGCGCCGTAGCGCGGCGGGGTGACCGGATCGTATTCGCCACTCATCAGCAGCGCCGGCACGCGGGAGCGCAGCGGCGCATGGAAGTCCGTCGGCATCACGCCCCTGGGCCACACCGCGCACTGCGCGCCGATGAAATCCGCGAACTGGTTGCCGAGCAGGGTGCCGGCGTCATCGGCTTTCGCTTGCAACCCGTAGGCATCCTCGCTGCAGATCACCGACAGCTGCATGCCGAAGGCCATCTGGCCTGCCATCGCGCTGTCGAGCATTTTCGCCAGCGCCATCAAGCCGTCATAGCGGCCCTCGGAGGCTTCCTTGAGTTGCAGTGGCAGCAGCGAAGACGCCAGCGGCGTGTACGCATACATCCGCATCAACCCGGCGACATCGGCAGGCAACAATCGCTCTTCATGGAGTTCACCGGTGGCGGGATCGCGATAACGCACCAGCGGCGGATCGGATTTCAACTTCGCCATCAGCGCATCCAGGCGCGCACGCGGATCGCCGAGCGCGGTGGCACAGGCGGGGGTCTTGCCGCACTGGCCGAACTGCAGGTCCAGCGCCTGCTCGAGGTTACGCGCGAAGTCATTGCCGACGATCAGCGTGTTCGGCGCGACCGAGTCCAGCACGATCGTGCGCGTACGGTGCGGGTAGCGCATCGCATATTGCTGGGCGACGCGGGTGCCGTAGGAGACACCGACCAGATTGACCTGCGCCGCGCCGATCGCCTGGCGCACCGCGTCCAGGTCGCGGATCGCGTCGGTCGTCGTGTAGAAGCGCAGGTCCGCCTTCTTCGACAGTTCGTCGCGACAGCGTGCGGCGAAGCGGCGCGCGTCGTCGGCATTGCCGCTGCCCTCGTTGTCGGAGGTCGTCTGCCTGCCCTGTGCGTCCTTGCACAGCAATGGATTGGAGTCGCCGGTGCCGCGCTGGTCGAGCAGGATCACGTTGCGCTTCTTCAGCACTTCGCGGAACGCAGGCGCCACTTGCGGATAGCTGGTCGTCGCCGCCTGGCCCGGTCCGCCGGCCAGCAGGAACACAGGATCGGGCTGGGTCTGACCGTTGTCGTCGGCCGGCACCCATGCAAGATGCAGCGCGATCCTGCGCGCGTTCGGCAGCGCCGGATTTTCGGCCACCAGCAGCGTGCCGCATTGCGCCTCGACCCCGGTCGCGCCGGATTGCGGCGCCAACGTGCAGGGCGTGAACGCGATGCGGCCGAGCTTGCGGTGAGGCGCCGGCGCAGCGGACGCGGGATGGTGCGGCCCCGCGCCGCCGAGGTTTGCCGACCGTGGTTGCGCGGCCTGCCATTTCCAGCCAAAGGCCGCCACAAGCGCCAGTGCCGCGACGATCCGCCAACGGGTTTTAGGAGACATCGCGATCATCATTGCCTGGCGCCTGGGTGAGCCGGGCCGCGACCTGCCTTCGGCTTGAATGAATGATTGAGCTCTCGCACGCAGCGCCTGATTGCTGGCGCTGCGCTGCCAGGCCTACGCAGTACACGGCTTGACGCGCCGGGCTTGCCAACCGACCAGCATGGACATGAATCCCAATGACGGCAGCAGGATAAGTGAAAGGAACGTCGGCGCGCCGACCGCGGCGGCAGCAAGGATTGCCGCAGCCCACAGCAGTGCATTGGTGAAAATGGAGTGCTGCTTCATGGTCATCTCCTCAAATGGTGCCGAGAACGCCTGACATCGGGGCCTTCACCCGTGCGGATCAAAGATGGTTTCGATCCGCAGCTTGAACAACGCCGCGATCGCGAACGCCAGCGGCAAACTGGGGTCGTACTTGCCGGTTTCGATTGCATTGATCGTCTGCCGCGACACGTTCAGGCGTTCGGCCAATTCCGCTTGGGACCAGCCTTGCCGCTCCCGCAGTTCGCGGACGCGACTGTTCACTTGTAGCGCCGCCGGGTCCAGGCCTTTGCGACCCCGAAAATGAAAAGCAGCAGGGGAAAGGCCCAGATCAAGGCGGTCTCTCCAGCCACGGTGATGACCCGCGCCGAAGCGAGCAAACCACAGCTGAAGTATCCAAGCCCCACCACCGTGCCCGCGATCGCCGCTGCTTCGAGATCGATGCGGCGTTGCATTTCGTCATTGTCGCGGATCAGCCGCACCATGGCGCGCACCACCAGCGCGACCGGCAGTATTGGCAGCAGGCCGATGGCGGCGCGTTGCCAGACCGCGGCATCGGCCAACGGATGCTTCAGCAGCCAGGTCGAAACCAGGATGGCCACTGAATACCCGAAGATCGCTGGGAAAAACTCACGCTTGTAGCGTCTATCGACTGGGCGCATGTCCGTTTCCGTGTGTCAAGTCTGCTTGACACAGAAGGTAACGCCGCGTCGAACCCATGTCAAGCACGCTTTACATTCATCCTGGCGCCCGCGGCGGTGCAGCAGCGACCTGCCTGCTGCTGACGTATTGCTCGCGGCCGGGCATCCACCGCAACGCGGTCCGCCGGCGCAGACTATTTACTGCTGACGTATTTCTCGCGGCGGGCATCCACCGCAATGCGATCCGCCGCCGCAGACTACTTGCTACTGACGTATTTCTCGCGGCGAATCTGCGGCACCGCCAGGCCATGGCCCTTCAGGGCCTCGAAACAGGCGTCGACCATGTTCGGGTTGCCGCACAGATAGGCGATGTCGGTGGCCGCATCCGGGGTGAACTCGCCGAGGAACTGCTGCACGTAGCCGTGGCGCACATCGCGATGCAGAGGTTCGGCGGGAAGCGCGCGCGAGAAGCACGGAACGAAGCGAAAATGGTCCGGATGCTTGTCGGCGAACGCGCGGAATTCATCGCCGTACAACAGCTCCGCCGGCGTGCGTGCACCGAACAGCAGCACCACTTCGATCCCGCGTTGCGCGATCAGCTGCGCGATCAGCGGCAGCATCGCCCGATACGGCGTCACCCCGGTGCCGGTGCCAATCAGCAGATAGCGCTGGTTGGCATCGGCTGGCATCAGGCAGAAGCGCCCGTACGGGCCGCTGGCGTCGATGTGGCCGCTGTCCGGCAGGCCTTCGAACAAGGCCGTCGCGGCGCCTCCGGGGACGTAGCTGACCGCGATTTCCACCGCTTCACCGGGACCCATTGCATGGTCGTGGATCGTCGCCAGCGAATAGCTGCGCTTGGTCGCGGTGCCGTCGGCGTAATGGAAGTGCACCTGCAGGAACTGGCCGGGGATGAAGTCCAGTGGCTGGCCATCGTCGCGGACGAAGGACAGGTGGGCGATGCTTGGTGCCAGCATGCGGCGGCCGACGAGTTTGAGCGGGAAATGCTGGATGGCCACAAAGGGTCTGCAGAGCCTGCGACAGCTGTGGCGCAAGCACGGCCACGGGGCCGCCTATACTACCGATATCGCCGCGGCAGCAGCGGCCCAGGTGTGCAATGACCCCCCAGACCAATCCCGGCGCCACCGCGCCCGCGCGCCCCATTCCCGCGCTGTCCATCCACGCGTTGCGCAAGACCTACGACACCGGCGTGGAGGCGCTCAAGGGCATCTCGCTGGACGTGCAACCGGGCGATTTCTACGCCCTGCTCGGCCCCAACGGCGCCGGCAAGTCGACCCTGATCGGCATCGTCAGTTCGCTGGTCAACAAGACCTCGGGCGACGTGCGGATCTTCAACGTCGACCTGTCCGTCGATCGCGATGCGGCGATGCGGCTGATCGGGCTGGTGCCGCAGGAGATGAACTTCAACTTCTTCGAAAAGCCCTTCGACATCCTGGTCAACTACGCCGGCTTCTACGGCATCCCGCGCGCCGAAGCGTTGCAGCGCGCCGAAGAGGAATTGAAGCGCGCGCAGCTGTGGGACAAGGCCCAGAGCATGTCGCGGACCCTGTCCGGCGGCATGAAGCGGCGGTTGATGATCGCGCGCGCGATGATGACGCGGCCGCGGCTGCTGATCCTCGACGAACCCACCGCCGGCGTCGACATCGAGATCCGCCGCGGCATGTGGAAAACGCTGAAGGAAATCAACGCCGCCGGTACCACCATCATCCTCACCACGCA
>JANMAO010000085.1:0-7876 GCA_031359875.1 Lysobacter sp.
CTTCACCGTGTTCGCGCCGCGCGAGCGCGACGTCGAATACCAGGCCGATCACCTCGGCGGGCGCTGGGTGATCCGCACCAATGCGCCGGGGGCGGATGGCGCCCCGGCGAGCAACTTCAAGCTGATGACGGCCAGCGACGACGCGGGTGGTCGCGACGACTGGCGCGAATGGGTCGCGCATCACGACGACGTCTTCATCGACGGCTTCGAACTGTTCGACGGCTTCACCGCGATCGCCGAACGCGCGCAGGGACTGGAGCGCCTGCGCCTGCTGAAACCGGATGGCAGCGACGATCAGGTCAAGGCCGACGAGCCCGCGTACTCGATGGGGCTGTCGACCAATGCCGAGCCCGCCAGCGACTGGCTGCGCTACAGCTATACGTCGCTGACCACGCCCAACACCACCTACGAGCTCAATACGCGCTCCGGCGAGCGCCGGCTGCTCAAGCGCGATCCGGTGCTGGATTACGACCCCGACCAGTACGTCACCGAGCGCCTGTGGGCGACCGCACGCGACGGCACCCGGGTGCCGGTGTCGCTGGTGTACAGGAAGGGCTTCGAGAAAAACGGACAGGCTGCACTGCTGCAATACGCCTACGGCAGCTATGGGCTGTCGATGGATCCGGCCTTCAACCTGCCGGTGGTGAGCCTGCTCGACCGCGGTCTTGTCTACGCGATCGCGCACATCCGTGGTGGCCAGGAAATGGGCCGCAAGTGGTACGACGACGGCAAGCTGCTGCACAAGCGCAACACCTTCACCGACTTCATCGACGTCACCGCTTTCCTGGTCGCGCACGGTTACGCCGCCAAGGATCGTGTCGCTGCCCATGGCGGCAGCGCCGGTGGCCTGCTGATGGGCGCGGTCGCCAACATGGCGCCGGACCAATATCGCGTGCTGCTGTCGCAGGTGCCGTTCGTGGATGTGGTGACGACCATGCTCGACGCCAGCATCCCGCTCACCACCAACGAGTACGACGAATGGGGCAATCCGGAGCAGCCCGAGTACTACGAATACATGCTGGGTTACTCGCCCTACGACAACCTGCGGGCGCAGGCGTATCCGGCGATGTTCATCGGCACCGGCCTGTGGGATTCGCAGGTGCAGTACTGGGAGCCGGCGAAATACGTCGCGCGCCTGCGCGATCTCGATACCTCGCCGCTGCCGGTGTTGTTCCGAACCAACATGGATGCCGGGCACGGCGGCAAGTCCGGACGCTTCCGCCGCTATCGCGAACTGGCGGAGATGTACGCCTTCCTGCTCGACCAGCTGGGCGTGGCCGCCAGCGGCGCATAGCAGCAGGGCTTGCGCACTGCAGTCCCCTGGTTTTGCCGTCGCTCGTCTCTGCCTATACTCGCGCCATGAACACACTCGCGCGTTACCTCCTCGCCGCTGCATTGCTGGCCACGCTGGCCGCCTGCGGCAACAAGGGCCCACTGGTCCGGCCGTCGGCCGTCAAGACGCACAAGCCGGTAGCCGCCCCGTCGACCACGGATCCGACCGACACCACCCCGGTCGAGGAGACGCCGCCACCGCCCGCGGTCGCGCCTGCACCAGTTACGCCGCCGGCCACGCCTCCCGGTGGCCACGGCTGAGACCATGGCAGCGCCACGCGCGCCGCTGCGCTTCAGCAAGATGCACGGCGCCGGCAACGATTTCGTCGTGCTCGACCGGCGTGACGGCATGCCGCCGCCCACGCCCGAACTGAGCCGCGCACTGGCCGATCGCCACACCGGCGTCGGCTGCGACCAGCTGCTGACGATCGAACCGCCACGCAGCACCGGGGCCATCGCCAGCTACCGCGTCTGGAACAGCAACGGCAGCAACGCCCGACAATGCGGCAATGGCGCGCGCTGCATCGCGGCGTGGCTGGTGCGCGATGGCAGCGCGCGCGACGCGCGATTCCTGCTCGACAGCCCCGCCGGCACCCATGCGGTCGAGCGCATCGGCGACGACCGCTACCGGATCGCAATGGGCGTGCCGCAATTCGCGCCGCAGGCGCTGCCGCTCGCCGGCTTGCACGAAGCGCAGGACGAGTACGCGCTGGACATCGCCGGGATCGAAGTCCGCTTCGGCGCAGTGTCGATGGGTAACCCGCATGCCTTGATCGAGGTCGACGACATCGCGGGCGCACCGGTGGCGACGCTCGGGGCCGCGCTGCAGGCGCATCCCGCATTTCCCGACTCGGTCAACGTCGGCTTCGCGGAAGTGGACGCGCGCGATCGCATCCGCCTGCGGGTGTACGAGCGCGGCGCCGGGGAAACCCTGGCGTGCGGCAGCGGCGCCTGCGCGGCGGCCGCGATCCTGATCCGTCGCGGCCGCATCGACCGCGACGTGGTGGTAGTGCTGCCGGGTGGCGAGTTACGCGTCGGCTGGCATGACGACAGTGC
The DNA here is from genome assembly GCA_031359875.1 of Lysobacter sp. GTDB lineage: Bacteria > Pseudomonadota > Gammaproteobacteria > Xanthomonadales > Xanthomonadaceae > Cognatiluteimonas. The sequence continues at coordinate 2,389 of JANMAO010000085.1, forward strand.
CGCGATCACAATGAGCGGGCCGGCGACATTCGTTTTCGAAGGGGAGTACTTCACATGAGCCGCTTGCTGATGAACCGCCTCGCATGAGCGACATCACTGAAAAGTTCGGCACTGAAAGGTCCGGCACCGAAAAGCTCGGCGCGCATGAAGTCGCGACCTGGTTGCGCCGGCATCCGAAATTCCTGCAGCAGTTCCCGGATCTTGCGATCAGCCTGGTGGTGCCGCGCGAACAGGGGCCCGCCGCCTCACTCGCCAGTTACCAGCTGGACGTGCTGCGCGACAAGAATCGCGAACTCGCGCGGCGCCTGCACGAACTGTTCGCCAACGCGCAGGAGAACGAACGCCTGGCGGTACGCACCCACCAGCTCACGCTTGCGTTGCTCAAGCAGGACAACGCCGCCGATACGCTGCGGGCGATGGCCGCGTCGCTGGCCGAGGATTTCCAGGGCGACCTGGTCCGGATGGTGCTGTTCGAGCCGGTCGCGGGACTGGAGGAAACCGACTGGCTGCAGGTGATCGAAGCGGACGATGTGCGGCTGGCGTCATTCCGCGACGCGTTGTCCGAAGGCGCGCCGATCTGCGGTCGCCTGCACCCGGACAAGAACGCGCTGCTGTATGGCATGCGCGCCGAACAGGTGCAGTCGAGCGCGCTGCTGCCGCTGCCGGGGATTGGCTTGCTGACGGTTGGCAGCCACGAACCCAACCGGTTCTTTCCGGGCATGGGGACGCTGTTCCTGCGGATGATGGGCGAGGCGTTGGCGGTGGCGTTGCATAGGTTCGATGGGTGAGGGGCCGCGCTTGCGACATGCGTTGAAGCGCATGTCGCGCGGCGCCGAACGCCGTCGCGCGAGCGCTGGCCGGAGTGGGGAACAGGTCGTGGTCTGGTCGCCATCGCGGCGCAAGCCGGGATCCAGGGGCCACGCTTTAGACGCTTTCGCCGTTGGCGAGTCACTTTTCTTTGCAAGCGCCCAAAGAAAAGTAACCGCGCCGGATGCCACTGGCTTGCGACTGATTCCGTCGCGCCGTCGCGCGCTGGGGCAAGCGCTTGCTGCGCTTCTAAACGCTTCCGCCTTTGGCGGATCACTTTTCTTTGATAGCGCCCAAAGAAAAGTAACCGCGCCGGATGCCACTGGCTTGCGACTGATTCCGTCGCGCCGCCGCGCGCTGGGGCAAGCGCTTGCTGCGCTTCTAAACGCTTCCGCCTTTGGCGGGTCACTTTTCTTTGATAGCGCCCAAAGAAAAGTAACCAAAAGAAAGGGCGCTTCCCCGAAACAGCTCACTCGCGTCGTGGGTCTCCAAGGGATTTTCCGACTCGCCATCCATGGCTCGATCGGAAAACGACGCGCATCCTGCGCGCCGCCCTCCGGGTCTGGGTGGATTCGCACCGCGCGTGTTTTCTGATGAGCAACAACAACGCAACCGATCCGGTTGAAGAGTTCCTCGCGCACCTGCAGGTCGAACGCCGCATGTCGGTGCATACGCTTGACGCGTATCGCCGCGATTTGTCTGCGTTGGCCGCCTGGACGTCGCTGCAGAAGCTCGACCTGATCACCCTGCAGAGCCAACCCCTGCGCGCCTTCGTCGCCGCTGAACATCGCCGCGGGCTGTCGCCCAAGAGCCTGCAGCGGCGCCTGTCCGCGTGCCGCAGTTTCTATCGCTGGCTGCTCCGGCACGGGCGTATCGTCGCCAGTCCCGCCGCTGCGATCCGCGCGCCGAAGGCGCCGCGCAAGCTGCCGCAGGTGCTGGATGCCGACGAGGCTGCGCGCCTGGTCGAGGTACCGACCGACGTCCCGCTGGGGCTGCGTGATCGCGCGCTGCTGGAATTGTTCTATTCCTCCGGGTTGCGCCTGTCGGAGCTGTGCGGGCTGCGCTGGCACGACCTGGATCTCGCCGATGGCCTGGTCACCGTACTCGGGAAGGGCAGCAAGCAGCGCAGCGTGCCGGTGGGCTCGCATGCGCGTACCGCCCTGGCGGCGTGGCGCGCTGCGCAACAGCCCGCCAGCGATGGCCCGGTTTTTCCCGGCCGCAATGGCGCGATCACGCCGCGCGCGGTGCAGTTGCGGCTGCAGCAGCTGGCGCAGCGGCAGGGCCTGTTCAAGCGCGTGCATCCGCACCTGCTGCGGCATTCCTTCGCCAGCCACGTGCTGGAATCCTCGGGCGACCTGCGCGGGGTGCAGGAGCTGCTGGGCCACGCCGACATCGCCACCACCCAGATCTACACCCATCTGGATTTCCAACACCTGGCCAAGGTCTACGACGCCGCCCATCCGCGGGCCAGGCGCAAGCGCTGATGCTTGCTGCTGGCCGGCGGCCGCCAGCCGCTGCGCCGGGTAAAATCAGCGCATGACTTCCGCCCTGCCGCCACTCGGCCGCCACGTCGAATACCCGCACACCTACGACCCGGCGCTGCTGTTCGCGATCCCACGCGCGCCCGGGCGCGGCGACCTGGGCATCGACCCGGATCGGCTGCCGTTTACCGGGACCGATCGCTGGCACGCCTACGAACTGGGCTGGCTGGATCCGCGCGGCAAACCGTGCGTGGCCACGGCGACGTTGGAACTCCCGGCGACGACGCCCAACCTGGTCGAGTCGAAGTCGCTGAAGCTCTATCTCAACTCGTTCAATGCGGCCCGCTTCGAGCATGCCGACGCCGTGCGCACGCGCATCGCCGCCGACCTGTCGCGCTGCGCCCAGGGCGCGGTGCAGGTGCGTTTCGGCCTGTCGGCGCTGGCGGACGACAGCAGCCTGCTGATCGATGCGCTCGCGCTCGAGATCGACGACTACGGCCCGCCGAATGCCGACCACCTGCGGGCCGATGCAGACCAGGACGTGGACGAGACCCTGCGCTCGGACCTGCTGAAGTCGAACTGCCCGGTCACGGGCCAACCCGACTGGGCCAGCGTGCGCATCGCCTATCGCGGCGCGCGCGTCGACCACGTCGGACTGCTGCGCTACCTGGTTTCGTTCCGCGAGCACCGCGCCTTCCACGAGCAGTGCGTCGAACGCATCTTCGTCGACCTGCTGGCGCGCTGCCGGCCGCACTCGCTGTCGGTCGAGGCGCGCTACACGCGACGCGGTGGGCTCGACATCAACCCGTGGCGCGCCACCGCCGATCGCAGCGCGCCCGCCTGGGCGCGCGATCCGCGGCAGTAGGCGCTGCGCTGCGCGCCCGCAGCGCGCTTGCAGCGGAATTCACACCGGCGCGATGCTGGCTTAACGCGGGTCGTGCGAGCGTGCAGCGGCCCCCTTGGGCCCAGGAGCCACGCATGTCCCCACAGTCACCGAAGGATTCCGACCTGTCGCTGCAGCCCAGCACGAGCATGGGCGGCAGCACCGGCAGCCCCGATTTCTCCAACGTCCAGGGCCATGTCGATACGGTCCCGGCCGGTCCTGATTTCTCGAACGTGCAGGGCCACACCGACACCGTGCCTGGCAGCGGTGGGCAGACCTACACCGTGCAGCCGGGCGACACCCTGTCGCACATCGCGCAGAGGCATTACGGCAAGGCCAGTCGCTGGCACGCGCTCTTCGCCGCGAATCGGGACCAGATCGACAACCCCGACCTGATCCATCCCGGGCAGGTGCTCAAGCTGCCCGCCGATTGAGTGCCACCGCCTCCCGCAGGAACCCACCCACGCCCCTCGGAGATCGACCATGAGCCATCCGCGTTCCCATCGCATGCCACTGCGAACCGCCATTGCCGCGGCATTGTTCGCCACGCTGGCGCTCGCTGGCTGCAAGCAGAAAGACGAGACCGCAATGACCCCGCCCCCGGCCAGCGCGCCGGTCGCCACCACGCCGGCACCGATGCCGGCCGAACCGGCGCCCACGGCGATGACCGTCAGCACGGTCGACCTCGGCGAGGTGATCGGCGCCGACAATCGCATCGCCATGCCGAGCACGAGTTTTGCCAGGACCGACACCATCCACGCCTCGGTCGCCAGCGACGGCGCCGGCGGCAACCTCACCGCCAAATGGACCCTGGGCGACCAGGTGGTCAATACCCAGGACAAGCTGGTGCCTGCCGGCCCGCAGGTCACTGAATTCAGCATCAGCAAGCCCGACGGCTGGCCGCCCGGCCATTACAAACTGCAGGTGCTGATGGGCGGCAACGTGGTGCAGATGCGCGAGTTCGACGTCAAGTAAGCGCCACGCGCCGCGCGGCAACGGGCGCCGAAACGGGCGCGGCCAAGGTCGCGCCCGCTTTTTTGCAGGGCCGCACTACCATGCACGTCCTTCCTGTCGCAGCCGCCTTCATGACACCCATCCTCGACGACGACCAGATCGAACGCCTGGCGCAACTGCTCGAGCAGCGCGCGGTGCCGTTCAAGGGCTTCAACCTGGAAGCGCTCGACGGCTTCCTGTCGGCGCTGGTGCTGTCGCCCGAGCCGGTGCCGGCGTCGGAATGGCAACCCCCGGTCTGGGGCACGCCGCCGCGCTGGCGGGACGAGGGCGAGCGCGCCGAGGTCGAGGCCCTGTTGCGGGCGCACTGGAACCTGGCCGCGCAGCGCGTGTGTTTCGACGGCGACGAGTTGCCCGAACAACTCGCGCCGCTGCTGTGGCTGCCCGAGGATCCGGATGCCGCGCAACCGGACGCCGATAACGTAGATGACCTCGACGTCGGCCGCGACTGGGCGTTCGGCTTCTTCCGCGGCGTCGAGCTGCGCGAGGCGGCGTGGGAACCGTGGCTGGACGACCACGACTGGATCGAGACGATCTTCGGCCTGCTCGACCAGCTCGCCAGTGGCGAGATCCTCGCGGACGACCCGACCACGCCGGCCACGCCGATCAGCTATCGCCAGCGGCTGGAGATCATCGGCAGCCTGCCCGGCATGCTCGCCGACCTGCAACACCACCGGATCGACGCGCTGACCCCGCGCGAGCCGTTGCGGCGCGCGGCAACGCCCGAACGCAACGCGTCGTGTCCGTGCGGCAGTGGCAGGAAATACAAGAAGTGCTGCGGCGCCTGAGCGCCGTGGGGCACGCGCGCCCTGGTGCCCGCGCGTGCCTAGTCCGCAATGACCCGGGAATGGAGCGCGCACACGTCGGCCAGCGAGTCGCCGAGTTCGCGGGTGGCGCCGATGCGCGGATAGGCGCAGAACAGGGCCAGGTTTTCGCTCTGGCACAACGGGTTCCACAACTGCTCGAGCCTGATGGTGGCGTCGGTGTGTCCCTGCGCCCACAACAGCGCCACCATCTCGCCAAACGCCCGCACCTTGCGTCCGCCGCGACCGGCCTGCTCGAGCACCGCGCGTACCACGGTGGTGAAGCGCGCCTCGTCCGGCCAGCCATCGACCATGAACCCGGACAGGGTGCCGGCGGCATCCAGGCCAATGTAGGCCCCGGAGGCGCTCGCCGCGACCAGGTCATGTCCGGCGGCGCGCAGTCGCGCTTCCAGCCAGGTCCGGTGCGAGGCCGTGGCAATCACCACGGTGGCCTCGCCATTGCGCAGGCCGTCGCCGATGAAGCGCTCGAGCGTGCCCATGAA
>JANMAO010000137.1:0-4969 GCA_031359875.1 Lysobacter sp.
TCACCCACCCGCAGAAGACTCGGTCGCCTCTCTGTAACCCTCGCCCGAGACCACGCCACCTTCGCCGGCGACCCCGCCACCCTCGCGCACGACAGTTTTTCGTCGCCAGCGAGGCCCCAACCCTCGCGCCCGCGAGCCTTTAACCTTCGCAGGCGAGCCCCAAACCCTCGCTGGCGACCCTGAAACCCTCAACGCTGCATCCAGATCCTCGGCCGCCAAGGTCAAAGGCTCGCCATCGCGAAGGTCGAAGGTTCGCAAGCCAAGGTTAGAGGTGTGCAGCCGGGCGTCAAACACTCGCGGTCGGATGTTTCAGCCCCGTAGGGCGCATTAGCCGCAGGCGTAATGCGCCAAATGTTTATCAGTGCGGCGCAATGCCTTCGGTTATCGCGCCCTACGGGCTACAGTCACCACAGCTCACTCATGACTCAATTTATGCACGGATTGCTCTTTACAAGCGACTTCCTGCGCGAAGGCATCCGCGACACCCGCGGCTGGATGGACGCTGAAACCGAATTCCTCGCCTTCCGCGAAGCCTTCGGCCGTATCTTCGCTGACCTTGCCAGTGACACCACGCTTAATGAGGCGCAGACCGAGGACGAGGTAATCCTGCCGGTCCTGTCGGCACTTGGTTGGACCGACACCATCCGCCAGGCCAACACCAGCCATGCAGGCCGCCATGACATCCCTGATTTCCTGCTGTTCGCCTCCAGTGACGCCAAGCGCAATGCACGCGCAGAACGCAGGGATGAACGCCGCTATCGCCACGGCGCATTGATTGTCGAAGCCAAGCGCTGGGGCCGTCCGTTGGATCGTGGCGACAACAGCAATCCGCTCGACGCGGGCACGCCCTCCAGCCAGATGCTGCGCTACCTCAGCCGCGTTGAGGTCGTCTCCGATGGCGCGGTGCAATGGGGCATCCTCAGCAACGGTCGCATCTGGCGGCTGTACTGGCAGCGCGCCCGCTCGCGTTCAGAAGAATTCCTGCAGTTCGACCTGGCCGAGTTGGCCGGCGTCGCCGGCGTCAATGCCGATCTGTTCGCGCAGGCCGATGCCGACAAGGTGCATTACCTGCGCGCGTTCTTCCTGCTGTTCCGGCGCGCGGCGTTTGCGCCGCAGCCGGGCGACGCCGACGGCCGCAGCTTCCATGCGATCGCATTGGACGAAGGCCGGCAATGGGAAAGCAAAGTCTCGCAGGACCTGGGCCAGCGCGTGTTCGACGAGCTGTTCCCGCAGCTTGCCGCGGCCATTGTCCGCAACGATCGTCACGCGATGCGTCCGTACTCGCGCGATTACCTCGACGCCGTGCATCGTGCCGCACTCATCGTGCTGTATCGGCTGCTGTTCGTACTCTACGCAGAAGATCGCAACCTGCTGCCGGTCAACGATCCGCGTTACGACGACTACTCGCTGCGCTGGCTGCGCAATGACGTCGCCGCGCGCCGCGAGCGCGGCGACGCCTTCAGCACCACCGCGACCCGTATCTGGCAGCATTTGCGCAGCCTGTTCCGCGCCATCGACGGCGGCGACGATTCCATCGGGCTGCCGCCCTACAACGGCGGCTTGTTCCATGAGGACGTCGGAGACATCCTCACCCGCCTCGAACTGCGCGATGCCGAACTCGCGCCGCTGATCGACGGCCTCTCGCGTCGGCCGGACCTCTCTGGTCGAGGCTTCATCAACTATCGTGACCTCGCCGTACAGCACCTGGGTTCCATCTACGAGCGCCTGCTGGAGCAGCGCCTGATCGAGACCGCCGATGGTGGCGTCAAGGTCGAGCCGTCCATGTTCGCGCGCAAGAACAGCGGCAGCTACTACACCCACGACGATCTTGTAAAACTCATCCTGCGCGAGGCATTGGACCCGCTCGCCAGCGAGCGCAGCGCGGCATTCGATACACGCATCGCCGAACTGAAGAAACAACGCAACAAACTGCCGCCGGAACAATGGCACTCGCGGCTGGCCGAAGTCGATCCGGCGCAGGCCTTGCTTGAGTTGAAGGTCTGCGACCCGGCGATGGGCAGCGGCCACTTCCTGGTCACGCTGGTGGACGACCTCGCCGATCGCGTGCTGGAGCAACTCGCGCACGCCGAGGCCGAGGCGCAAGCCGCGGGCATCACCCACTACCGCTCGCCGATCGCGCGCGATATCGAATCCTTGCGCGAGCGCATCCTTGCGCAAGCCGCGCAGGGCCGCTGGACCATCGACGCCAGCCTGCTCGACGACCGCCACCTCGTGCGCCGGATGATCCTCAAGCGCGTCGTGCATGGCGTCGACAAGAACCTGATGGCGGTCGAGCTGGCCAAGCTCGCGTTGTGGCTGCACACCTTTACCGTCGGTGCGCCGCTGTCGTTCCTCGATCATCACCTGCGTTGCGGCGATTCGTTGCATGGCGAGCGCATCGCCACCATGCGCGCGGACCTGTCGCACATGGGTGGCCTGTTCAACGACAGCCACATCGCAGGCATCCTGCTGGCGGCGCAGACCATGTCCGAGATCAATGCGATCAACGACGTGGACCTGCGTGAAGTCGAACGCTCGCGCAGCCTGATGGCCGAGGCCGACAGCACGCTGACCGGCCTCAAGCGGCTGCTCGACCTGTGGCAGGCGCTGCGCTGGATCGCACCACTCAACACGCCGCGCAACCGTCGCGGCCCCGCGCATGCGGCGTTGAGCGACCTGCTCAGTGGCCACTTCGGCAGCGACCTGCTGGCCATCGTCAACGATCGCGCGCACGCCGACCGCATCGAGGATCACGAACGCGCAGTCGCGATCAATGCGCTGCTCGACCAGTGCCGCGCACTGGCCGCAAGCGAAGGCTTCCTGCATTGGGAGCTGGCGTTCCCCGGCGTCTGGCGCAATCCCGCCGATGCCGATGCGCCCGGCGGCTTCGACGTGGTGATCGGCAACCCGCCGTGGGACCGGATCAAGCTGCAGGAAGTCGAATGGTTCGCCGAGCGCCGCCCGGCGATCGCGCTGCAGCCGCGCGCGTCCGACCGCAAGCGCATGATCGCTGCCCTGCGTCGCGACGGCGACCCGCTGGCCGACGACTATGCGTTGGCTGCGCAGCGTGCCGAGGACGGTGCCCGCGTCGCCCGCGATTGCGGCGAGTATCCATTGCTCTCAAGCGGCGACATCAACCTGTACAGCCTGTTCGTCGAGCGCGCCTCGCAGCTGGTCAAGCCTGGCGGCATGGTCGGATTGCTGACGCCATCGGGCATCGCCGCCGACAAGGGCGCGGCGCCGTTCTTCCGCAGCATCGCCACCACCGGGCGGCTGCGGGCGCTGCTGGATTTCGAGAATCGCAAGAAGTTGTTTCCCGATGTCGACAGCCGCTTCAAGTTCTGCGCGCTCGTGTTCGGTGGTATGCGGCGCACGTTCGAGGCCGCGCGCTGCGCGTTCTTCCTGCACGCGACCGCCGAACTGCTGCCGCCGTTATTGCCGGACGCCGCCGATGAGCGCATGCGCAAGCTCGCCACCCGCGTGATCGTGCTGTCTGCCGACGACTTCCGCGCGGTCAACCCCAACACCGGCACCGCGCCGATCTTCCGCAACGCGCTCGATGCCGAACTGACGACGCGCATCTATCGCGATCATCCCATCCTTGTTCGACATCTGTCGCATCAGGAAACCGATGCGAGAACGGGTGAAGCATTCGACGTCCGTGACCCTGACCAGCGTTTGTACCCGGTGCGCTACAGCACCATGTTCCACATGACCAACGACAGCGGCCTGTTCCGCACGCGCGCCGAGCTGGAAACGGATGGTTGGTATCCGGTGACGGGTGGGCGCTGGAAGAAAGGTGCGGCGGAAATGCTGCCGTTGTATGTCGGCCGGATGATCCAGCACTACGATCATCGCGCGGCGAATGTGACCGTCAATGAGGACAACCTGCACAACGCGGCATTGAGCGGTGCGGTCAGCGACGCACAGAAGCGAGATCCGAACTTCGTACCGACACCGCAATTCTGGGTGCCGGCGGATGCACCGCAATTGTCCGACTACTCCGGCTGGGCGATTGGTTTTCGCGATATCGCGCGTTCTACCGACGTTAGGACATTCATCGCAGCGATCGTGCCGCATTCCGCTGCAGGCAATACCTTGCCGTTAGTGCTGCAAACCGCAGGCTCACCAGATACCTATGTCAATTTGACGACTCGTTTCCTCGCCAACGTCTCGACATTGATGCTCGATTACATTGCACGGCAAAAAGTCCAGACGACTCATTTGAATTGGTACGTCGTTGAACAACTGCCCCTGATCGCCCCCGTGCGCTATGCCGACCCGCTCGGCAGCGGCACCATTGGCGACTTCGTCCGCGAACAAGTCCTACGCCTGAGCTACACCGCGCACGACCTGGCCGCATTTGCCCGCGATCTCGGCTACGACGGCGCCCCGTTCGCGTGGGACGCCGAAGACCGCCGCCACCGCATCGCCCGCCTCGACGCGCTGTATTTTCGCCTTTACGGCCTCGATCGCGAGGAGGTGGCGTATGTGCTTGATACTTTTCCCATCGTGCGCGACCAGGATGAACGCGTCTTCGGACGCTATCGCACTAAGGAACTGGTGCTGGGCTACATGAACGCTCTAGCCGCAGGAGATGCGGAAACGGTGTTGACATTGTAAGAAATAAAAATTCGTGCCGCGGGAAGTTGCCATGCTGTTGCCGGCACCTCACGTAGCCCGACATTCCCGACTGTGTCCTTCGTTGCTATGTCCGGTGGTTACCCGTAAAAGTGCGACCAAGGGAGAGCGACATGGCCGCAAGCGACAAAGATCGTTACGACATCGACGAGGTCGACGGCTTGCGCCGCAACGTGGTCGGCGCGCGAAACAAAGGGGCCAGAGTGAATATTTGATTCAAACGTTAATGCACTCGGGCCCCTTTGCCTCGAAAGGAACTCATGCGCTATTCGCCGGAAGTCATCGAACATCTGCAGCAGAAACACCCTGAGACCCAGGCAGGTCTGGA
>JANMAO010000141.1:0-7245 GCA_031359875.1 Lysobacter sp.
GGCTCATCGGCCAGTACACAGGCGGGTTCGGTGACCAGGGCCCGCGCAACCGCAACACGCTGGCGTTCGCCACCGGAAAGTTCGGCGGGGTTGTGCGGCAGGCGTTTTTCCAGGCCGACGTTTTTGAGCATTTCGGCGGCGATGGGTGCAGCCTGTGTCATTTTCATGCCGCGGATCAGCAGCGGCATCGCGACATTTTCCAGCGCGGTGAATTCGGGCAGCAGGTGGTGAAACTGGTACACGAAGCCCAAAGAGTGGTTGCGCAGTTTTCCGCGCTGCGTTTCATTCATCGCCTGTACATCCTGGCCGAGTATCGCAACACTGCCGCTGCTGGCGTTATCCAGCCCACCCAGCAAATGCAGCAGGGTACTTTTGCCCGCGCCGGACACGCCCAGGATCGCGACGGTTTCGCCAGTCAATATGGTGAGTTCGAGACCATCGAACACCGGCGTGTGCAGCTTGCCTTCGGCGTAAGTCTTGCCGAGGCTTTCGCAGCGGATGACGGTATCGCGCGCCACGTGTGCATCACTCATAGCGAAGTGCCTCCGCGGGTGCTGTGCGCGCGGCACGCCATGCTGGATAGATCGTGGCCAGGAACGCCATTGCCAGCGCCACCAACGCGATGATGGTGACGTCACTGGGTTCGAGCTGGGTTGGCAGGCCGGTGATGTAGTAGACGTCCTCCGGCATCAGCTGCACCCCGAGCACGGTTTCGATCGCGTGCAGGATGCTATCGAGGTTCAGCGTCAGCGCGACCCCGCCGACCACCCCGAGCACGGTGCCGATCATGCCGATCATCGAGCCCTGGACCATGAAAACCTGCATCACGCCGCGTGGCGTCAAACCGAGCGTACGCAGGATCGCGATGTCGGCCTGCTTGTCGGTCACCAGCATCACCTGCGAGGAGACCAGGTTGAACGCGCCCATCGCGATGATCAACGACAGCAGAATCGCCATCATCGTCTTCTCGAGCTTGAGCGCGCGGAACATGTTCGCGTTCTCGCTGGTCCAGTCGCTGACACGGTACGGTCCCTTCAAACGCAGCGCGAGATCGCGGGCGACGTCGAAGGCGAGATCCATGTCATGCAGGCGCAGGCGCACGCCGGTGACGCCATCGCCCATCCGCAACAGTCGTTGCGCATCCTGCATGTTGACGACGGCAAGCCCCTTGTCGAATTCCTGGTAGCCCGCCTCGAACACGCCGCTGACGGTAAAGCGCTTGAGCTGCGGGATCGCGCCGAGCGGGGTGGTCTGGAAATCAGTGGTGACGATGACGCTGTCACCCACGTTGACGCCCAGCCACAGCGCCAGTTCCTGCCCGAGCACGATGTTGAAGCTGCCCGGCGTCAACTGGGCGAGTTTGCCCCGCACCATTTTCTGCGCCAGCACCGAAACCTTGCCCTCCTCGGCCGGCATCACTCCGCGCACGATCGCAGGCTGGCGGCGCGGCCCGCTGAGGAGTGCCTGCGTCTCGACATATGGGGCGGCACCGGCGATGCGTGGATCGCGATTGGCTTCCGCCACCGCCTGGCGCCAGTTGTCCATCACGTCGCCGTCCGCGCTGACGGTCGCATGCGCGGCCATCTGCAGCATGCGGTCGCGGATTTCGCGCTGGAATCCACTCATCACGGCGAGCGTAGTGATCAGCGCGGCCACGCCAATCGCAATGCCGAGGATCGACGCCATCGAGATGAAGGAGATGAAACCGTTGCGGCGCTTGGCGCGGAGATAGCGCAGGCCGATAGCTACTGGGATGGGCTTGAACATGGGGTCAGATCAACGAGACAGCGGCTATGGTGCCATCGATGCGGCAGGCCGCGTACCCACGCTGCTTGCGGCAGCCAGCCGCAGTTCACGGCGCGACCGGGGCGGCAGCGTGTCCGGCCACCAGGCCAGATGCTGCAGATGCCCCTCGCCATCACGCCAACGCAGGAAGGCAAGCGGGCCGCGCCAGTGCAAGTGCGCATCGTGCAATGCGAGCCCGTCCAGCAGCGGCGAGCCGTCAATGGGCCATACCAACTGGTGCGGCGGGCGGTGGGATTCGCGGCGCGCCAGCCACGTGCCGTAGCCTGCTGCGACTAGCGCCAATGGCCAAGCGAACGAACGCGGCATTTCACTGATCACCACAGAAATGGCTGCAAACGCACCGAGCGCCAGGAGTGCCACCATCAGCCAGCGCGACGGGTGCCACTCAAGCCGGCAAGGCGCGGATGCGTTGGACGAGCGAATCGAGGTCGACATCGGGTGCGGTTTCGTGGCCGAGGAACCAGCGCCAGAGCCTATCGTCCTCGCAATCCAGCAATCGTAGGAAAACCCCGCGCTCGCCTTCGGAGGACATCGCCCACTCCCGATCGAGCCAGCGATTGAGCAACTGGTCGAGCTCGCGCATGCCGCGCCTACAGCGCCAGCGCAGGCGTTTGAGCTCGGTGTCCTCCGCGCTCATCCCCGTAGCAAGCCGATCGCGACTGCTCCCCACAGCAGCCACAACACCACACCGCCGGCGAAATAAACCCTGAAGCGATGCATCACCTTGTTGTAGCCGCAGTGGATGACGCTATGGGCAATACGCAGGGCGACGAACGCCCACGCGAGCACCAGCGTCACTGTCGTTACCTGCGCCGTGAGCGCCGCTACCACCAGCGCCAGGTAGAACAACACCGGCAACTCGAACAGGTTACGGAAATTGTCCGCAGCGCGAGTGTCGGCCAACCTCGCCGCAGCCTGCGCTGATTGCGCAATGGACTGAGGATGGATGCGCGCGCGCTTCATCTCGCCGATGCGGCTGAAGAACAGTCGCACCCAGACGGCGAAGGTCAACGCGACCATCGCCAGCGCGGGCTGGAAAATGAGGCGCTCGATCACCCGCGACGCGCCAACATCAGCTGCTTGATCTCGCCGATTGCCTTGGCCGGATTCAATCCCTTGGGGCAGGTTCGCGTGCAGTTCATGATGGTGTGGCAACGGTAAAGCTTGAAAGGGTCTTCCAGATCGTCCAGTCGCGCACCGGTGTCCTCGTCGCGCGAGTCGATGATCCATCGGTACGCCTGCAGCAGGACCGCCGGACCGAGGTAGCGGTCGCCGTTCCACCAGTAACTCGGGCACGCCGTCGAACAGCACGCGCACAGGATGCATTCGTACAGGCCATCGAGCTTGGCGCGATCTTCCTTCGACTGCAGCCGCTCACGATCCGGCGGGGGTGCGGCCTGGGTGCGTATCCACGGCTTGATCGAGGCGTATTGCGCGTAGAACTGGGTGAGATCCGGGACCAGGTCCTTGACCACCGGCATGTGCGGCAACGGATAGATCGGCACTTCCGCCTTGTCGCAGTCGGCAATCGCCTTGGTGCAGGCGAGCGTGTTGGTTCCGTCGATGTTCATCGCGCACGAACCGCAGATACCTTCGCGGCAGGAACGACGAAAGGTCAGCGTCGGGTCGATCTCGTTCTTGATCTTGATCAACGCGTCGAGAACCATCGGTCCGCAACTATCAAGGTCGACCTCGTAGGTATCGACGCTGGGATTGCGCCCATCCTCTGGATTCCAGCGGTAGACCTTGAAGTCCCGCACGCGCTTGCTGCCCGCGGCCGCGGGAAACCGCCGACCGGGCTGGATCTTCGAGTGCTTGGGGAGGCTGAATTCGGCCATCTGGATTGATTGCTCGTTGGGACGCGTGTCAGTACACGCGTGGCTTCGGCGGCACGACCGCGACGTCGTCGTCGAGCGTGTACAGGTGTACCGGACGATAGTCGATGTGCGTCGCGCCGCTATCGCCGACCCAGCACAGGCTGTGCTTCATCCACTGCGCGTCGTCGCGATCCGGGAAGTCTTCGCGCGCATGCGCGCCGCGCGATTCGGTGCGGTTTTCCGCAGAGACAATCGTTGCCAGCGCCTGGCCGAGCAGGTTCTGCAGCTCGAACGTTTCAATCAGGTCCGAATTCCAGACCAGGGAGCGGTCGGATACCTTCACGTCGGCAAACGATCCATGGATATCGCGAATCTTCTTCACGCCTTCGGCCAGCGTCTCGCCGGTGCGGAACACCGCGGCATCCAGCTGCATCGTGCGCTGCATGTTGTCGCGGATCACGGCGGTCGGTGTGCCACCCGTGGCGTTGCGCAGGCGATCCAGGTTCGACAACGACGCATCGCAGGCGCTGGCGGGCAGCGATTTGTGCGCCTGCCCAGGGCGGATGGTCTCGCCGCAGCGGTTGGCGACCGCGCGGCCGAAGACGACCAGGTCCAACAGCGAGTTCGAACCCAGGCGGTTGGCGCCATGCACCGACACGCAGGCGGCCTCGCCGATCGCGTACAGCCCAGGCACGACTTCATCCGGATTGCCGTTCTGCAGCTGCACGACTTCGCCGTGGTAGTTGGTCGGAATGCCGCCCATGTTGTAGTGCACGGTCGGCAGCACCGGGATCGGCTGCCTGGTGACGTCGACGTTGGCGAAGATGCGCGCGCTTTCGGCGATTCCGGGCAGCTTTTCGTGGATGTCCTTCGGGTCGAGGTGGGTCAGGTCGAGGTTGATGTGGTCTTTGTGCTCGCCAACCCCGCGGCCTTCGCGGATTTCAATCGTGATCGAACGCGATACGACATCGCGGGAAGCGAGGTCCTTGGCGTTGGGTGCATAGCGCTCCATGAAGCGCTCGCCAGATGCGTTACGCAGGATGCCACCTTCGCCACGCGCGCCTTCGGTGATCAGCACGCCAGCCCCGTAGACGCCGGTCGGATGGAACTGGACGAATTCCATGTCCTGCAGGCCGAGCCCGGCGCGCAGTGCCATGCCCCCGCCATCGCCAGTGCACGTGTGTGCCGAAGTCGCGGAAAGATACGCGCGACCGTAACCGCCAGTCGCAAGCACGGTGCCGTGCGAACGAAACAGGTGCAGCGTGCCTTCGGCCATGTCCAGCGCGAGCACGCCGCGGCAGGCGCCGTCGGTATCCATGATCAGGTCGAGCGCGAAATATTCGACGAAGAAGCGCGCGTCATGCTTGAGCGACTGCTGGTACAGCGTATGCAGGATCGCGTGCCCGGTACGGTCGGCGGCGGCGCAGGTACGGTGCGCGGCAGGGCCCTCGCCGTATTGGGTGGTCATGCCGCCGAACGGGCGCTGGTAGATCCTGCCGTCTTCAGTACGCGAGAACGGAACGCCCTGGTGCTCGAGCTCGATGATCGCGGGAATCGCTTCGCGGCACATGTACTCGATCGCGTCCTGGTCGCCCAGCCAGTCCGAGCCCTTGATCGTGTCGTAGAAGTGGAAGCGCCAGTCGTCCGGGCCCATGTTGCCAAGGGCGGCGGAAATGCCGCCTTGCGCCGCAACGGTGTGCGAACGGGTCGGGAACACCTTGGTGATGCAGGCGGTGCTCAAGCCTTTTTGCGCGAGACCGAAGGTGGCGCGTAGCCCGGCGCCGCCGGCACCGACCACGACCATGTCGTATTTGTGTTCAGTGATCTTGTAAGCGCTGGTCATGGGCCCGGCTTTGGATTGGCGTGGATTGGAAAGGCGCGAATTGGATAGACGTGGTCAGTGGGCAATCGTTACGACGATCATCGCGACATGCCCGAGCGCATACAGCGAAGCGAGCGCGCCGAGCGCGCAGGCTAAGGTCACCAGCAACTGCAACGTGATCTCGACCCAACGGGTGTGGATGTAATCCTCGATCACCACCTGCAGGCCGAGCTTGGCGTGCCAGAAGGCCGCAATCGAGAAAGCCGCCAATACGATCAGGTTCCACGGCTTGGCGATGACGTTCCGCGCGGACTCCATATCCACACCGACCATCGATACCAGCAGTCCGATCAGCCACGGCACCAGGACTATCAGGAGGACTGCAGTGACGCGCTGCCACCACCAATGACCGGTGCCGGATTTGGCCGAGCCCAAGCCTTGTGCACGCGACAGCGGTGTGCGGAGGTCGTCCTGCGCGGCACGCGTCGGCGCGCCGGCAGCGTCGTTGTTGCTCATGCATGCCCTCCCAGCACTGCAAACCAGATCGCGGCTGTGAATGCCACCGTCAGCACCGCCACCGTCCAGCCGGAGCGATAGGTCTCGGAAATCTCAAACCCCCAACCCATGTCCCAGAGCAGATGCCGCAGGCCGTTGAGCAGGTGGTAGACCAATGCCAGCGAAAAACCGAACAGCAACAACAGGCCAAATGGCGAAGCGACGACCGCAGCGGCGCGCGCGTAATGTTCGCCGCCTTCGGCGAGCGCCAGCAGCCACCACGCCAGACCGAATGCGCCGACGGTGAGAATCACGCCGCTGATGCGATGCAGGATCGACATCACCATCGTGATCTGCCAGCGATAGACCTGCAGATGTGGTGACAGCGGCCTTGCCTGCGGCTTTGCTGGTGATCGTTCGCGGGTCGTCATCGGTGCGACTCGTCCTTGTGGTTGGTGCGGTGCAAACACCGCAGGTGGACAATGGAGCGAAGAAGAAAATCCCGAAGCCTAGAAATCGATGCAGCGACCATTCTTTTCCCAATCTCCGTAGCGCGTCGGATCAGGGCCGTCGCGGCCACCGATTTCCTTCGCGGCCGGGGGCGGCGCGGTTTCCGGAGCGGAAACGGCTACGTCCGAAGCAGCGGGCGTGGGAGCGGTATCGCCTATCATCGTCGTATTCACAGCCGCACAAGTCTAAGTCTCTGCCCCATGTCCGACAACCCGCAGCCCGTTCTGGACCTCGCCTTCGCCCTGCCGGACCAGCATGTGCTGACCCTCTGTGGTCGCGATGCGACGGCCTTTGCGCAGGCGCAATTCATGAACGAGGTCGCCGCGCTGGCGCCAGGCCATTGGCAATGGAATGGATGGCTGACCCCGAAAGGGCGCGTCGTCGTGCTGTTCGCGCTGCTCAAGCTAGACACGGAAGCGATATGGCTGCTGCTGCCAGACTCCGATGCGGCGGCATTTGCAATCCAGCTGCAGCGATTCGTGTTTCGCAGCAAGGTCGTGATCGCGGCGCCTCCCGATCTTCCTGTCAGCGGTGCTTTCGCGAAGCCGATGCATGCCGTCGGTAGCAGCTTCGCGGGCGATGCGGTGACCTGGGTCGAACTCGATTTCGCTGGTGAGGGCGGAGAGCGCACCTTACGCATTGGCGGCAACGCAACATCGCAGTCGCCCGGCGAGATGAGTCGTTGGGCCGCATTCGACCTCGCCCACGGACTGCCGCGGCTGTCCGAATCGCAGTCCGCCCAATGGACGCCGCAGCAACTTTCGTTGGACCGGCTGCGCGCTTACAGCGTCAAGA
>JANMAO010000169.1:0-4753 GCA_031359875.1 Lysobacter sp.
AGCTGGTCGTCCTCGCTCAGCTGCATGCCGCGGAACACCGGCAGGTGGCCTTCGTCGATCGCCATCTGCCAGCTCGGCAGGTCGCGCGGGTTCTGGCTGTAGCTGTCACCGATGTGGCTGATCGCGCTCACGCCCAGGCCGATCAGGTCGCTGTCGGCATGGGTGGTGTAGCCCATGAAATTGCGGTGCAGGCCACCGCGCGCCTGTGCCTGCGCGAGGTCGTCGTCGGGCAGGGCGAAGTGATCCATGCCGATGTAGACGTAACCGGCGTGCGTGAGCTTGTCGATGGCCAGTTGCAGCAGCGACAGTTTGGTCTCGGCGTCGGGCAGGTCCGCAGCGTCGATCTGACGCTGCGCCTTGAACAGTTCCGGCAGGTGCGCATAGCCGTAGACGGCAACGCGATCGGGGCGCATGTCGATCACGGTGTCGAGCGTGCGCGCGAATCCATCCGCGTGTTGTTTCGGCAAACCGTAGATCAGATCGATATTGACCGAGCGGAATCCATGTCGATGGCATGCCTCGACGACCGCACGCGTTTCCTCGACGCCCTGGATGCGGTTGACCGCGGCCTGCACCTCGGGATCGAAATCCTGCACGCCCAGGCTGGCGCGATTGAAGCCGATCGTGGCGAGTTCGGCAATATCGGCAGGTTGGGTGAATCGGGGATCCAGTTCGATCGACAGGTCGCGATCGGTCGAGGCCGAGAATAAAAAATGCCGGCGCAGGCAGTCGACGACTTCCCGAAGCTGCGCCGGCGAGAGAAAGTTGGGCGTACCGCCGCCGAAATGCAGCTGGATCACTTCACGGTCGCGGTCGAACAATGCCGCGGTCAGGTCGATCTCGCGGTACAGGCGCGCCAGATAGGGCCCGGAGCGCGACAGGTCGCGGGTGATGATGCGGTTGCAGCCACAGTAGAAACACGGGCTCATGCAGAACGGCACGTGCACGTACAGCGAGAGCCGGCGTGGGATCGGGTCGCCGTTGCTGGCGATCACCGCCTCGCGCAGCTGCACCTCCGTGAACGACGAGGAGAACTGCGGCGCGGTCGGGTACGAGGTATAGCGCGGGCCGGGCCGGTCGTAGCGGCGCAACAGGTCGGAGTCGAGTCGGGGCAGCGTGCTCATGGCTGCAGGCTAGAGCCCGCGGATGCCCGGCGCCTTGATCAAGGTCAAATGCCAGCCTTTTCCGTGAAGGCTGCGGCTCGGCGTCCGTGACACCATGCGCCATGTCCATGCCGCCCGTGATCGATCTCGACCAGCTTCGCCGCGGCTGCTCGCAATGCTCGCTGCAGCAGTTGTGTTTGCCGGCGGGCATCCATGCCTCGGAAATGCAGCAGCTGGACGAGATCGTCAAGCGCCGCCGTCCGGTGGAGCGAGGGGAGCGGTTGTTCCGGCTGGGCGATCCGCTGCGGGCGATCTACGTCGCACGCAATGGCGCGTTCAAGACCATCACCATCACCGAGGACGGCGAGGAGCAGATACTCGCGTTCCATCTCCCGGGCGAACTGATCGGGCTCGACGCGCTGGGTTCCGGGGTTCACCGCTGTGAAGCGATCGCGCTGAGCACCGCCAACGTGTGCGAAGTGCCGTTCGAGGAGCTGTCCAGCGTCGCGGCGCAATTGCCGAGTTTGCAACATCAGCTGATGCGGGTGATCGGGCAAAGTGGCGACCGCGATCACGACCACATGGAAATGCTGGTGCGCAAACAGGCCAGCGAACGGATCGGGCTGTTCCTGCACAGCTTGGGTGAGCGCCTGGTGCACATCGGCCAGTCGGGGACAGATTTCAAGTTGCCGATGAGCCGCCAGGACATCGCACGTTTCCTCGGGCTTGCGATTGAAACCGTCAGTCGCGGCTTCGCGCGATTGCAGGAGGACGGCGTGATCGCGACTGCGGGGCGGCGGGTGGAAATCCTTGACGGGGCCGAACTCGATCGAATGGCGCACGGACATGAAGCGCTCGTTGCGTCGTCCAGCGTTGCGTCGTCCAGCATTGCGCCGACCAAGGGTCGCGTCCCGCGCTGAAGCAGGTTCGGCTCAGGTCGGCAGCGAGCGACAGCCCAACGCGCTGAGGACGCCATGCAGCGCCGGCGCCTGCATCAGCCACGGCGCGGTCATCGTCAGCACTCCCGCTGCCAGCACCAGCAATCCCGCGCCGGTTCGCCAGCCGCCGCGTTGCAGCCGCTGGCCGATGCGCGCCCCCGACCAGGTTAGCGGCAGCATCACCGGCAACGTCCCCAGTCCGAATGCGGCCATGGTCGCCGCGCCGTGGAATCCATCGGCCTGCAACCACGCGGCAGTAAGCAACGTCGTGCTCAGCCCGCACGGCATCCAGCCCCACAGCATGCCGAGTGCGAGCCGGCGGCCGCTGGTGTTGGCCGGCAACAGGCGCCGCTGCAATGGGCGCAGCGTTTGCCACAACCCATCGCCGGTGCGCGACAGGAACGACAGCCGGCCTTTGCGATCGAGCAGGCGCAACGCCGTCACCACCAACACCGCGCCGACCGCTACGCGCAATCCCAAAGCCAGCCAGTCGTTACCGGCGACGCGGACGATGCCGTGGCCGAAGGCGCCCGCGATTGCGCCGGCAATGGTGTAACCGAGCACGCGGCCGAGGTTGGGTTCGAGCGCCTGGCGCCAACTTGGACGTGGCCCGCCCATGGCCGAGAATCCGGTCGCGATGCCGCCGCACATCGCCGCGCAATGCACGCCGCCCATCAGGCCGGCCAGCCACGCGGCGCCCAGCGTCAGCCAGTCAATCGACATGGTCTGCGTGTCGGATTGGTGGGTCGTGCGGATCGTCGGCGAGGATATCGAGTGCAGGTGTGTCCAGGTCGTCGAACTGACCGCGACGTACGGCCCACACGAACGCCCAGATCGCCGCGCCGAGCAGCACCAGGCTGAGCGGGACCAGCAGCAACAGGATGATCATGGTGCTGCCCTCCGGCTCAAACGCAACGCATTGGCGGTGACGATCAGCGACGACAGTGCCATGCCTAGCGCCGCAATCCATGGTGTGACCTGGCCGGCCATGGCAAGCGGTATCGCCAGCAGGTTGTAGCCCAGTGCCCAGGCAAGATTTTGCCGGATCACGCGCTGGCTGCGACGCGCAATCGCGATCGCTTCGGGAATGCGCAGCAGCGACTGTCCGGTCAGGACGAAATCCGCGGCCCGTTGCGCGAGTACGGCACCTGCACCGATCGCGATCGAGACGTCGGCGCCGGCAAGCACCGGCGCATCGTTGAGGCCGTCACCGATCATCGCGACCACATGCCCGCGTTGCTGCAGCGCGCGGACCATCGCCAGCTTGTCCTCCGGCGTCTGCCGCGCTCTTGCATCCTCGATAACCATGCTCGCGGCGAAGCGCGTCACCGCCGCGACCGCATCGCCGCTCGACAGGTGGATGGCGAGATCCAGCCCGCGCAGCGCCGCCACGGCCTGCACCGCATCGGCGCGCTGCGATTCGCGCACAGTGAAGCGGGCGACGGCTTGCGTGCCGTCTCCCAGCCACAGACCGTCATCGTCTGCGCGACCGGCCGCGAATGCCGCGTGGCCCAGACGCCATTCGATGCCATCGATGCGGCCGCGGACGCCTGCGCCGGGAACACTTTCAACCTGCGTCGCGGCCACGATGTCATCACGCACGAACGCGACCGCCAACGGATGGCCGCTATCGCGCTCCAGCGCCGCGGCAATGCGCAGTGCCTGTTCGCGATCGAATCCGTCAAACGTTTCAACCTCGGCTAGCACCGGATGCCCGTCGCTGAGCGTCCCGGTCTTGTCGAATACGACATCGCTGGCGCGCGCGAGCCGTTCCAGTGCTTCCGGGCGTACCGCGAGGATGCCGGCGCGGGCCAGCGCGCCGTGTGCGGTCGCGAGTACCGTCGGCACCGACAACGACAGCGCGCACGGGCAGCTGATCACCAGCAAGGCCAACGTCACCTCGAACGCGCGCGCCGGGTCGTACCAGTGCCAGCCCAGCCATGTCGCCGCGGCGACCAGCAGCAGGGCAGCGACAAAGCGGCTCGCCACGCGGTCGGCGAGTTGTGCCAGCGCCGGCCGGTGCGCCTGCGCGCGTTCGACCAGCGCCGTCAGTTGCGACAGGCGCGTGGCACTGCCGACTTCGGTCACCTGCACGCGGGCTGGACGCTCGCGACACAGCGTGCCAGCGAAGACGCGATCGCCGAGAGTCTTGTCGACCGGACTGGATTCGCCAGTCAGCAGTGCCTCCTCGAAACGCGCATGGGCATCGAGCAGCAGGCCGTCGGCGGGCAACACTTCGCCGGCGGCCATGCAGGCGATATCACCGACCCGCAGCGCCGACAGCGGCACTGATTCGCGAGCGCCGTCGCCGAGCTCGCGCGTAGCGAAGGCGGGCCGCGCCCGTGCCAATGCATCGACCTGCGCACTGGCGATGCCGCGCGCGCGCTGCTCCAGCATGCGCGCGACCAGCAGCAGGAACACGAACATCACGGCCGCATCGAACCAGACATGCGGGCCGCCGCGCACGGTCTCGGCCAGGCTGGCGAAGTAGGCGAGCAACGTGGAGCCGGCGATCAGCGTGTCCATGCCGAGGCGGCGATGGCGCAGCTCGCGCCAGGCGCCGGCGAGGAACGGCCAGCCGGAATAGAACACCACCGGCGACGCCACCAGGAAGGTGACCCAGCGCAGGAAGTCGCGGGTGGGCAACGGCATCTGGTGCGCGGTATCAAGGAACAACGCCTCGGCGAACATCATCGCCTGCATCGCGCCGAG
>JANMAO010000220.1:0-3544 GCA_031359875.1 Lysobacter sp.
AAGGTCTTCAGCAACTGGTTCTGCGCCGCCTTGGAAGCACGATAGGCGTACCAGCCGCCGGCGCGGTTATCGCCGATCGACCCCACGCGAGCCGACAGCGACGCGAATACCGCGGGTTGACCGCGGCACAGTTGCGGCAGCAGCACCTTCGCAAGCAGCAAGGGGGCGAAGGCGTTGAGCGCGAACACGCGCTCGAGCGATGACCTGCTGGCTTGTTCGATCGTTTTTTCAGGCGCAAGCGCGGCGTCGTGCAGGATGCCCGCGGCGTTGATCACCAGGTGCAGCGCGTCGACCGCTCGCGTCGCCTCCGCCAGCTGCGCAAGGTCGTTTTCGTTGGTGATGTCGGCATCTACCCGCTGCAGCCGCTGGCCATGATCGTGCTGCAATTCACCCAAGGCAACGTTGGCAGTGGCCAATCGCGGCACGGCGAGTGCACGCCCGACCTGCCGGTTCTCCAACAGCTGCCGCAACAGCCAAGAAAGTGGACGAGGTGAAGGGCACCCGGGAAACGCGCATTCCTGGCGACAACGTGAAGGAGTACCGCAAACGCGTGCAGCGTATCCAGGGCGACACCAGCCAACATCAAAAGGAAACGGACGGAATCAAGCCCGGTTGATTCCGTCCGTCCCTTTCTGCCTGACGATGGCGATGCGCAGACGCCTCGATACGGTCAACTGATTGCTCAGCGTTTGCCGCGCAGGCTGCGGTAAACCCGCAGGATCGCCTCCGCGCTCAGGGCAACGTCGTCCTCGCTGGTAGCCCAGTTCGACACCGAGAGGCGCATGGCGGCGACACCGTGCCAAGTGGTGCCGCTGGCCCAGCACGTCCCGTCGGCCTGCACACCGGCAACGACATCGCGCGTAAGCACATCGTCGTCGCCGAAGCGCACCAGCACCTGGTTGAGGACCGCATCGTTGAGGATGGCGACGCCAGGCTCCGCCGACAGCAGATCGGCGAACTGCCGGGCGCGCGCGCAGCAGCGATCGACCAGATCGGCAACGCCATCGCGGCCGAGTGCACGGAGCGCTGCGTACACCGGAATGCCACGCGCGCGACGCGAGAACTCGGGCACCCAGTCCACAGCGTCGCGCTCGGCGCCGCCGGTCTGGACGAGATAGGCCGCGGTCGAGGTCATCGCAGCGCGGTGGTCCTCCGCATGACGCACGATCGCCACGCCGCTGTCGTACGGCACGTTGAGCCACTTGTGCGCATCAGTGGCCCAGGAATCGGCCAGCTCGATGCCATCGGCGGACTCACACAAGTCCGGGTTGGCGCTTGCCCGCGCCCACAGGCCGAAGGCGCCGTCGACGTGCAGCCACGCGCCATGGGCGCGCGCAAGTTCGCCGATCTCGCGCAGCGGGTCGAAGGCGCCGGTGTTCACGTTGCCGGCCTGCGCGCAGACGATGATCGGGCCCTCCAGCGTCGGTAGCACCTCGCGCAGGCGGTCGGCGCGCATGCGGCCCTGTGCATCGGCTTCGACGCGGACCAGTGCGCGCGTGCCGATGCCCAGATACCGCAGCGCGACGTCGACGGTGACATGCGCCTCTCCCGAGGCGACGACGTGGATGCGCGGCGCGCCATTGAGTCCTTCGACCTCGACATCCCAACCCGTCCTGCGCAGTACGCCGTGGCGCGCGGCCGCCAGGCAGGTGAAGTGCGCCATCTGGCAGCCGGTGACAAAACCGACGCCGCTGTCGCGCGGCAGGTCGAACAGATCGAGCAGCCAGCGCGCCGCAATCTCCTCCAGCGCCGCGGCGAGCGGCGAGATGACGTGGATGCCGGCGTTCTGGTCCCAGGTCGACACCAGCCAGTCGGCGGCCAGCGCCACCGGCAGCGAACCGCCGATCACGAATCCGAAGTAGCGCGGCGCGGCACAGGCCGAAGCACCGCGCTCGGCATGCGCCGCGAGCAGGTCGAGCACCGCGGCGGCATCCTCGCCACCTTGCTGCAGCGGCTGGTCCAACGCAGCGATCATCTCCTCGCGACCGGCGCGGGCGCCGACGAAACGCTGCGGCAGATCGCGCAGGAAGTCACTGGCATGCGCATGGGCGCGGGCGAGCAGAGGTTCGAAATCATCGTGGGTCATGCGGATCTCCGATGTGCGGCCGGCGGCGTCCCGATCAGATGTTCGTGTCTTCCGGCGGCGCGTCGCTGCCCAATGCGGGCGCGCCTTCCAGCGTGGCGTCCGCTACGCGACGTGGGCCGTCGCCGGTGAACGACGTCATCGACCACGAGCCATAAGCATAGCCGTCGATGAGCACCTACAGCGGCGTGCCCGCCTGCGCGCCGAACCCGGCGATGTAGAGAAACGGCAGGAAATGCTCCGGCGTCGGCGCCGACGTGGTCCGGCTGCACGGCGTCCGCAACCTCCTAAGCGAGTTCCGGCATGCCGGGCGCCGGATACTGGACGTCGAACAGGGCCTGCGGGAACCCGAAAAAGTCGTGGATGATGCGCGGCCGGGGCATCGCCGTCACCGCGATCGCATTGACGTACCAGTGCGCCGACAGCATGAGGATCGCGGGCGCGCGGCACCGAGGCGCCAAAGGCACGCCAGGCCTCCGTGTAGCGATTGCGCTCGAGCGTGCTCATCCGGCTGCCGTGTCCCAGGAACGCGGCGGGCATGCGGTCGGTCATTGCCACCTCGGGAGCTCGGATAGTTAGTGGGCGCCTCGCCGGCAACTCCCCGGGAACGGCACTCTCCTCATTGATTATCCGCCCTGATCCGGCTGCTTCGATGTATAAAAGAGCGCTGACAGACCCCCGGTGCGACTTGGACGAGACCAGCATCATCCTGTGCGTGGACGACGATTCGACCGTGCTCAGCGCGCTCCGCAGCATGCTGTCGACACATTTCGGATCAGAGCTGCAGGTGGAGTTCGCCGAAAGCGGCGAGGAGGCGCTCGAGATCGAAGCCGAGCTTCGCGCGCAGGGCAGCGAACTGGGCTTGGTGATCTCAGACTTCATGATGCCGGGGCTGCGCGGTGACGAGCTGCTGGTGCAGCTGCACGAACGATCCCCGAACACGGTCAAGATCCTGCTCACCGGGCAGAGCGACATGTCGGGGGTGAAGCGCGCCATCAACGACGCCAACCTGTACCGCTTCCTCGAGAAGCCCTTTCTCAACGACGACATCGTGCTGACCGTGCGCGCGGCCATCCGCGCGTACTGGCAGGAGCGTGGCCTGATCCGCCAGAACGAAGAGTTGCGGCGCATGAACGCCGAGCTGGAGGAGATCGTCGCCGCGCGCACCGAAGAACTGGTCGAAAAGAACCGGCTGCTCGAAGTGCTTGCGGTGACCGACAAGCTGACCGGTCTGTACAACCGGCGCAAGCTGGACCAGTTGCTCGACGAAGAACTGGTCCGCGCCCGGCAACACGAGGTCGAGGTGTCGATCATCATGCTCGACATCGACCACTTCAAGCGGGTGAATGACACCTACGGCCATGCAGTGGGCGACGATGTGCTGGTCGGCATGGCGAAGCTTCTCCGCGATCACTCGCGCGATGCGGACGCGCTCGGGCGCCTGGGTGGCGAGGAGTTCGT
>JANMAO010000234.1:0-14077 GCA_031359875.1 Lysobacter sp.
GTCCTCGCCAATCCTCGCGGTTTCTGCGCCGGCGTCGATCGCGCGATCGAGATCGTCAAGCGCGCGCTCGAAACCCTGGGTGCGCCGATCTACGTGCGCCATGAAGTCGTGCACAACCGTTACGTGGTCGACGACCTCAAACATCGCGGCGCGATCTTCGTCGAGGAGTTGGACGAGGTTCCCGACGGTGCGACCGTGATCTTCAGCGCGCATGGCGTTTCACAGGCTGTGCGCAGCGAGGCGGCCAAGCGCGGGCTGAAGGTGTTCGACGCCACCTGTCCGCTGGTGACCAAAGTGCATCTGGAAGTCGCGCGGCAATGTCGCGCCGGCCGCGACATGGTGCTGGTCGGACATGCCGGCCATCCCGAAGTGGAAGGCACGATGGGGCAGTGGCGTAACGAGGCCGGGACCGGGCACATCCACCTCATCGAGGACCTGGACGACGTCGCCAAACTCGTCGTCGGCCAACCCGAAAATCTCGGCTACACGACGCAGACCACGCTCTCGGTCGACGACACCCGCGACATCATCGCGGCGCTGCGGCGGAAATTTCCTGCGATCCAGGGACCACGCAACGACGACATCTGCTACGCCACGCAAAACCGCCAGGATGCGGTCCGTGAGTTGGCAAAGGAATGCGACCTGGTGCTGGTCGTCGGGTCGCCCAACAGCTCCAATTCCAATCGGCTGCGCGAACTGGCCGAACGCGAGGGCGTCGAAGCGCACCTGATTGACGGTGCCATCGAGATCGACCCGCGCTGGGTGCAGGGCCGCAAGCACATCGGCGTGAGTGCCGGCGCGTCCGCGCCCGAGGTGCTGGTGCGCGGCGTCATCGAACGCCTGCACGAGCTCGGCGCCGGCTCCGTCCGCGAACTGGACGGCAAGCCCGAGGACATGGTGTTTGCGCTGCCCCGGGAGCTGCGGGTCCAACTGATTGATTGACCGGGGCCTATTGACGAGGATTCATTGACCCGGTCGCCCGCCCTACCTACACTTCGCGTCCACGCCGGAATAGCTCAGTTGGTAGAGCGGCGCATTCGTAATGCGTAGGTCGTAGGTTCGATTCCTATTTCCGGCACCAGAGGCAGTTTCCGGCAAGCCGCACCGCTGCCCGGATTCACCACGAAACGCCCGCGTAGCCTAGCTATTCAGGCGTTTTGCTTTTGCAGGGTTGGCCCCGATTGCCCGGTTCGCCCGGCACTACTCCCCCAGCCAGATCATCGGTGTGCTCAAGCAAGCCGAGCGCGGGAACACGGCATCAGCGCGGCCTGCTTCTACAAGTGGCGCAGCAAGTTCGGCGGCATGGACGTCTCGATGATGTCCAGGCTCAAGGAGCTGGAGGATGAGAACCGGCGCCTGAAGAAGATGTACGTCG
Organism: Lysobacter sp.; assembly: GCA_031359875.1. Lineage (GTDB taxonomy): Bacteria > Pseudomonadota > Gammaproteobacteria > Xanthomonadales > Xanthomonadaceae > Cognatiluteimonas. The sequence goes on from JANMAO010000234.1 coordinate 1,376, forward strand.
ATGCCCAGCTCAGCGCAGAGTTGCTGAAGGAAGCGCTGGCAAAAAAATGGTGAGGCCATCTCAACGCCGGGAGATGGCCCGAAGCGCGCTAGACAGTGGGCGCACGCACATCCGGCACGCCTGCCTGACCTTCGACCTGAGCGAAAGCTGCTTTCGCTACCAGGCCAAACTGTCCGATGAGAATGCAGTGATCGCCGATTGGCGGGTGCGGCTGACCTACAACCAGAAGAACTGGGGCTTTGGCCTGTGCTATCTGCACCTGCGCAACGTAAAGGGCCACGTCTGGAACCACAAGCGCGTCAGCTCAGCGACGGCCGCAGCTTCCGCTTGTTCAACGTGCTGGATGACTTCAACCGCGAAGGGCTTGGCATCGAGGTCGACCTGTCGTTGCCCGCAGCACGGGTGATCCGTTCGCTGGACCGGATCATCGAATGGCGCGGCAAGCCGGGCGCGATCCGCTGCAACAACGGGCCCGAGTACATCAGCGGCGCGCTGCAGCAGTGGGCCGAGCAACACGGCATCAAGCTGGACTACATCCAGCCGGGCAACCCGCAACAGAACGCCTATGTCGAGCGCTACAACCGCACCGTGCGTTACGACTGGCTGGCCCAGCTCCTGTTCGAATCCATCGAGCAAGCGCAGGAATCAGCCACCCGTTGGTTATGGACTTACAACCACGAGCGCCCGAACATGGCACTCGGTGGCATCACCCCAATGCAGAAACTGGCACTCGTCGCTTAGCTCCACTTTTGGCAACTGCTAAAAATGGGGGATTACCAGCAACAGCGGTCGCTATCGTTGAGCATGTTGGTGGTTCCCAATCGTCGTCGCGTTGGCATGCTGTTTCTGGGGGCTTGGACGTTGACCAAACACGCTTTTTGGTTATGCCGGAACGGGATCACTAACACGCGCTACATCAGGGACAACAGCCTTCGCTGTAGTCCCGCTGCCTACCGATGCCGCGGGGCAGGGCTGCTGCCCGTCTTGAGGGCTCATCAATACATCTAGGTGACACCTACGATTGGCGCCGGCCACAAGGAGGACGCCCAGGACGAGTTGAGCTACGTCGCAACTAATTTTGCATACAACTCGTCAGCTGGCAGTGGCTTGCTGAAGTAGTAGCCCTGATATTCGTCGCAACCATACTCGCGAAGGAAGGCGAGTTGCGCTTCAGTCTCGACACCTTCGGCAACCACGCGGATGCCTAGCTTGTGCGCCATCACGATGATCGCCCCCACCATCGCCTCGTCATCCACGTCCGTCGTGATATCACGTACAAATGACTGATCAATCTTAAGCTTATCGATTGGAAAGCGTTTGAGATAACTCAGGCTTGAATAGCCGGTGCCGAAGTCGTCGAGGGATAGTTCAATGCCCAGCGACTTCAGTTCCTGGAGAACTCCAATTGCTACCTCCGGATTTTCCATGATGACACTTTCGGTAATTTCCAGTCCCAACCAATGGGGATCCACGCCGGTTTGACTGAGCACCTGGGAGAAGGATTGCACCAGATGCTTCTGACGAAATTGGCGTGGCGAAAGGTTGACCACCATGCGCCGCAGATCAATCCCCTGCGCGCGCCACTGCATGAGCTGCTCGCATGCCTTCCTGAGCACCAACTCACCGAGCGGCACGATCAATCCGGAGTCTTCGGCCACGGGAATAAATCGGTTCGGGGCAATGACCCCCAACTGGGGGTGATTCCAGCGCACCAGCGCCTCGGTTGCAACAATACCGCTGTCCGCAATGTTCACCAGTGGCTGAAAGTGGAGAACAAACTCGGCGCGATCGATAGCTTGTCTGAGACTGTTTTCCAGCAGCAATCGTTCTCCAGCAATGGCATTCATCGCTGGCGCGAAGAACTGGAAGGTGCCGCGCCCCACTTCTTTTGCATGATACATGGCTGTATCGCTGTTCTTGAGAAGTGTTTTGACCTGATCTCCATCGTGCGGGTAAATGGCGATGCCGATGCTGACGCTGACGCTCAAGTTCTGCCCGTTGAGAGAAAATGGGCTAGACAGTGCATTTAGAATATTTTTGGCTACCAGCGCAGAATCTTCCGCAGCGCTCAGGCTTGCCAACAGGATGATGAATTCATCGCCGCCCTGCCTGGCGACGGAATCTTCCTCACGCAGACACGCGAGGATGCGTTCTGCGACCATTTTCAGCAGTAGGTCGCCTGTATTGTGCCCGAAAGAATCGTTTACGATCTTGAACTTATCGAGATCGAGGAACATTACGGCGAATTTGGCGTTGGATCGGTGTGCGCGCGCGATAGATTGCAGGATCCGATCCTGTATCAGATTCCGGTTGGGCAAATCGGTAAGCGCATCGTGATTCGCCAGACGCAGGAGTTTTGCCTCTGCTGCCTTGCGCTGGCTGGCCTCGCGGATGGTTCCGATGAATTGCCTGCGCCCCGTCAGGTAGAACTCCGAAACCCGCAGATCAATCGGAAAACTTTCACCGTTGCTGCGCTGTGCAGTAACCTCTCGTTCAATGCCGATCATGCGGGCCTCGCCGGTTCGCAGATACTGGCGCAAATAGCCATCATGCTCGCCGCGATAAGGCTCCGGCATCAGTATGGATACGTTCTTGCCGATCATATCCGTGCTGCGATAGCCGAACATTCGTTCCGCACCCGGATTGAACAGTTCAATTTTGCCGGTGTCGCAAATCGTAATGATGCCTTCGTCCACGTTATCCAGCACCGCCTGCACATGGCTTTCGCTGTCATGTAGTTGTATGAGTGCTTCGTGGGCTTTGCGTTCTGAGCGAACCAGTCTTGTGACCAGCGGAGTGAGTTGCCAGCGCAACAACAGCAGCGCCACAGCGAGTATTCCGACCATCAGCGGCAGCAGATAGCGAAGCTGGCTCCAGACCGGCGCATATAACTCTGCGCTATCCATCTTCAGCACCATCCCAAGCCCAAGATCGCCAACCGGGCTATAGGCCGCCACGACACTCTGGTGGCGATAGTCGCGCGCAACAATGAATCCTGTAGCGCCTTCGAGCGCATAGGTCATCGGCAACGGGACGCCTTTCAACGACCTTTTAGGCAAGGTGATGACATTGGGATGCAGTGTCATGGGAAAACACTGCATATTGGTGCCGGCCGACGCGCAAAGGGCCTGGTCCCCGGTCTTGCCCAGTCTGCTGGCGTTCTTGAACATGGCGGTCAGTGTGGGCAAAGGTGTCTCCGCGACCACCGTGCCGACCGGGTGGCCCGCGTCTAAAACGACTACGGCGGACTCCAGCAGGAAACCGTCTTTCCACAGTAGTCGCGAATGCCCAGGAAGATTGAGGGGTACCGTCAACTTGGCCTGTTGAGTGAAAGCGCCTCCACGAGCAAGTTCGAATCCGTCCTTGCTGAAAATCACAACCGCGGAAAGTCCAGTTTTGAGCAGGGTCGGGATGACATATCGATTTAACCCATCTAGGGGGGCGCCTTCAGCGTGCTCGTCCGAACGTTTCAATTCGTCGATCAGGAAAGGACGATTTGCAACCGTTGCTATTCTGTCGGCGCCGCCCCGAATTTCCGATTGGGTCCATTCCACGCGGTTGTGGAGGGTCGACTGCAGGCTACTACTCAGTAGATATTCGGCATGGCGCTGCATGACATAGAAGACCAGCGCGCCTACCAAAAGAGTCACAGCGATCAAAATCGACCCGGCAACCAGGCTAATCCGCTGCTGACTAACCCTTTGACGTCTCATCATCTGGGTAAAAGGGTGACTTGAGAAAAGGGAGCGCGATGACGCGCGGCTTCATATCAGTCTGGGTTGCCGACGTGGAGCTCATTTGCAACACACAGGCTTGGAGCGCCATATTGCGAGGCAATGAAGTCGACTGGAACTAGTTCGCATGCGCCGATGGCATTGCACTGACTTTGTCTCAAAGAACATCAAAGCGCCCAATCAGACTCCATGGAGTCGAGTGTCACATAAGTTGCGGTAGCGACATCGTGATAGCGGGTGGATTCCATTGCTTCTCGAATCCCGCCGCCTCAGGGCTTCGCGACGGCACGATGGATCAACAAGCCGGCCACCATGGCGGGAACGAACCAGAATGCCTCGGGCGAGCCGACGCCCAGGCCTGCGAGGCCCAGCCAGAACAAAGCGCCGGAGGCGAGCGCCGCCATCGAATACCCAGCCGCAGACATCGTGGCCGCTGGTGCAGCCATTGCCCATACGTGTACCGAAGCCCACGAGCAGGTCGGGGTCACGAGGCACGCGCGTGGAAAATCGACGCGGGGCACATACGCTCCGGAAACGAGACTCATGCAAACCCCGCTGGCGGATAGTCGTGGCAGAGGAACAGCCGGGTCTCGTCCGACAACGAGAAGTTGTGACGGGATTGAGCGATACAGCTTCGAAGCATCGCCGCCCGGTAAATCGCAGCGCGTGGTCCCCGTATCCGGCGCAAATACGGTATCACCGACGAACGCAGCGTCGCCGATGAGGTAGGTCAAGCTATCGTCGGTATGCTCAGGGGTGGCGAGTGCGTGCGCCTGCAATGTGCCGATCTGCAAGGTGTCGCCATCGTCCAGCAGCCGGTCGAATTGACTGCCGTCGGTCGCGAATTCTGGTTTCAAGTTGAAGAGCGCCTTGAAGCGCTCCTGCACCTTCGTGATGCCGCGGCCAATGGCCACGTTCGCATTGAGCGCCTCGCGCAGGTAGGCGGCCACGGATAAATGGTCGGCGTGCGCATGCGTTTCCAGGATCCACTCGACATGTAGTGCGTGCGTACGAACGAACGCAAGGACGGCATGCGACCGCGTCGACGTCCTGACTGTCGCGGCGTCGTAAGCGAGCACCGGGTCGATGATCGCAGCGCTTCCACACCCCGCGTCGTAAACATCGTAGGTGAACGTTGCTGTGTCCTTGTCGAAGAAGGGCTCGACCGTGGGGCGAGCGGGGGCGGAGTGGCTCATTGGACAGGGCCTTGCCATGTATTAAAGTTAATGCTAATTAAGTCGAATCTAAATAAATGTCAAGGCGCAGAATGCCCGCGATGACCACCGATTTGCCCGATGCCACGGAGATGGCGCAGCACGCTGAGGAAGCCGCCGCGCTGCTCAAGTCCCTCGCGCACCCGGCACGACTGCTCGTGCTTTGCCGCCTGGCGGAAGGCGAGGCGTCGGTCACCGAGCTCCAGGCACCGGGCTCGCTATCGATGTCCGCGCTCTCGCAGCACCTGTCGGTCTTGCGCGCCGCCGGTCTGGTGGCGACGCGCCGCGAGGCGCAAACCATCTTTTATTCGCTCGCGGAAAGCCCCGCCCTGGGGGTTCTGGCTGCGCTGCACCAGGCGTTCTGCGCCGAGCGTCTCCCGCAGCGATGACCCGCGCCGGAAGGCGACCTTGGCACGCACTTTTTCATCGAGGACTCAGAACACATGATGACAACCGCGCAATATCTGCTGGGAGCCGGTGCCGGCAGTGCGGTCGGTTTCACGCTGGGCCTGGTCGGCGGCGGTGGGTCCATCCTGGCCGTCCCCCTCATGGTCTACCTGGTGGGCGTATCGGATCCCCACGTCGCGATTGGCACGAGTGCGCTTGCGGTGGCGGCGAACGCCGCGCTCAACCTGGCCCACCACGCCCGTAATCAGAACGTGAAGTGGCGCTGCGCGAGTGTCTTCGCCGCGACGGGCGTGGCGGGTGCGCTGATCGGTTCGATGTTCGGCAAGGCCATGGACGGACAAAAGCTGCTTGCGCTGTTCGCCCTGCTGATGCTCGTCGTCTCGGGGCTGATGTTGCGGGCGCGAGGCGCGGAAGGGGACGCCGCCGTTGTCCTCAATCGGGCGAACGCCCCCAGGCTGATGGCCGCGGGCGGCGCAACGGGCTTGCTGTCCGGCTTTTTCGGCATCGGCGGTGGCTTTCTCGTGGTCCCGGGCCTGATGGCGTCGACCGGGATGCCGATCCTGTTTGCGGTGGGCTCCTCCCTCCTCGCCGTCACAGCGTTCGGCCTGACGACGGCGCTCAGCTATGCCCACTCGGGTTTCATCAACTGGCCGCTCGCGGCGGTTTTTGTCGCGGGCGGCGCCGTCGGCGGCCTGCTCGGCGGACGCGTAGCCGCGCGCCTGTCCGCCCGCAAGGGGATGCTCAACCTCGTGCTGGCAGGGCTGATCGCGGTCGTGGCGGTGTACATGCTCTACCGCAGCGCGCTCGCGCTCGGCCTCTTCTGATGTCGCACAACCCGCGGCGCGATCCAATGATCGCCGGAGACCTGACTGATGACTGACATCCGATCGTTCGAACCTGGCCTCTACAGCGCAGGACAACCCACGCCGGACGAACTGGCAGACCTGGCCCGCCGGGGTGTGCGCACGGTCATCAACCTGCGCCATCCAGACGAACCGATTCCATTCGATGAGCGCGCGGAGGCGGCAAGGCTGGGGCTTCGCTACGTGTCGATTCCGGTGGCCGGCGCGGCGGACCTGGATCGGCACACGGTGGGCCGTTTCTCGCAGGCGCTGGCCGAAGCGCGTACCGAAGGGGACACGCTCATCCATTGCGCGAGTGCCAACCGGGTCGGTGCACTCGTCGCGCTCGAGCAGGGGTTCGTGCGTGGCGCATCCATCGATCAGGCGCTGGCGGCCGGGCGCTCCGCCGGCTTGGCCGGGCTGGAACCTACCGTGACCGATCTGCTGTCCCAGCAGCCCCTGGACCTGACAGCCACGGACGTGCAGCCATGATTTTCCGCCAACTATTCGAGCCGGTTTCCTCGACTTTCACCTACCTCGTCGGGTGTCCCGACACCGGGGAAGCGATTCTGATCGATCCGGTCATGCCAGCGTGGCAGCGCGATCTCCAGGTCGTCAACGAACTGGGCTTACGCCTGACGATGACGATCGATACGCACATCCACGCCGATCACCTCACCTCCGCGTCGATCCTGAAGCGTGAGGCCGGTAGTCGCATCGTGCTCCCCGAACTCGACGCCCTGCCGTGCACGGACCTGACCATGGCCGACGGAGTGCCGCTGCAAATAGGCAGCATCCAGCTCGACCCGATGCACACGCCGGGGCATACCGACCACCATTTTGCGATTGGCGCCGACGACCGGGTATTTACCGGCGATGCGCTGCTGATCGACGGCTGCGGCCGTACCGATTTCCAGAGTGGTGATTCGCGCATGCTCTACGCCAGCGTCCGCGGAAAGCTGTTCAAGCTCGCGGACGAGACACTCGTGTACCCCGCCCATGACTACAAGGGGCGGCGTGTTTCCAGCATCGGACAGGAGCGCACCCGCAATCCCCGGCTCGGCGGCGACCGCACGATCGAAGCGTTCGTCGAACTCATGGCCGGGTTGAACCTGCCGTACCCGAAATTCATCGATTACGCCGTGCCCGGCAACCGTGCCTGCGGCGTTTGCCCCGTCGGACTTCCGCCGCATCTGCGTGAGTACTGCGACGAAATGGCGCAAAGTCCGCAGGGATGACAGCGCGGAGCACCCGTGACCGTGCGATGGCCGTTGGCCCTGCTCTGCGCGGCGCATCAAGAAGGCACGCCTCGACAAAACGAAGCTCGTCACATCGCACTCTCGTAGTGCGTCACCCAGGGACGGCAGTCGGCTCGCGTGACATGCCGTTTCGCTGGCCTTGTCCCTCGCAGTCATCACCGGAGAAACATGATGCTTTACACCAGACAGACATCGAAATCAGTGAATCGCGCCTTCCAGGACATGGAAGCGTCGATCAAGCAACACGGATTTGGATTGCTGCATAGCTACGACTTCCGCAAGACGCTCAGTGAAAAGGGCTTCGAGCTTCCCAATGAGTGCCGGGTGCTGGAAGTGTGCAACCCGAAGCAGGCCAGTGAGGTGCTCAGCGTCGATATGTCGCTCAACATGGTCCTGCCCTGTCGCATCTCGATCTACGAAGACAAGGGCAAGACGCTGATCGGCATGGTGCCTCCAACCGGCTTGCTCTCCCTGGTTTCACAGGATCCCGCGATCGCGGCTGCCGCCGTCGAGGTCGAGCGCGTGATGAAGGAGATCATCGATGATGTCGCTTGATCGCACCTTGCGCGACGCGATTGGCACGGTATCGACGCGGGCGTTCATGCGGCGCACGATCCTGTCCTTGTTGATGCTGCTTTCGGGCGTGGCGCAAGTCCATGCCAGCGATACGGGCACAAAGGCGCCAGCCGTATCGACGATCGCGGTCAAGCCAACGCTATTGTTTCCACGCATCCATGGCGCCGGTGGCGTGCTGCCCGTGGATGCCTCTGCGCAGATGCCATCTGCCAGCGCCGTGCATCGCCTGCTGGTGGATATCAGTGACGATGCCACGACGACCGAGGGCACCAATCGCCATCTCGACGTCGCCGCACGCGCACTGAACCTTTACGCCATGGCAGGCGTGCCGGAGGACAAGGTACGCATGGCGATCCTGCTGCATGGGAAAGGCACGCCGCTGGCGTTGTCGGATGCGGCGTACGCCAGAAAATTCGGACACGCCAACCCCGACGCCAAACTGATCGCCCAACTGCATGCGGCGGGAGTGGAGTTGTTCGTGTGCGGCCAGGCGCTGGGACACCAGGGCTTCACGGCCGCCGATGTGGGACCCGGAGTACGGTTGACCCTGTCCGCATTGACCAAGCGTGAGGAATTGCAGGCCGCGGGCTATGGCTCCGTCCCCTGATCGTCAGGCGCAGGCTTTGAGGTCGTATACGCGCGTGTGCTGGCACTGCGCCGCCCTGGCGGGGCGGAATGCAGGTTCGCAACAAGTTTGCCTGGCGCTGCCGAGTCAAAAACAGAGAGACCAGCATGGAAAGGCGTAAATTTTTACGGTATGTCGCCGCATCCGCGGCTGGCATATTGGGTGGGCGCTATTTGTATAGATACGCGACTCACGCCAGTCAGAACGACTCGGTGGGAACGGCGTCGGTGGAGGCAGCCGCAGCGCGCTACGCGCCCTTGTTTATCCCCGGCAACAGCGGCCCATTGGGCGTACTCGATATGGCCGGCGCGCTGCTGACACTCACTGCCCGATCTACCGCATTGCCATTGATCCAGGGTAAGCAGTCACCTTTTTTGGTGTATGAAGCGCAATACGGCGGCAAGACTTACCAGAATCCAATCGTGCGCGTCCAGCGGGGCAAGCAGTTCAACGCCCGTCTGCAAAATGGGTTGGATGAACCGACGATCATCCATTGGCATGGATTGCACTTGCCGGGGGTAATGGACGGCCATCCGCGCACCACGATCTCAGCCGGCAAGCGCTATGACTATGCCTTTACCGTGACGAATCGCAGCGGTATGTATTGGTATCACACGCACGCCCTCAATCGCACCGCCAAGCAGGCCTATTCGGGCCTGGCGGGCATTTTCATGGTTGAAGATGAGGATGAGGCCGCATTGCGCAAGACGCTGCAGCTTGAGCCCGGGACAAATGAACTTCCCTTGCTGATTCAGGACAAGCAATTCAACAGCAGTGGCGAACTGACCTATGCAGGCAATTCGATGCAGCAGAGGATGATGGGCCAGCTTGGCGACACGATCATGGTCAACCTTACGGCGCAACCGCAACTGGACATCGCCAATCGCCTGTATCGGTTTCGCATCCTCAATGGTTCGAACTCCCGTATCTACAAGCTTGCTTTCATGCATCGCGGCAAAATGCTGCCGTATTCGATCATAGGGACCGACGGCGGCTTGCTTGATCGGCCGTACACCGCGCAGGAAGTCTTCCTGGCGCCGGCCGAGCGCGTGGATATCCTGTTTGATGCAAGCCATTTGCGCGCCGACGATGAAGTTTTGCTCAAGAGTCTCGCCTTCGATGCGATGGAGGACGAAATGATGTCCGGCATGGGTGGGGCAATGGGAGGTATGTCTGGCATGGGGGGGATGGGTGGCTCGAGCCTTGCGCTCGGCGCCGAATTCGAGATCATGAAACTCGCCGTCACCCGTCAGGGCGCGGCCACGCCAGCCAGCCCACCGCCCACTCTTTCGAACATTGCACGCATCGATACCCGCGATGCGATTGTGCGCAACATAAGCCTGGCGATGCAGCGCATGCGCTGGTTGATCAATGGTGAAAGCTTCAACCTGGACAGCTATCCGATCCAGAGCCGTAACAACACCGTTGAGCTATGGGACATCCAGAACGCAAAAATGAGCATGCCGCACCCGATGCATATGCATGGCTTTTCGTTCCAGGTCGTCAACCGTCGCGATAGCCCGAGTCAGGTGCGCAAGCTGGCCCAGGATGCGAGCGGCCGCCTGATTACCGATCTGGGATGGAAGGACACGATTCTGGTTTGGCCCGGAGAGACTGTACGCATCGCGGTTGATTTCACCAATGAGTATGAAGGCGATCAGACGTACCTATTTCACTGTCATAACCTGGAGCATGAAGACCAGGGAATGATGGTGAATCATCGCGTCAGCGCAGCCTGATGCAGACGATATAGGTGGCCATCTCGGGGCAGCCTAAAAGCTTCATTTTCGGGAGAAATTCATGAAGAACCACCAGTCGCCTGCGTTGCCGGCCGAACAAGTGGCGGGGCCGGCCCTGGAAGTGAACATCACCGCCGTCCTGGCATCGGTCGGTGTAGTGCATCTTGGCCGGAAGGTCACGATCCTGCGCAATCAGGATCAGAACAACATGGTGATTCCGGAGTTCGCCAAGACCTCCCGCAAATGCCCGCCATTCTGCATCCAGCCCATCGCGTTGGCGCCTGGTGTGACAACGATTGCTGAACTCGAAGTATTGCACTGCCTCAAGAAAATAGGCGACGGTGACACCACCATGATGGTGGTCGATTCACGTACGCCGGCATGGGTGGAAAAAGGCATCATCCCCGGGACCGTGAACATCCCTTGGGACACCCTTGACATCGGCAAGTCGGATCCAGCCGCGGTGCAAGGAATTCTGGAAAACCAACTTGGCGCCAAGCAGCGGAATAATTTCTGGGATTTCGATAGCGCCAAGACGTTGGCGATGTTCTGCAATGGTCCGTGGTGTGGACAGTCATCGACCATGATCAATGGCTTGCTGAAAATCGGCTATCCGGCGCACAAGATCCTCTGGTATCGCGGCGGCATGCAGGATTGGGAAAGCCTTGGGCTGACTACCATCAAGCCATCGGACAAATAGAGGTTTTCGTCGTCACGTGCTGGTCTCGGGGGACGCGCAGGCCACGGTCGACGACGTTCGGGGCGAGGTGCCGCCGCGCTATAGGTCAGTGCGGTCTGGCCTCAGCACTTCATCGAAACGAAGAACCCATCATTGGGCTTTGCGGTCTTCAAGACATCCTAAACGTGGTCAGATATCGGATCGCACCCAGGATGCGCGTCATAGCTCAGCGCCGATCGTTGCATCGAGACCATGGAATGTAAGTCGCTGAAATATCAGATTGACCTCTTCAGGCGGCAATGGCTTTTTGCTCTCCATCCACCAAACCACGATCGCCCATAACGTGCCGACGACGTAGCGGCCAGCCAAGTCCAGTGCCGCTGCGTCCGCTCGTCCCTTGTGCGTACGATCAAGATCCTCGCGCACTATCTCTCTGAGCATGCGCTGCATGTGCAATTCGACTGTCCACTCGGTATCGCGGCCGATAGTGGTGTGGTAGAGACGACGATGGCTTTCCAGGTGTTGGAAAAAACCAAGGGTGAAGCCAAGTCGTCCCGCTGGATTTGCCTTGGGTATCGCAGCCGATTTCCATTGGCTGTCCAGGGCCGCGCGCAAGCGAGCGATGCTGCAACACAACAGCTCCTCCTTGCCCTGAAAGTGCGCATAGAAAGTTGCCCTGCCAACCCCGGCCCGATCGAGCAAGTTCTGAATCGTGAGCTTTTCATAGCCCCGCTCCATGAGTAGGGACACCAAGGCGTTGAGCAGCAATTCCCGAGTTCTGTGTACGCGGCGGTCGGATTTCTTGTCGGGCATGTGATGTTCCTGAACAAATCGCTGAGGACTGTTCCGAATCGAACAAATGGCTGAGTCGTGTTCTTCAGCTTCTCGTTGCCGAACGATATGTTCGGAAAAACGAGTATAGAGGAACGATCACAACCGATGGCCGCCGATCAAAACACCCATAAATCCGCACTGATTCGCTTGCAGCACGTGTCAAAGGACTACGAAGTGGCCGCAGGTCGCTTCTCGGCGTTAAAGGACGTCAGTCTTGAAATTCAGCACGGTGAGTGCGTCGCCGTGGTCGGCAAGTCCGGCAGCGGCAAGACCACGTTGATCAACCTGTTGACGGGCATTGATGGTCCATCCTCCGGCGAGCTGCGCATCGCCGACCGCAGTATTCATCGCATGTCGCAAGAAGAACTTGCTGTCTGGCGGGGACGAACCATCGGTGTCGTCTTTCAGTTCTTCCAATTGCTCCCGACCCTGACCGTGGTCGAAAACGTCATGCTGCCCATGGACTTTTGCAAAACGTTCCCGGCCGCGCAACGACGACCGCGCGCGCTCGGTCTGCTGGAGAAAATGGGCATCGCAGACCAGGCAGGAAAGCTGCCCGCAGACCTGTCAGGTGGCCAGCAGCAGCGCGCTGCCATTGCTCGCGCCTTGGCGAATGATCCGCCCATCGTCGTGGCCGACGAGCCCACTGGGAATCTGGATTCAAAAACTTCAGATGACGTCATGGGGTTTCTGGCCGCACTGGCCGGCGACGGCAAAACCGTATTGACCGTCACCCACGAGCGCGACCTGAGCCGCTTTTTCACACGTACGATCACGCTTCGCGATGGCATC
>JANMAO010000211.1:0-24793 GCA_031359875.1 Lysobacter sp.
CTTCGCGACCAGCGCCGCTTCTTTGATCGGGTCTTTCCACATATAGCTTTCCCATGCCTTGCCGTCTGCCCGTGCGAACAGTGGCAGCGTCGGAAACTTGTTTTTCGCTTGCTCCGCCAGCATCGCGGCTGTCTCGCCTTGCACGAGGATTTTTCGATTCCCGCCCGCCTTGTCCTTGCCGATGGCAAGCTCGCACCTGCGCCCGTCATAGTCGACTACCCGCAGCGCCGCCAGCGCCCCCGGCCGCAGTGGCAACTGGCACAGTCCACGACAGAATGCGGCTACGTCTTTCGGTAGCGCCGCTAACAGCGCGCGCCGTTGCGCCTTGTCCAGATACAGGTTCCGGCGTCCGCTAGCCTCAGCCGGCCGCAGCGAGGCCCGCCACGCCCTATCGGTCAACACGTCCCCACCGTCTAGCGCCTGATTCAATGCAGCGCGCAGGGGCACCATGTCGCGATTCATCGTGGCAGGGGAACGCGGCCGGGTGATCGGCTGCCCGCCGTTTCGGGCCACCAGCGCCGGCATCGCCTCCACACGCTTACGCCAAGCCCGCAGCGTCTTGTCGGTCAGCTTTGGCAGTGCGACCTTTGCAATGTCATCGCCGTAGACGTACCGCTCGAAACGGCCCACGGCTTCCTTGTTGTCGGCCGCGTACCGTTCGCACGCTTGCTTTACAGTGATCGTCTTATGCGATCCCCCGCCGCCCAAGTGTTCGAACCATGTCCGCGCCTCTTTGGCCGCTGCAGTGAACCGCTCGTTCGGTGGCAGGTGCCCGAAGTCGCCCAGCGAAGAAAGACGGTACTTCGTCGTTTCTTCATCGTAGAAGCGGGCGATCCATGTTCCGCCCTTGCCGATGCTCGACGGCCGGAAGCCCAGGAATTGCCCCGCAGCCAATCGTTGCCAGTACGGCTCGCGCTGGGCTTTCAACTTGTCCCGACTCTTGACCGTTCCCAAGTCCATTGTCCTACCCCGCTTGGCGATGTTTTCACCAGTACGGAAATAGTACGGAAAACTATGGCGAACGTCTACGGTCTGTCGGGGACTGAAAACAAGGCATTTCCTACGGTGCGAATGCCTGCGAACCCTATTCCCTTGCGTTCACACGGCAAGGGTCGCAGGTTCGAACCCTGCACCGCCCACCAGATTGGCGTTGCTGAAAATCCAGCAACTTCAACTGGTTAGCGAAACGGCCCAAACCTCGGGCTTATTTCCCCGCGACAGAACCCCTCGCTTTGCCACAAATTTGCCACAACGGCGAAGGACGAGGCATGGCGACGATTCGGGTACGCGGGGGGCGGTGGGAAGCGCAAATCAGACGCTACGGCTGGCCCACCCAGACTAAGCACTTCAATAAGAAGCGAGATGCGGACGCTTGGGCAGCCGACGTCGAGTCAAGGCTCGCTCGCGGTATCGTGCAGGATCGTCGGCGCGTCGAGACGACCTTGTTTCGAGACCTCCTCATTCGGTATCGCGATGAGGTGACTCCCTCCAAGAAGGGAGCAGAGGCTGAACGCGCCCGCCTTGCGGCCTTTTTGCGCACGGATCTGGCCCGACTCAGCCTGGATCGACTCCAGCCCGAGATGTTTTCGCAGTGGCGGGATCGCCGGATGAGCTCGGTTTCGGGCAGTACAGTAAATCGTGAACTGAATCTTCTCAGCGTCGTGATCAATACCGCGCGCAAGGACTGGGGCTTCAGTCTTGACAACCCAATCTCTTTGATTCGTCGCCCAGCAGAAAACCGGGCTCGGCGCCGACGCCTCTCCATTGACGAGGAACAACGCTTATTGACCGAGTTGGCGCCAGCGACTCGTGGACCAGACGGATTATTCCGGAAGGGTGGCACACGCAACGCATGGGCTCGAGCCCTAGTTGTGCTGGCACTGGAGACCGCAATGCGTCGGAGCGAGTTGCTGGCCCTGCGCTGGGATGATGTTTTCTCGGAGGATGCCTATGTACGACTACATGACAGCAAGAACGGGGAGCCTCGAGACGTTCCCCTTTCCTGCCACGCAGTCGAAACGCTGCAGACGATTCTTCGCCTGGAGCGTGATCCGCGCGTCTTTCCGATGACTGCAGAGGCATTCAAGCAGGTATTCGAGCGCGCTGTCTCCCGTGCTGGCATCGTCGGCCTACGCTTTCACGACCTGCGCCACGAAGCGACGTCTCGACTGGCCATGCGGTTGAGCAATGTCCTTGAGTTAGGCGCAGTCACCGGGCACAAGACCCTGCGCATGCTTGCCCGTTACTACCATCCTCGCGCGAGCGATCTCGCCAGAAAGCTGGGCTAAGGGCCGCAATGAAACAACACAACGATGTTCGCGTTGATGTAGTGGCAGACTCGCTCGCTTGGCAGATTGCAAGACGATCCCAGCCTGACCTCAAGAGAATGCGCGAATATCTGCCGCTTGGGGGCCGTCAGTTTTTGTTCGACAAAATGGAAAGCCTTCTACCGCACGGGGGCATTTCATCACTGAACGAGCTCTTTGATGCGGACACCCAGACAATAAATCGGTGGAGAAATGGCGCCGAACCATTCCCCGAGCATCGACTAGGCTCTGCGATCACACGAATGGAGGCAGCTGACGTGCCTGAGACGGCCGTGGCTCGTGCGACTATCAACGCGGTCTTGAGGGCAAAGATCATTGCCGCCTATCTGCGTGAGCACCTGGATGAAGTGCTTCCACACAAGCATGGCAGAGCGAAAACTAAACTTCTAGGCTGGCAGTTTGCTGACCGTGCTGACAAGCCGAGCTTCCGAGAACTCATCAAGGCACCCGATCAACAGGAACAAGATGTCGACGCATCGCGTCTACGAGGTATACGGGTGCCTTTCCCCCATCAAATGCAACCCATTGAGGGCGGCCCAGTATGGTTGCCTTTCCGGCGGCGTAGTATTCTTTTTGGCATCTGGAAACACTGCGTTTATGGGGGCCGGGAACTCCCTCTCGTCGTTGCATTGAGGGAGTTCAAACCGGCGCCTTATCTGCTCGGATTCGAGCACGGTATGCGGCCCATCACTCTCGAGCAGATTGCGGGAATTCACGCGAAACGGGGCACGACACCCGCGCTGCTACCCGCCTATCACCGGGGCCAATGGTCTTTGGTCGCCAAATATATGTTCGTTGAGCCGTTGGACTATGTGCTCGCGGATGACGTGGGCGACCCGAAAGTCTTCCACGCTCACAGATCTGCTGTCGCTTGGTATCTAAAAGAAATCCACAGGCGGGGGGAACTACTGGATGGCAGTTCAGTAAAGTTTGGACTGCTGACCAAGCAGATCTTGCATTTCGTCTAGCTGCCGGCTGCCAAAAACCGTTGCAGCGGGCATATTTCCCCTGTCCAAGGAAGGCAAGCTGCTGGCAGGATCGACTTTCGCCAACTTCGATCCTATTCGTCGTGAACCTCGTAGAACGCATTCAGCTCAATACTGCCCTGAGCGTCTTACCTGACGAGATTCTGGTCGACGCGGACACCGTAGCGCTGATGATGGATCTATCGCCAGTGACCATCCGTCAGCGCCGGAATCGCTCCATTCCCCGGCCGATCGCGGGCATGAGAGTCCTGCGCTGGCGATTGGGAGAGGTCCGGCGCGCGATTCGCGAGCTGCCCTTGAGTTGATGTCATCGAGCGTCGACCACAGCACGGCGATCGTCGACCGCTTTCGATCACTGACAGTTGTGATCGTTCTCTGCACGAAAAAATATCCCTGGTCTCCCACATAAGAATCGACGGTTTCGCATTACTTCTCGCAACTAAATCAACAGCTTGATGACATTACTCCCCGTGCGATAAGCGGGGAGTAATGTACAGAGACCCCAAATGGCATTTCCGAAACCCCAAAAAAGAACATCAGAAACAAATGCGTTCTATGAGCGCAAATATGAGCAGTTCGCCGCCCAGACAGCGCTCAGGATCGGAGTCCAAAAAATATCTGACATTGCCCCGATCCAGATCGTGGACCGCCTGATAGCGCGCAGAGCCCATCTCAGCAAGAAGACATGGCAGGTCTATAAGAGCGCACTCCTCGCCCACTTTGACCAGGCCGCGACGGCCTGCGGGGACTTTTACCGGCAACTGGAATACACATATGCCGTCGGAGTTCTGAGCCAGGAGACGCAGACAGAGGCCATGACTCGTGGCACCCGCACGTCAGCCTTGAAGAGCCGCAGGATCAGTGAGAAGGATCATCAGCAACTATTAGATTATCTGCAGGGTCGCAAAGGGAAGGATAAATGGGCCGCGTTCACTCAAACGTGGTGCCAAGCGGCACGATTGACTGGCCTTCGTCCTGGTGAGTGGGCGAAAGCCTACATCGATCAGCTTCCGAGCGGCGAGCGGGCGCTGGTTGTCGCAAACGCGAAATGCACCCAAGGCAGGGGCAACGGAGCGACCAGGCATCTAGTGCTTACTGGTTTGTCTGCAGAGCAGTTCGGTTACATCGAGGATATGGGGGAGATAGCAAGGCACTACGAGACAACCGAGGAAACGATGGAAGATCTCCAGAGCTGGGTCTCTAAATACCTCTACAGAGCATCAAGGGCCGCACTCGGCAAGCGCAAGCACTATCCTTGCTTATATACCTTTCGTCATCAGTTCGCGGCCGACGCTAAGCGCTGGCTCCCTGCCCCAGAAGCCGCAGCCCTGATGGGTCATTACTCAGATCAGACAGCGGCACGAAATTATGCCCGCGCGATGGTGTCAACGCGTCCGGTCACGATCAAGCCTCTCGCATCTGAAGTCGCTAACGTAAGACGGGTCGCTCGACAACGACCCGCAGTACGGGACGGCAAATTCCCCCCAATGAAAAGATAAGATCAATCTCAGAATGCGCACTAATCGTTCTGATCGGGGAAACCGAGCGTTGTGTATCACCTGCCCAGCCCCACTCGCCATACCAGTAATAACTAGCAAAGCCCGGGGTTGAAGGTTACTGCACTGCTGTTGGTTGATTGTGTTCGATGCTTGGCGGCAGATCCGGCTTAGGCAGGCTCCGGCCGTCGCTCCCTCCCCCTATCCGAGCCTGTATACCTTCCGCCACCAGTTCACCGCAAACATGAAGGCAGCTGGCGCGATGCGTGCGGAGATCGCTGCAGTACTCGGTCATGGCAGCGATGCGACTTCCGGTAGACGCTATGCACGGACGGCCAGCGGCGGAGATAAAGTGAAAGCGCAACCAGATCCCAAACTGGTCGCCTGGTCAGAGCGCAAGCAAAACCTTACGGTGACACAAGCGCTCCTGTACCGAGTGCGCCTTGACGCAGCCAGAGATCGCATTCCTCGCGTTTGACGAGAGGGCCGCTTAGCGCTTACAAGGAAATTTTTTAGAATCACGTGGACAGGGTCGGGCATGTCAGTACCGCGCGGTTGAGTGCGGCTTCGATGGCGCTGGACGTCAACGCAATGCCGGTGCGCTGGGAGCGCTTTCGACTACGCCAGCATGCAACTGGTATCTAAGACGAGCAATCTTTGAGTGCTTCCCGAAGTCGCATGAGTGCCGTTTTGTGGAGTTGTGAAACCCTGCCTTTGGTAACTCCTAGTTGCACTGTTAGTTCCTGAAACGGAAGATGTTGAAAATAGTGCGATTGGATGATGAGCTTCAACCGGTCCGGCAACTGAGCCACCGCGTGCAGGAGCCGCACCTCCAGTTGAGCATTGTGCGTATATGAAAATGAATCTGAGGCACCGTCCCCATCCGTTCTCACGGCTTCGTCCAGTAAGAACCCGATACCAAGTGCGATGACCGATCCGATCACTCCGTCAAAGGCGCTCTCGTCCGCGCCTTGCAAGCTTTGCAGCCTGGCGGCAAAGCGCGCCTCCTCGGACGGGGGGGTTCTGTCTCCGAGAATTGAACGCAAGCCATTGAATACAGCGCCGCGAACGCGGGGCAGTGCGTAGCTACGAAACGCAACCCCGCGATCCGGGTCGTAGCGGGAGAGGGCCTCCAAGAGACCCATGGCCGCGTTTTGGATGAAGTCTTCGCGATCGACCCGGTAAGCCCGCACTCGGTGATGAATACTACGAGCTACGGCGGAAGCCCAAGCAACATGATGCAGATAGAGGCGATCACGAGCGTCACTATCTCGATCAGCTCTATAGCGCTGCCAGAGCTCTGGTTCGGCAAGGTCAGATGTCACCTGTGACACCTATGCCCAATAGCTGCTCAGGAGTGCTTTTGACACCAGCACCCATCCATCGATGAGCACGAATAACAGAATTTTCAGTGGCAAACTGATCGTGGCCGGGGGCACCATAATCATGCCCAAAGCCATGAGTACGGCTCCGACCACTAGATCGATCAGCAAGAATGGTAGGAAGATGACAAAGCCAATTTGAAACGCCGTCTTCAACTCGCTGAGTAGAAATGCCGGGAGCAATTGGCTGAAGCGGATGTCGTCGATTTTCTTGGGCGGCGGCGCATGGGCCATACTCAGAACGGCAAGCAAATCCGATTCACGGGTTTGGCTAACCATGAACTTCCGTAGGGGCGCACTCCCACGCTCGAGCGCTTCTGTCGCCGTCACTTGGTTGGCCAGGTAAGGCGTCACCGCCGCTTCGTTGACTCGATCGATCACGGGCGCCATCGAAAAGTAGGTCAAACAGATCGCAAGCGTCACGATCACGCTATTGGGTGGTGTCTGCGGCAGGCCCAGCGCATGCCTGAGCAACGAGAGCACAATCACGATGCGCGTAAACGACGTCATCCCCACCAGCAAGATCGGCAACAGCGACAGCATCGACAAGGCCACGAGATTTCGCAGCGCCGGTGAGTAATCCTGCTTGAGCAGGCTACCGACCAATTCGGCAGGTTCAGCGGCGTGCGCCGATCCGAAAACCATTAGTACGCCCAACACGGCCAATAGCCAGGCACCGCGAAATCGCTTCCTCTCTAGCCGGTCAATCATGAGATTTTGTTTTCGCTGGTACGTGGCAATACGGTCAGCTCAACCGCTGCGGAAGACTCGACCAACAAGTAGCGATCGCGTGCGTCGGCGAGCTGGTAAACCGTCGTCTTGCCGCTGAGCCGAAGTGCATGTTCCACGCGTAGGCCCGCCGACTGGGATGGGTTCGTCGAGGGCACCCATTGCGCCAGCCAACCCTTTTTCTTGGCTAACCAGAGCAGCGCCGCCGTCGCGGCCAGCAGCAAGACAAGAATCAGCAACACATACGCTGCGTCGCCTCCTATTCCGCTACTTTCCTGACGAAACGGAATCCCCTGCGCGCCACTGCTGACCTTGGCGGGCGCCAGTACAGCTCCTGTCCTTGGTATCACGCCAATTCCAGAATCCGGATCCCAAAGTGATCGCCGACGGCCAGTAACTCGCCCCTGGCCACCGCTCGGTCATTGAGCATCAGCGTCACGGGTGAATCGAGCAACTCGTTCATGTCCACGACGTCGCCAGACTTCAAGCCGAACAGGTCTTGAATCGACAATGAAACGGTTCCCAGTTGAGCCGCCAGAGAAACCTGGACATGGCCAATCAAGCTGAAGTCCTGGCGATTGACGGCAGGATTCTCTTGGGCGAGATCACCTACCGAGGCAACATCCCTAACCACACTGCTTTTCATTTCCAGCCCCTCAATTCTGTGGCGCGGTTAGGTAACGAATGCCGCGACGGCCCTCGGACGAAACCAAATGACCGACCATAACGACACTGCCGGTTTTGGTTCGTATTTGGACCATTGCGTCCAATGGAATACTTGTTTTGATCACGTCGCCGGGACGTAAATCGACCGTCCGTTCCAGCTCGGCGTTGCCAAGGTCAAGCACAGCCTCCATCGAAATGACCTCAGGAAGAATCGCCACTTGACGACGGTGGAGCGGTTCGCGTGTTGCGGGCGTTGTAGGGACGAGCGCAGTGCACAGATCCGCACTGAGAAACAACGCGAGGTGCACGTCAACGAGAGTCCAGGCAAAGGATGCAATCCCGCGGCTGGTGTTGAGGCTGTCTGGTTCGGGTTGGGCAATCTCGACTAGTTGCGGATTCGCCACTTCGGCTCCTACAAATCCTCGGCATAGGTCCATCACCGCCCGCTTGCCGATTCCCGAAGCCAACTGCACTCGATCAGGAGTTGGCGTGTCCATGAGTCGACAGCCCACTTGCTCAAACCCGTCGCCGGAAATTCCCAGCGTCAAAACAGCACCGCTGTCGCCTTGAATCTGCATCCAACACCAGGACGGATCCAGCGCTTCCAGCCCGTCGAGGGTGCATTCCAGTCCTGCATTTGGCATGCCCCACGTGCGCAGCCATTCTTGCGAGCGGGCAAGCAGGAGCGAGCGCAGTTGTTCACTACGCGTCGCCCCCTGCCACCGGAAGGGTAGGACCGTCATTACCCGCCCCGTGTGCTGTTGTACAACTGCTCGATCATTTGATTGCTCACAGTCATCACATGAGAACTCGCTTGATAGCCACGCTGGATGATGATCATGTCGGCGAATTCCTGGGTCAGATCGACATTGGACATCTCAAGGCTTCCGCCCGTGATTCGTCCGAAGCGCCCCTGCCCCGGCCGCCCAATTTCGCTTTCGCCGACACTCGCGCCGGAGATCATCCGGCCCCCAGACAAGTGCAGCGTGCTTTCACTTGAAAATGCAGCGAGGGCAATCTGAGGGCCTTGACGCTTTTCAGACTGCGAATAGATCAGCTGCAGAACGCCGCTCTCGTCAAACGACAGGTTGGTGACCGCCAAAATGCCGTGCCCATCATCGACTTTCGCCGCGAGATTCGTCGACATACCGCTGAGCGACGTTGCACCATCCAGCGCGCCCGGCGTTCCGAAATTGAGCACCACCGACCGGGTGGCGCCCCCATACGTCAACGACAAGGTCATCTCGTTGAACCCGCTTAACGGTGTGCCATCGGTTGCAAAGCGGAGCTCACCGGTGCCGACCGTTGCGCCGGTTTCATCAGTGACCGATACCAGAAAGCTACCGGGCGTGGTGCCGCTGTTATTGGTGAACGTTGCCGAAAGCGTATGTGCGGTCCCCGCTGCGTCGAACACCCGGATCGAATTGACCGGCGTGGTCGACGAGCCCGGCGCCAGATTGCCGGTGAAGTGAACTCGCGACGTGGCTTGGGCTGGAATCGTGCGATAGGTGTCGAAATCGATGGGCGCGAGGTTGCCGCCCGCATCCATCGCCATAACCTTGAATCCACTCACGGTATCGACCAGCATCCCTTGTTCATTGAACCGAAACTGGCCGGCGCGCGTGTAATGCAAGTTGCCGCTGTCATCGCGCAAGATGAAATATCCGTCGCCGTTCACCGCCAAATCCGTCGGATTCCCGGTTTGGCGCATATCGCCTGCGGCGGTCCGTAAACCCTCCCCCGAGATCTGGGTGCCGCGGCCCTCGTCAACATTTGAGAAAAACGAATCACTTCCCTTGAAGCCGGGGGTGTTCATGTTGGAGACGTTGTTGCTGACCGTGTTGAGGCTCCTGGAGAAACTGAAGAGTCCAGACAGACTGTTGTAGAGGGCTTGAAACATGGCGACGGTTCCCGGTTATGGTTTGACGAGGCTGATCTGGGAAAGACGAATTCCGGTCGACACCTGACCGGTGGCGCTGCGAACGCTGAGTTGCGCGCCTGCCGAGGTGAATTCAACGGCGATAACGGTGCCTGAGATTGGCGCACCCAACCCTTGGATATCCACTTGGCGATTCAACAAGGCAATGGCCTGCGTAGTTGCATTCATTGCTAGTAGATCATTGGTGTTCTGGCTCGTTTGACGCGACTGTTCCAGAGAGGAAAATTGCGCGAGCTGTGCCAGGAACTGGCGGTTGTCGACGGGCTCCAATGGATCCTGAAACTTCAACTGCGTCAGGAACAGCTTGATGAAGTCGTCTTGGTTAATGGTGGATTTTTTTGTCAGGCTGGGATCCTGAGCATTAAAGGTATTGCCGATTGCATCCACAGGCATTACGCGGTCTCCAGAACATCGGCGCGAGGCCGGCGCCAAACCTCATGAGCGTTGATGACAATGCGCTCCAGATGCGCCGCGTGTTCCTTGGCGAACGCGTGAATCGCGTTTTCGACCTGTCGAGTTTTGTTCTCGTCCAGACTGTAATCCCGGATCCAGACCGTCGCGGGATGTCCCTGTAACTCAGTCCAGCGAATCATCCGCTGCAGCCAGGTGCCTACCTCTGGGAGTTGCTCCGATAAGGCAGCACTCGAAGGCAACGTTTCCTCGAAGTCATCGCTCGAAGTCAATTCGAAGCGGCCCGGGCTGGTGGCCGTTACCGATGCAGGTGCTTGATGACTTGACCCACGACTTAGAGCGAAGACGAGCTTGTCAGCCTCCGCGTCATTGGCCGGGCCCAGCCGGCTCGGGGCAGTGGATTCACTCGCACCTTGCCTCAAGGCAACGGCAGCGACATCAATCTGCGACAGCAAGCCGGTGGAGATCAGATGCCAAGGCACTGACAGGATTTCAACGGTTCCGCGGGCGCTAGAGAAATGGAACTCGAGCACCTCCGAACGCATTGGATGTGGAGGAGCGCCCGCATCCTGTGGTGCTGGCACTGGCACCGTGTTGCGAGTGCTGTGCGCGCCACTTTGCAGTTGCTCCGCATACGTCGAAAGACCGCGCTGCAAGGTGCGATTTGCTTGAACCAACCCTGGCGCCTGGACGGGCGAGCCCAGAACCGACGCATGACCATCGTTTCCATGCCCCTCTCTATGACGCGCACTTCCCTCGGGGGTGCTGGGCAAGGAAGTCTTCCGCACGAGCCAGTCCGCGAAAGCGGACTCATCGCTTGTCTTGGCGACAGCGGCAGGAGGTGGTGCGGTGAAAGAGCGTCCGAGACTGTTGATCATGATCGCGCCCTTTTGACCTGAACGTGGAGATCCGCCATCCGGTCGAACTCCAGTTTTTCGGCCTGCTCTCGCCTGGCCAAATCCGCACGCTGCCGTCGGCCTTCCACCACCCGCGTTTTTGCACGTGCCGCCACGTGCTGCGCTTGCGCTTCATCCTGGCGCTGCGACGCGGCCGCTTGATCGGCCTGTGCGTCCTCCAGTCTTTGCAAAGCACCCTGCGCAACGTCAGCGACCACCTGCAATATCTCCAGATCCAATTGGGGTGACCGCAGGAAGGCAACTTGATACTCACGAATATCCTCCATCGCCACAGCTGCTTGCCCCACTCCCGCTTGAGATTTTCGGGTTTCGGCAAAACTGCGCTGGAATTCGCTTGAGGCGCGGGACTCCTGGAATTCGCGCCAACGCACCAACATGGAAAGGGATTCATGCGAGGACCGCTTCATGGCGATGACCTCTCGCCAATGGCTGCCAACAGCTGGCGGCAAGTCTCGCTACGTTTCGTTGTCTCAACAGCGCTTTGCTGCATGATCTGATCGAGCGCAGGCTTCAGGTCGACGGCCCGATCCAAGGCGAGGTTTCCGCCGCGTTGATAAGCACCGAGCTCGATGAGGTCGCGAGAGGCTTCGTACGCAGCCAGGATCTGTTTCACCTCGCGGACCAGCGAGATCTCCGAAGCCGTCGCGACATTGCCCATCACGCGGCTGGTGCTGTGAAGCAGATCGATCGCAGGATGGTGCCCGCGAACGGCGAGTTCTCGGGTCAGCACGATGTGACCATCCAGGATGGCACGCATGTGATCAGTCACCGGCTCATTCATGTCGTCGCCTTCGACCAGCACGCTGTAGACGCCGGAAATCGCGCCGCCGGAGCGAAACCGGCCGCAGCGTTCCAACAGCTTGGGCAGCTGGCCAAAGACCGACGGCGTATACCCGCGAAACGTTGGAGGCTCGCCAATCGCCAAGCCGATTTCGCGCTGCGCCATCGCAAAGCGCGTCATCGAGTCGATGATCAGTAGTACGGACTTGCCTTGGTCGCGAAAATATTCGGCGACGGCATGCGCGGCGTGCGCAGCATGCGCCCGTACCAACGGCGGCTCGTCCGCCGTCGCGACCATGACGACGGATCGCTTGCGCCCGTCCGGTCCCAATACGTGCTCGAGGAATTCGCCGACTTCACGACCGCGTTCTCCAATCAGTCCAAGGACGGTGACATCCGCCGTCACCCGGCGTGCCAGCATGCCCAGCAGCGTGCTCTTCCCCACTCCGCTGCCAGCAAATACGCCGATGCGCTGCCCGACCCCCAATGTCAACATGCCATCGATCGCGCGCACGCCTGTTTCAAGGACGGTGTTGATCGGCGCTCGCGCCATCGGATTGATGGGGTCGCGATACAACGGATAAGACGCTGCCGCAGCGATGGGCAGGCCTCCATCCAACGGTGCACCGAAGGCATTGATGACCCGGCCCAAGAGCGCCGGCCCGACGGGAATCGTGATTGGCTTACCCGTGGCGCGGATCACGCTCTGGGTGGAGATTCCACCGACGTGTCCGTAGGGCATAAGCAACACGCGTTCCTCACGAAACCCCACTACTTCTGCCAAAATCGGGACGCCCGCCCCAAGGGGATCCAACTCGCAAAGCTCTCCAAGCCGCGCTTCTGGCCCGATGGCCTCGATCACCAGGCCATTGAACGACACGATACGCCCCAGCCGTCGTCCCATCGCGGCGCCGCTGACTTGATCGACAACGCGGGCGGACAACGCACTCATGTCGAGGCCTCTGTGGTCAGGCCGCGCAGAAACGCTTGGGTCAGCGCCTCCAGTCGGATCTCGATGCCGGTGTCATACAGGCCCTTGTAGGTCTCAAGTTGGCATTGACCGATGCTAAGTCGGGGATCGGCGGCCACGCGAACCGTTCCGTCGGTCTCGATCAGATCCGATAGCCACTGGACGTCTTCGGCGGCGACCCGGATCAGCACGGGCCGTTGCCGATATTCGGTCAATGCCCGCTGGCAAAGCTGATGGATCAATGCACCGCCTGCAACCGTTTCGCCCAATAACTGCAGCAGTGCGGCATATGCAATTTCGATAGCTGCCTCTTCCATTCTGGATTCGGCCTCAACCACCGCACCGGGCAGTGCGTTGAGCAGCGCGCTCAAGCGCTTGCGGGCTTCGCTCAGTCGGATGGCCTCCTCAGCATTGGCGTCCTTCACCTCTCGTTCGGCGGCTTGGACGCGTTCTTGAACTTCCGCCTCCGCGTGCTGCAGACCTTGGGCCAAGCCCGTTGTTTGCGCGTGCTCCAGCACTGTCCGGCGCTCTTGTTCCAGCAGCAAAGCAGGATCTGGCAACGGGTCGGCGGCATCCTCTGCCCGCACGGGATACGAAGGGCTCAAGCGATCCGCCAGCGTTGCAATCCGTGTATCCGTTCCATGGATGCGTTCCATCAGGCGGCCTGCTTCACCGGCGCAAGCAGTGCTGTTTCGGCACGCAGTGCATCGGCCAGCTTCGATGGCAGTGGAACAAGATGATGAAGTTCTCGACGTACCTCGGCAGCGGCGGCTGAATCCAGCATGGCCAAACAGAACTCGCGGTCCACCCCCGTCCACACACAAAGCACACGGGCGAACCAAGCCGCGGACAACGATTCGGCCAGTTGCAGCAATTGATCCAGGTCCAAGGAAGTTTGGGTTGTCAGCCCACGCACCTCGTCGGCCAGTAACGCTTTGCCGAGGTCCGCAATCGGCAGCGGCATGGCCTCCAGCTCCGCAACCAGGGAGCGAATCGTGGATGCCGACTTTTTCGGCAGACGCGCGAGCAGGCGCCGACGATCCCGTTGGCGTAGCGAGATCAGCAGCAACGCACACTTGCGCTCGCCAACGGTACTCATGACTGCAAGGATCCTTCCGCCAACCAGCCACGCAGCTTGGCAAGCACGGCGTCACGCTCGCCTGCGCTCAAAGCGGCGGGGCGACGCTGGGACGCCAAAAGCACGATGACGCCGAGCAATATCACGAGCGCAGCGAGTGGGAGCCACTTGAAGGTCGATCTTGCCCAGCTTTCATCGGATTGCTGTGCAATCCGCAATGGGTCGATGACGGGTATCGGAGCGATCGCGCCATCTTGCGAAGGCACGCTCGTGGCCGCCTGCCAAGTACCTCCCCGACCCAGGCGTGAGACTTCCAGACGATCGCCTCGTTCCAGGTTGATACCTGCCGCCGCCGCAACCAGGGAGTGAATCCGATCGACTTCGAACTCATCCAGATTCGGGGGCAGGATGACCGCGATCGATAAGCGTTCCAACCGCCCAGGCGCCCGGGAAATTTCTTCTCGCGCGGTCCCGTGGACGAATTCGCTCTCCTCTTGGTTCTGCTTGGCTCCTTTGCCGTCGGTGGCCCCATCCGAGGAATTCGTGCGTTTGTGCGAGAGCAGGCCATTGCCGCCCTCGCCTTGAGCCAGCGGCCGCTCGTTGACTTCATGGACCGCATCGAAATTCAAGGTCACGTCGACGGAGACGCGGAATTCTTCATTGTTCAGCACTTGACCCAGCAGGACCGATATGCGATTGCGAATGCGTTCTTCCAGCCGCGCCTCGTCGTCGGATCGATCGTCCGTTCCCGCCATGCCATCACCCGTCGCCCCGGCTAGCAGCGCGCCGCTGGAATCAAGGATCGACACGGCATCGGGTGCCAGACCTTCGACCGCCGAGGCGACCAGACTCCGAATTCCCTTGACCTGCTGGCGCGACAGTGTCTGCCCGGGGCGGAGGGTCACCGCCACGGAGGCCTTGGAGGATTCGTGCTCCCCGACAAACAGACCCGGTCGCCGGATGGTGAGATGCACGCGCGCGGTTTCCACGCCCGGCAAGGATGCGATCGTTCGTTCGATCTCACCTTGGAGGGCCCGCTGGTAGTTCACCCGCTGGGCAAATTCCGTGACGCCAAAATCCGAATTGTCAAAGAGCTCGAAGCCAACATGGCCGCCACGCGGCACGCCGGCTGAAACCAACTTCATGCGGGTTTCGTAAACAAGGTCAGCCGGCACCGTGATGCTGGAGCCGCCATCGGTAATCCGGTGCGGAACCTTCCACTCGTCCAAGGATTTGACGATCTCAGCGGCATCAGGCTCTCGAAGATTGCCGAACAGCAATTGCTGACGCGGCGACAACACCCACCAGAGCAATGCCGTGGTCAGGATCAGGATCAACCCGACCCCAACCAGCAGGCGCAGACGGGCGGGCGCAGACAGCGAATTAAAAAATGATTTGGGATTCATAGGGGTCTACCGGTCACAGCTGCATGCGCATCAGTTCTTGGTAGCCCTCAATGACGCGATTGCGGACCTCGACCGCGAGCATCAAGTCCAACCGCGCCTGTTCCATCGAAATCATCACGTCATGCAAGGGAATCGCTTGCCCGGCCGCCAGCGCGCGCAACTGGCCATCGGCTGCTTTCAGGCTCGCGTCGACGCCCGCCAGACCGCTGCCGAGCATCTGGGCGAAGTCGGTCTTTTGCGTCGGCGCGGAGACGATCGCGGTCGAACGCAGGGTGTCGCTGGCGATCGCGCCAATGGCGTCGATAGACATTATTTGGCTCCAATTTCCAAAGCTCGCAGCAGCATGCTGCGTAGCAGGTTGAATGAACGCACGTTGGCGTCATAGCTACGGCTGGCGGTCATGAGGTTGGTCATTTCCTCCACCACATCGGTTGCCGGGTAATGCACCATGCCGGCGGCATCGGCCATCGGGTGCCCGGGTTCGTACACCTCCCGAGAGGTACTTTGTTCTGCGATCAATTGCCCACCCACCACGTTGCCGAAATCCAGCCCACCATTGGTGACGTGGAGCTGCGTCGTGGCTTGGCCCGGTGCCACCGGTACGTTCGCCCCGGCGATATTGCGGCTGGCCGCGTCGAGCCGCAGACGCTCATAGGTGAGCGCGGCGCGTGGCGCGTCCAAGATCGATGCGATGGGCATGGTTAATTCCTCCCGCTGATGGCTAGGCGCATCAATCCGAAGTGGCGGCTGAGTGCCTCCCCCAACGCCTGATAGCTGGCGCCGGCGGCGACCATCTCGGCCACTTGGGCGTCCGTTTGAATCGGGTCCGACGAGGCGGTGGCCGTCAGGCCGGGTAACTCGTCGGCCATCTGCTTCAACGCTGACGCCGTGCTACCTTCACTTCCCGCCTGCGGCGCCATGGCTTGCGTCAGCGTGGTTTCCACCCCGCCAAAATCCACGCGCATGGCGCGCGCGTCCGCAACCCCGGCGTTAGCGATGTTGGTGCTAGCCACACGGGCGCGGAGTTCCTGCATGCCTAGCGCAAGGCGTACCGCCTCAATCGTGATATCGCTGCTCATTTCATCCCCTTACTGGATTACCAGCTCACCATCGAGCGCCCCAGCAGCCTTGATCGACTGCAGAACCGCGATGACATCGCGCGTGGTCAGGTGGATCGCCCGCAATGCCGACACCAACTCCGCCACGGTAGCTCCCTCACGGATGCTGACTTGCGGCGCCGTGCCTTCTGTCGCGTGCACTTCCGTGTGTGGAACCACAACGGAACCAATGCTGGCGCTTGGGCGAATAAAGACCCCCACCGGTTGTGAAACCGCATAGTCCGTCGAGATCTCGACCTGCAAATCGCCGTGCGAAATGCTTACCTGCCCCAACCGCACATCGCCTCCGGCCACCACGGTTCCGGTTCGTTCGTTGACGACCACGCGAGACTTGCGTTGCAGCGTGACCTCCACGTTTTCCAGGCGCGCAATTTCAGCCACCAGACTGGCCGGCGTCGTTGGATAGGACACGAGGACCTTGCCGGCGTGTTCGGCCTGCACCTGGGCGCCCGGGATCGCTGCTCGAATGGCAACAGCGATCCTGCTGGCGTTGGTGAAGTCCGGCTCGTTCAATAGGATGCTGAGCGATCGCCCGTCGCCAGCGACCTTCAGCGGTGTCGCCTGCTCAACGCTCGCCCCCGAAGGAATCCAGCCCACGGTGGGATGGTTCTTCTGCAGAGACGCGGAGACGCCTTCGAACTGATAGCCACCGACCGAGATCGCGCCTTGCGCAATCGCGTAGACGCGGCCGTCCGGCCCCATCAACGGGGTCTGCATCAATGTTCCGCCGGTCAAACTGCGCGCATCGCCGGCAGAAGCCACCTGGATGTCAAGCAACTGTCCCGGCTCGGCAAACGCCGGCAGCCTGGTAGTCACGATGACCGCGGCGACATTGCGACTGGCCAGGTCGGACTCAGTGACGTTGACCCCGAAGTTGCGCAGCGTGTTGGCCACTGACTGCAGCGTCGCGCGATTTCTGGCCGAGTCCCCGGATCCGGACAAGCCAAATACCAGGCCGTAGCCTGTCAGTGGGTTCTCTCTGACCCCTGCAATCCGTGCGACTTCCTTGAGACGTACCTGGGCCGTGGCCGGCAAAGCCAAGACCAAGAGCACACAAAGGCTGGCAATGGTTTTGGCGCTCACATCAACCTCAGCCATTTGAAGACGCGGTAAAAGATGCTTTGGCGCTGGGATTCGCTCACGACACCGACGCCAAGCAACTCAAGGTTGGCGTTGGCAATGCGGTTGGACCAGACCGTGTTGTCGGCAGCGATGTCTTCCTGTCGCACCACCCCACTCAGGCGAATTTTCTGATGCTCGCCATTGACGGTCAGCGTTTGCTGCCCTTCGATCACTAGCGACCCATCGGGTTGCACGGCAATCACTTGCGCGGAAATTTGGGTGCGCAACTCGCCAATGCGGGTCGTCAACGCGCCTGCTGAATTGGATCCGCCCGTCCCCAGGCTTGCGTTGTAATTGGTCGACGGCGAGGTCAGCGCCGCATGCAGGTTCAAGTCACTGGTCGCGTCCGTCGCGGCCTGTGACTTTGCCTTGGTGGCTTCCAACACGTAAATCGTCACGATATCGCCGACCCGATAGGCGCGGTGATCTGCTGCCAAGCTGCGGTAGTTCGCCAGATCCACCAGGCTCTCGCGGCTCTGCGCATGGCAAGCGATCGCCACCAGACAAAGCATCAGCGCCGCCAGACTGGCAAGCTCTCTGGATCCCCTACTCATTGACCTGCACCTTTTGCTTGGCGATCACCTGTGCTTGAACCGGTGCGGGAGCTGTAAGCGCGCGAACGCGCACCCTGCCCCCGATATAGCCGTCATCTAAAGCAATCCCACGAGCCATCACCCGCACCGGACCATGCGCCACCTCGATGGCGACCGCTTGTTGGGCAACCACATCCGGGATCGGCTCGAAATCTGCCGCCATCGCGGGCGCGCCGGCCGTGACGCGGCGTTTAAGTCGAGCCGGACTCGTCGCGACCGGCGAGCGCAATGGCGCCCCGTTACAGCACATCATGTCCACAGTGGCTGAGGTGAAGCGAAGCTGCTTGTCATCGGTGTGTCCCGGATACGAATCGGCATACGTCAGCACTGACTGCGGGTCATGGAGATCGACCCACACTGTCAACGTGCGAACCGCGCGGCCATCCACCAGCAAACGGACCGGCACACCCGAATGCGTGCGCGGCCATCGCCCTGCGATGGGGCCCACTTCGACCTTGACCTGACCTGCGGGAAGCGTTTCGTCGGCGATACGGCTGGCCACATCGACCCGCGCGTGGATACCCATGCCATCCAAGCGACGCGCCAGCTCCGTCTGCACCGATTGTGAGATCGCGTCGGCTCGAAGCACCTGCGTTGGCGGACGTATGCCCGCAGCCGAGAGTCCGATCGCCATCAGCAAGGAAATCATCATGCGACGTCAGCGGCGCAGGTTGTTGATGGTTTCGAGCAATTGATCAGACGCCTGCAGGACGCGTGCGTTGAGCTGGTAGGCGCGCTGTGCGAGCACAAGGTTCGACATTTCATCAATCATCTCGACGTTGGCCATCTCGACAAACCCCTGCTGCAATTTGCCGACGCCAGGGCTTGCCGCCTGGCCATAGGTCGGTTCGCCCGCGGCGTCGGTGGCCTCAAACTGATTGCCGCCGATGGACACCAAGGCGTCAGGCGCAGCAAACGTCGTCAACTCAATCGTTCCGACCGAAGAACGCTCAGTGTCCCCGGCAAGCAGCGCACTGACCTCACCGCTTGGCGCAATGCGAAGATCCGTCGCGCCAGACGGGATTTGAATGCCATGTGACAAGTGCAGTCCTGTCGTGGAGGCCAAATTCCCCTCGGCATCGACGCGAAATTGACCATCGCGCGTATAGACCATCTTTCCATCATCGGCTTGCAGTTCAAAAAATCCTGCCCCGTCGATCGCCAGGTCCAGCGGGTTGTGCGTCTGCCGCAGTTCCCCGGGTGAAAACAGGGTGGATGTGGACAGAATGCGCGCGCCATTGCCATGACTGACGGCCTCACCCTCCCCTCCTGGAAGCGCCGGCGTGGCGGTGGCGACCTCCGCGAAATTCACGCGGCCGCGTTTGAATCCCGGGGTCTGCATGTTGGCGACGTTGTTGGAAATGACGTCGATCTGTTTTTGCTCCGTTCGCAGTCCACTGGCGGAGATATAAAGCGCGTCGATCATGGGTGTTTCCTTAGTTTTCGCCCAAGTGGTTGATGCCCTGATCCAGGACCTTGTCGTAGATCGATATCGCACGCTGCACCGATTCGGCATGCCGCGTTGTTTCCATCAAATGAACCGTTTCGTTGGCGGGATCGATGTTGGCGGCCTCGAGCGCGCCTTGCACGACAGAACCGCTCCAGTCAAACGGCTTGCCATCGTAGAAATAGGCGCCGTCACCTGCCGGGCGCAACCCCGCAGCGTCGGCGACGGCGACGACCTGCAATTGCCCCAGACTCTGCGTGCCATCCCAAGTCTCACCTCTCGCATCAACCCGGACGTTGCTGGTCGACAGGATCATCGGGCCGGAACTACCCAACACCTGATCACCGCGGGCGTTGACGAGTTGCCCGGCGGCATCCAGACGAAAGGCACCCGATCGGGTCAGGAGCGCTTGACCGTTTCTCTCGACCATGAAAAATCCGGGGCCGCGAAGCGCCAGATCGAGCTTGCGTTCGGTCTGCGCGACCGCGCCGTCTTGTTGGTTCAGTGCAGTGCGCAGTCCAATCTGAGCGCCGAACTCTGGTATCGCCTGGACGCCGCGATATCCGGGCGTACTGATGTTGGCGACGTTGTGGCTGATAGCACCCAAGACTTGCACATCGGTGCTCAAACTGCGGCTCATGGCTTGGATCGTGTCAGGCATGCGCGCGCCTCAAAGGGCCTGGACCGCAGCGAACGAGCGGACGGGTGTTGTCACCGGAACTTCGTTCAGGCCTAACACCGCGACATAGGGCATCGAACGCTGCAGGAGTCCGCGCAGCGAGCGACGCACGGGCGACGGGCAAAGCAGCACCGGCACCAGATTGCGTCCCATCATGGCTTCTGCATGTTTGGCCAGGCTCTTCATAAACCCGTCGAGCTGGCCAATCTCCCCAAACAGTGTGGCTTTGTGTTCACCCAAGCGCGCGCCCGACATCAATGCGCGCTCCAATTCCGGGGCGAGGGTCAAGACGTGCAGATCCCCTTGCGGATCGCGAAGGCCTTGGCAGATGACCGCTCCCAAGCGCTCGCGGACGCGCTCGGCCAGGTCTTCTGACGACTTCACCGTCTTACCCGCATCGACCAGCACTTCTAGAATCGCTTCCAGATGGCGAACGCTGACCTGTTCGCGCAGCAGCAACTGCAGCACTTTTTGGACATCGGAGTAGCTCAACAAGCCTGGCACCAGATCATCCACAAGCGAGCCGTGTTGCTCGCGCATGCGATGCAACATGCGTTCCGTATCGCCGCGCGTCAGCAGGTCGGCCGCCTGGCGCTTCACCAGTTCGCTCAGGTGCGTCATCAGCACGGTATCGGGGTCGACCAAGGTGTACCCCGCACCACGCGCAAACTGACGGGCTTCCTTCTGAATCCACTGGGCGGGCAGACCGTAAGCCGGATCGCGTGTCTCGGGTCCCTCCAGCGTCGGCCGCGTCCCGCCCGGATTGATGGCCAACACGCGGTCAATCGCAAGCTCGCCCTGCCCGGCTCGACACCCATGAAAATGGATTTCGTATCCAGACGCGGGAAGGTCGGCGCGCTGACTTGTCTGCACCTTGGGCAGCAAAAAGCCAAGATCCTGCGCAAATTGTTTGCGTAAATTGGAAATGCGCGACGCAAAGTCGCTGTCCGGCCCGATCAGTAGCCCTGCCAGTTCACTGCCCAGCCGCACTTCTATGGGTTCGATTCGCGTCCACTGCTGGAGCTCATCGGTGGGTTTGTCCGACGTGGACGAATGCGCTTCGCCATCAGCCTCCTCCTGGGCAGCCCGCGTGGCCCGCACCGTGAGATAAACCAGCCCGCCCAGGACCGCGAGCACAAAGATCACCGGCAACTTCGGAAAACCCGGCAACAACAAGACGGCAAACAGGACAATGCCGACGATCGCCAGCGCCTTGGGATTGGCCAGGACTTGCTTGGGAATCTCCGAACCCAGCTGCGCATCGGCGGCGGCGCGCGTGATGATGATGCCGGTCGCAACGGCGATGACGAGCGAGGGGATCTGGGTGACGATGCCGTCGCCAACGGTGAGAAGCGTGAACCGCTGGACGGCCTCGCCCCAGGGCAGGCCGAGTTGGGCGATGCCGATCGCCAATCCGCCAACAATGTTGGTCAGGATGATGATGATGCCCGCGATCGCGTCACCCTTGACGAACTTCGTGGCGCCGTCCATCGCGCCGTAGAAGCTGGCTTCCTTCTCGATTTGCGCGCGCCGCCGCCGCGCTTCGTGTTCATCGATCAGACCCATGTTCATGTCGGCATCGATACTCATCTGCTTGCCAGGCATGCTGTCGAGCGTGAAGCGGGCCGCGACTTCCGCGACACGCTGAGCCCCGCTGGTGACCACCACGTATTGCACGACGACCAGAATCAGGAAGACGACGATGCCGACGATGTAGTTGCCACCGACCATGAGTTCGCCGATGGCATTGATGACCCGCCCCGCGTCGGCGCCCCCCAGGATCAACCGGGTCGCCGAGACGTTGAGCGAGAGTCGAAACAGCGTCGACAACAGCAAGATGGTGGGAAACGTCGAGAACTTCAGCGGCGTTTCGGTAAAGAAGGTCGCCAGCAGGATCAACAACGCAATGCTGATATTGATGACCAGCAAGAAGTCCAGCAGCTGCGAAGGGATCGGGACGAAAAGCACAACCAGCACACCGATCACCAGACCGATCAATGCGAGGTCACGCTTGCCTGACCACAATTGCGCGAGCAGTGCCCTCATGGCGCTACACCCTGCCGTGCGGCCCACAAGGCGCGATACAGCGGCGCGAGCTCTCCGAACAGCGCTACGGGCACCGCCCCGTCGATCTCGCATTCCTTGTACAGCGCACGCGCCAAGCGCGGCGAGCGCAGCACCGGAACCCGGTGCTTTGCGGCCAGCAGGCGAATCCTGGCGCTCAGCACGCCGGCCCCTTTCGCCAACACGACCGGTGCCAGCATCTGGCCGGGACGGTAGCGCAGTGCCACGGCGACATGCGTCGGATTGGTCAGGATGACGTCCGCTTCCTGCACCCGGGACAAGGCGCGGGTCTTCTTCA
The DNA here is from genome assembly GCA_031359875.1 of Lysobacter sp. Classification (GTDB taxonomy): domain Bacteria; phylum Pseudomonadota; class Gammaproteobacteria; order Xanthomonadales; family Xanthomonadaceae; genus Cognatiluteimonas. The sequence continues at coordinate 22,409 of JANMAO010000211.1, forward strand.
GCAGTTCCCGGATCTGCTGGCGTTGCTTGGACTTGACCGCCGGGTCTCCATCGCGGCTCTTGACCTCATCGCGCAACTCGCGGCGGCTCATGCGCATGCGCTTGGTGAACTCACGGCGCGTGAAGAGCAGATCCACGGCAGCGACGAGCCCCAACACCAACAGGACGTAGAGGGAGGCCTTGGAGAATGCCGCGGCCGCCAAAAACCCGGCCTTCTGGGGCAGCGTTGCCGCAGCGGCTTCTGCCAACGCCCGGCCGTGCTTGACGAACAAGGCAACGATGCCCGCCAATAACAGCGCCTTGAGCGTGACCTTTCCCAGTTCCCACACGGTGCGCATCGAAAACACGCGCTTCAGCGCTTGGCCGGGGCTCATCCGCTTGAAGTCTGGCTTGAACGGGTGCGTCGTAAACACCGGCCCCGTCTGCACGACATTCGCCACCACGGCGGCGACCAGCATACCGAGAATGATCGGCGTCAATGATTGCCAGACCGGTGCATAGGTCGAGGAAACCCAGCCCTTCAAGGTGCCATCGAGGGCCGGCGCATTGCCGGCAAGCGAAATCATCTGCCGGGTCGCCGTCGCGAACGCCGATGCCACCCATCCGCACGTCATGACGAGAACCACTGCGAATACGCCCATGACGACACTCCCGACGACATCGGTACTTTTGGGTACCTCGCCGCGTTTGCGCGCCTCCTCAAGCCGGTACGAGGTCGGCTGCTCGGTCTTGTCCTGGTCGGGTTGCGACATCTCAGGCGCCCAACATCGCAGGAATCCGGGCGAACGCATCGCGGAACAAGCGCTCGATGAGCATCGGGACGAACGGCAGCGTGGCCACCATCAGCAGCAGCGCCACCACAATCTTGAGCGGCAGGACCAGGAAATAGACGTTCGCCTGCGGCATCGAACGGCTGGCATACGCGACACCAATGTCCACCGCGAATAGGCCGAAAATAACGGGCGCAACGACCATTAATCCGAGCAAAAAGCTGCTGCCGAGCAACCCGAAGAATGCCGGGAGATCGAGCCGGCCCCCCATACCCCCCAACGGAAGCACCTGGGAGCTCGCGATGAGTGCGCGATAGAGTTCAAGATGCAGATCCAACGTAAAGAACAACACGGTCCCGATCAGCATCAGGGCATTGCCAAGCAACGACTGCATATCGCCTTGCATGCCTGGGTTGAACAACGTCGCCGCACTCAACCCGGCTTGCACGTCGATCAACCACCCCGAGACGTGCAACGCTGCCTGCGGGATGAGAATGGCGAGTCCGAACACCAAGCCGATCAGGAGTTCACCGAGCGCTGCGACCGCCCAGCTCGCTGGGTGCCACGTGCTGTTGGAGAACGGCATGGCCAGTACGGTGACCCACGCCAGGCCAAGGGCAAACGCGATGCGCACCAAGCCCGGCGCCCAGCGCAACGGAGAGAGCACGGGCAAGGCAATCGGAGGCAGATAGCGCAGAAACGCAAGCATCAAAAACCCGGCGAAGGATTCGATCTGCATCGCTATAGCGCCGCTGCGACTTCAAACATGTGCTTGGCCAATTCGATGGCAATCGAAAGCATCCAGCCGCCCATCACCATGCACACCACGACCACGACCACGATCTTCGGCACGAAGGTCAGGGTCATTTCCTGGATCTGGGTCGCCACTTGAATGATCGAAATGACGAGCCCGACGGCCAGCGTGGCCAGCAAGATCGGCGCCGACATCTTGACGGCGGCAAGCAGTGTCTCCGTCAGCAGACGGATGGCGAAGTCGGAATCCATGGCTAGGTGCCGCGTTTGTCGTCGGCGGGGCTGAGGAGCGACTTGAGGCGCATCGCAAACTCCGCAACCGGGATCTTCGAATCCGATCCGCTCGCGCGCATCAACTCAGCCATCGCCGCTTCCGATCCAGCACGATTGCCGCGGGCGGCCAGCACCAGCGTTTGGGCATACCGCGCCGTAACGGCATTCGGATCCAGGCGCAGGGCGCGCTTAATGCCTTGCTCGGCGCTGTCGAAGTCGCCGCGCAAGGCATCGATCAAGGCGAGACCGCCATGGGAATCGCCGAAGTTCCGATCTAGCGCAAAGGCGCTACGAAAGCTCGCTTCAGCTGCGTCGCGTTCGCCCTGTAACAACTGCGCCCATGCCAATGCGTGCCAAGTGCCGATATGGTCGGGCATCGCGCGCACCGCCTGCTCCAGCACATCACGCGCCCGCGGCAGGTCCCTGCGCAACATCAGCACCTGGCCGTAACCGGACAAGGCCCGACCGGAATTCGGGTGCCGTGCGAGGGCGCGTTCAAACTGGGCTTGGGCGGTATCAAGATGCTGGGACCACAACGCCAGCGTCCCGCCCACAAGCAAGGCTTCGTGTTGATCGGGATAGCGCTGCAG
>JANMAO010000213.1:0-19645 GCA_031359875.1 Lysobacter sp.
GCGATGCAGTCCTTGAGGACGATGTTGGTCGCGGCGTGCTGGCGGCGGGTCGCCATCGAGCGCATGTAGACGCGCTCGCTGCGCAGCGAATTCATGCGGATGCGGTCGCCGAGCAGCGCGCCGCCGGTGCGGCGTCGGGTCGGGTCAACGGAGATCACCGCCATGCGCATCTCGGGGAAGCTGGCGAGGAAGCGGTTGAGCAGTTCGTCCGTCACCGATGACTTGCCGGCGCCACCGGTGCCGGTGATGCCGACCACCGGGGTCTTGCCGCCAGCCAGCTGCCATTGCTTGCGCAGGTGGGCGAGTTCGGATTCGTCGAGTGCGCTCGCTCCTGAATCACGCTCCTCGATCGCCGACAACATGCGACCAATCGCGATCTCGTCGTCGAAGGCGACCTGGTGCGGTTTCTCGACCGGCAGGCGGCCTTCGCCCGCACGCCGGACCACGTCCTCGATCATCGCCACCAGCCCCATGTGCATGCCGTCGTTGGGGTGGTAGATGCGTTCGACGCCGTAGTCCTGCAGCTCCTTGATCTCTTCGGGCGTGATCGTGCCGCCGCCGCCGCCGAACACCTTGATGTGGCCGGCATTGCGCTCGCGCAGCATGTCGATCATGTACTTGAAGTATTCGACGTGGCCGCCCTGGTAGCTGGACAGGGCGATGCCGTCGGCGTCCTCCTGCAATGCCGCGCGGACCACGTCCTCGACGCTGCGGTTGTGGCCCAGGTGCACGACTTCCACGCCCTGCCCCTGGATCAGCCGCCGCATGATGTTGATTGCCGCGTCGTGGCCGTCGAACAGGCTGGCGGCGGTGACGAAGCGCAGCGGGGATGCGGTCTCCGGCGAAACCGTCGGCTGCGTGGAGAGATTCTGGGCGGGGGTGCTCATGGGCGCTTTCGTACTAAACAGGCGATTGGCGATTGTAACGCGGGGGGTTTCAGGGCTTCGTCGCGGCGTCGGCTCCTGCTGCGCAGGGTTCGTGTCGGTTAGCCTTTGGCGATGACGGCCGCATCCGACCCTGTCCTCGACGCATTGCTGCGCGATGCGGCCAATGGTGCGCCGGACGCGCTGTTTCGGCTGGCGACGGCGCTGGTCGCGCGCGAACAGGTCGAGGAAGCGCATGGTGTTTTCACCATCGCGGCGGAACGCGACCACGCGGGTGCGCAGGTCGGGCTGGCGCGCATGTTGCTGTATAGGGTCGGCGCCGAGCTGGATGTAGCAGCCGCGGTGCACTGGTTGCTGCGGGCCGAGCGTGCCGGGCACGGCGGCGCCAGTTATCTGCTGGCGATGGTGGCGCTGGGTGATATCGCGATGGAGCGGGACTTCGAGGGCGCCGGCCATCGCCTGATCGCGGCGGCGAAGGATGGGGTGGTGCCGGCATTGCGGGCACTGGCGATGTATTTCGGTCGCGAGCGCGACAACGTCGCGGCGATGCGGCAGTCCGAAACATTGCTGGCGCAGGCGGCAGGTCAAGGCGACGGGGTCAGTGCCGCTTTGCTGGCCGAACGCATCCGCCACGGGGAGCTGATCGGCGATGTCCGTTACGAGCTTGCTGCATTGCTGGCATTGGCGGCGCAAACGGGCATCACGGCAATGCCGTCCTTGCCGGACGCGACGGTGACACGCAACGGCGATGGCCGATTGCAGCTGGATCTGGAATCGAGCCTGCGGGCTCCGCCGATGACGATGCACAGCCAGACGCCGCGGGTCGGCAGCATCGACGGCCTGTTGTCGCCGGAGGAGTGTCGCTATGTGATTGCGATGGGGTCGCCGCACCTCAAGCGCGCGAGCGTGGTGGACCCGCGGACCGGCGTCCGGCTGGAACATCCGATGCGGACCAGCCGCGATGCGACCTTCGACCCGCTGCTGGAGGATTTCCAGCTGCGGCTGCTGCAGCTGCGCATGGCTGGCGCGATCGACGTGGAGTTCACCCATTCCGAGCCGATGGTGCTGCTGCAGTACCAGCCGGGACAGGAATACCGGCCGCATCGGGATTACCTGCCCCCGGCAATACTGGCTGCCGATCAGCCCGGCGCGGGCCAGCGCGCCGCCACGCTGTGCTGCTATTTAAGTGGTATGGAGGCCGGCGGCGGCACGGCGTTCCCGGCGGCCGATCTGGTGGTCGAACCCCGCATCGGCCGGGCGGTGATCTTCCGCAATACCGATGACGCCGGGCGGCCCGATCCGGATTCCCTTCACGCGGGGCTGCCGGTCGAGAAAGGCGAGAAGTGGCTGGCGACGCTGTGGCTGCGCCAGCGCCGTTACCGGGATTTTTGAGCCGTCACGGTCACGGGCTCCGTGAAAGTGCCCCCCGTGAAAGGCCCGCCCTGCACGATTCCTTTAAACTATCGCGCCTGCGGCCCCGGCCTGTCGTGCCTTTCGCGCCGCGGATGACCCTTCATTTCACCCTTACCCACACATTGCTGGCGTCATTCGCGATGCGCGAACGGTAGCCTGCCTTGGAGCACCCGATGATTTTTGACACCCTCGACACCTTCGGCCACGAGCAGGTCGTTTTCTGCCACAACAAGGACGCGGGCCTGAAAGCCATCATCGCGATCCACAACACCGTGCTCGGGCCGGGCCTGGGTGGCCTGCGGATGTACCCATACAAGACCGAGGCCGACGCGCTCAACGACGTGCTGCGCCTGAGCCGCGGCATGACCTACAAGAACGCGGTCGCCGGGCTGAACATCGGCGGCGCCAAGGGCGTGATCATCGGTGACCCGGCGACCGACAAGTCCGAGGCGCTGTTCCGCGCGTTCGGCAAGTTCGTCGATTCGCTGGGCGGGCGCTACATCACCGCCGAGGATGTCGGCATCGACGTCAACGACATGGAATACGTGTACCGCGAGACCGAATACGTCACCGGCGTGCACCAGGTCCACGGCGGATCGGGTGACCCGTCGCCGTTCACCGCTTACGGCACCATGCAGGGCCTGATGGCGACGCTCAACAAGAAGTTCGGCGACGAAGAGATCGGCAAGTACTCCTACGCCGTGCAGGGCCTGGGCCACGTCGGCATGGAGTTCGTGAAGCTGCTGAAGGAGCGCGGCGCCAAGATCTTCGTCACCGACCCGCAGAAGGCGCTGGTGCAGAAGGCAGTCAACGAATACGGCGCCGAAGCCGTGGGCCTGGACGATATCTATGACGTCGCAGCCGACGTGTACGCGCCGTGCGCGCTGGGCGGCACCATCAACGAGCAGACGTTGCCGCGCCTGAAGGCCAAGATCATCTGCGGCGCAGCCAACAACCAGCTGGCCAACAACGCGATCGGCGATGAAGTCGAGAAGCGCGGCATCCTGTATGCGCCGGATTACGCGGTAAATGCCGGCGGCGTGATGAACGTGTCGCTCGAGATCGACGGCTACAACCGCGAACGCGCGATGCGGATGATGCGCACGATCTACCACAACCTCGGCCGCATCTACGAGATCGCCGAGCGCGACGGCATTCCGACCTACAAGGCCGCCGACCGCCTCGCCGAGGAGCGCATCTCCGCGATCGGCAAGCTCAAGCTGCCGATGGGCCGCACCGCACCGCGCTTCCTGGGCCGCATGCGCGGGCATTGATCATGGCTTCGCCTTGATCAATCCCAAAGTTGGCTTCGCAAACTTTGGGCCCCGCTATGTGCTTCCGAATCCCCGCCGCTGTCGCGGCGCCCCCTTTACTAAAGGGGGCTTAAGCTCCGACGGGGTCTTTCGCTCTGCAAGGACACGCCATGCGCCCGTTTCCCCTCGGTGAAGAAATCGATGCACTGCGCGACACGGTGCGGCGCTTCGCCGACGCCGAGATCGCGCCGCGCGCAGCCCAGATCGACCACGACAACGTGTTCCCGCAGGACCTGTGGCCCAAGCTGGGCGCAATGGGCCTGCTCGGCCTGACCGTGCCGGGCAAATACGGCGGCAGCGAGATGGGCTATCTCGCCCATACCGTGGCAATGGAAGAGATTTCGCGCGCGTCGGGCTCCGTCGGTCTGTCGTACGGCGCGCACTCCAACCTGTGCGTCAACAACCTCTACGCCAACGGCAACCAAGCGCAGCGGAGCAAGTACCTGCCGAAGCTGTGCAGCGGCGAACACGTCGGCGCGCTGGCGATGAGCGAGCCCGGCGCCGGCTCCGACGTCGTCGGCTCGATGACTTGCCGTGCCGAGCGTCGATCAACAGCGGGGCGCGGCGATGCGTGGATCGCCAACGGCAACAAGATGTGGATCACCAACGGCCCCGAGGCCGAAGTACTGGTCGTCTACATGCGCACCGCCGGCAAGGACGCGGGCAGCAAGTGCATGACCGCCTTCATTGTCGAGAAGGGCATGAAGGGTTTCAGCACGGCGCAGAAGCTCGACAAGCTCGGCATGCGCGGCTCCAACACCTGCGAGCTGGTGTTCGTGGATTGCGAGATCCCCGACGCGAACGTCCTGGGTGACGTGAACAACGGCGTCAAGGTGCTGATGTCCGGCCTTAACACCGAACGCCTGGTCCTGACCGGCGGGCCGCTCGGGTTGATGCAGGCCGCGCTCGACATCACCCTTCCCTACGTGCGCGAGCGCAGGCAGTTCGACCAGGCGATCGGCACGTTCGGGATCATGCAAGCCAAGATCGCGGACATGTACACGGCATTGCAGAGTGCGCGGGCGTTCGCCTACCAGGTGGCGCGCGATTACGATGCCGGGCACAAGTCGCGGGTCGATGCGGCGGCGTGCCTGTTGCATGCCTCGGATTCCGCGGTGCAGGTGGCGCTGGAGGCGATCCAGGCGCTGGGCGGCAACGGCTACATCAACGAATATCCGACCGGGCGCCTGCTGCGCGATGCGAAGCTGTACGCGATCGGTGCGGGCACCAACGAGATCCGCAGGATGCTGATCGGGCGGGAGTTGTTCGACGGGCGGGATTGACATCCCGCCGGCCCGCCCGCTCCCGCCTGTCGTCCAACCACCGTTTGCCGCACTGCAGCAAACGGCGTCATAATCAGCCGGTTCCGGCCCTGACGCCGGCCTTGAACAGTTTTATACGTTCCCGGAGTTCCCATGTCCGCTGCTTCCATTGCAGATGTCGTCATCGTCGGTGCCAAGCGCACCGCCATCGGTTCCTTCCTCGGCCAGTTCACCGGCGTGCCGACGCCGACGCTGGGTGCTGCCGCAATCAGTGGTGCGCTGGCGCACGCGGGCCTCGCCCCGGATCAGGTCGACGAAGTGATCATGGGTTGCGTGCTGCCGGCCGGCCTTGGCCAGGCGCCAGCGCGCCAAGCCGCGATCGCCGCCGAAATCCCGACGTCCGCCACCTGCACCACGATCAACAAGGTCTGTGGTTCGGGAATGAAGGCAGTGATGCTCGCGCACGATTTGATCAAGGCCGGCTCGGCGACGGTCGTGGTCGCCGGCGGCATGGAATCGATGACCAACGCACCGCACCTGCTCAATGGCTCGCGCACCGGCATCCGTTACGGCAGTGCTGAGTTACTCGATCACATGTCCTACGACGGCCTGACCAATCCCTACGACGGCAAGGCGATGGGCGTGTTCGGCGACATGGCGTGTGCGACGTATTCCTACGACCGCGCCGCGTTGGACGGGTTTTCGGGCGAGAGCGTCAAGCGCGCGCAAGCCGCGCAGGCATCCGGGGCATTCGACGCCGAAGTCGTACCAGTCACCGTCAAGGGTCGCAAAGGCGATGTCGTGGTCGACAAGGACGAAGAACCCGCCAAGATCGACATCACCAAGATCCCTGGTTTGCGCGCCGCGTTCGGCAAGGACGGCGTGTTGACGGCCGCCTCGTCGTCCAAGATTTCCGACGGCGCTGCCGCCACGGTGCTGATGTCTGCCGACGAAGCAGCACGCCGTGGATTGCAGCCACTGGCACGCATCGTTGCCCACGCAAGCCATGCCCAGGCGCCCGAGTGGTTCACCACCGCGCCGGTCAAGGCGATCGAAAACGTGCTGAAAAAGGCCGGCTGGAGCGTAGCGGACGTCGACCTGTTCGAGATCAACGAGGCTTTCGCCTGCGTGGCGATGGTGCCGATGACCGACTTGGGTATTCCGCACGAGAAACTGAACGTAAACGGTGGTGCGGTCGCATTGGGGCATCCGATTGGCGCCAGCGGCGCGCGCTTGCTGGTGACCCTGCTGCATGCGCTGAAGGCGCGTGGCGGCAAGCGGGGCGTGGCTTCGCTGTGCATCGGCGGCGGTGAAGCGACCGCAATCGCAGTCGAACTCCCGTAAGACGTTAAGAACGCCTTAACCAAAAAAATACGGCCAACCGCTTGACAGGCGACACGAGCTTGTCATCATGTTATCGGCGCGCAGTTGCGCGTTGCCAACTTAACGACGAGGAATACGAATCATGACGACCAACAAGGCGCTGCTCGCCCTGGCTATGGGCCTGGCCCTGGCCGCGTGCACCAACAAGCAGCAGGCTGCCGATTCGGCCGCCGACGCTGCCAACTCGGCTACGCAAGCCCAGCAGGCTGCTGACAACACCGCCGCCACTGGCGACACCGCTGCTGCTTCCGCCGCGCAGTCCTCGGCTGACGCCGCTGCTGCCGCTGCCAATGCTGCCGACACCTCAGCCAACGCCGCTGGCGCCGCTGGCAGCATGGCTACCGCCGACAAGGCCGCCGACTCTGCCGGTAACGCAGCTGACGCTGCCGACCAGGCGAAGAAGGCTGCCGAAGACGCAGCGGCTTCCGCCAATGCCAAGCCGGCCGAAGCGCCGGTCAAGAAGTAAGCACTTACTTCTGCTGAACCGGAAGAAGCCGTCGGTTCGCCGGCGGCTTTTTCCTTGCAGGATCTGTCGGCCTTGAGTTGGCGGTTCCAGCAGCCGCCGGCGGTAGCCGGATCCGCAGCGCGCACAGGCGTTGCCTGATATCCACGCATCAACCTCAGACAACTCCTTCGGAGATCAACCATGAATACCAAGCTTTGCATCCTCCTTGCCGCCAGCGTGCTTGCCCTGTCGGCCTGCAAGAACGACACCCCCGAAGCCCAGCAGCAGGCTGCTGAGGCCAAGACCGCCGCCGCCAATGCAGGCGATGCTGCTGCCAACGCCGTCCAGGCCACTGGCGACGCTGCCAAGCAGGGCGTAGACGCTGCTGCTGCCTCCACCGGCGAAGCCGTGGGCGAAGTCGCCGCGACCACCAAGCAGGCCGCCGACGAAGCGAAGGCTGCCGCCGACCAGGCTGCTGCCACCGCTGCCGCCGCGACGGCCGATGTGGCCCAGCACGCCGCCAATGGCGCACAGAAGGTCGCCAACAAGGCCGATGCTGCTGCCGAGCAGGCGAAGCAGGAAGCCAAGAAGTAAGCTTCTCGATCATGTTTTATCGGAAAGGCCCGCTTCCGCGGGCCTTTCTTTTTTGCGGAACACGCGTGCGGCCTACATGTATGGGCCGGCACTACTCCAGCGCCCTTCGCCAGCCTCGTCCGTTGGCTAGACCCTATATCCTTGCGCTTCCCGATCCATGGTTTCGCAGCGCATGCCCGCCATCCGTTCGCAGCTCGATCCCCGCTCGCAGGAATTCCGCGACAACGCCGCCTGGCATCGTGCCCTGGTCGAGGAACTGGACAGGCGCCTGGCCCGCGCGGCCGAAGGCGGAGGCGAGAAGGCGCGCAACAAGCATACGGAACGCGGCAAGCTGCTGGCGCGCGATCGCATCACTGCCCTGCTCGATCCGGGTTCGCCGTTCCTCGAACTCTCGCCGCTCGCGGCCGAAGACATGTACGAAGACGCCGCCCCAGGCGCCGGGATCATCACCGGCATCGGTCGCGTGCAGGGACAGGAAGACGTGATCGTCGCCAACGATGCGACCGTCAAGGGCGGCACCTACTGTCCCATCACGGTGAAAAAGCACCTGCGCGCGCAGGACGTGGCGCGGGAAAACCACCTGCCCTGCATTTACCTGGTTGATTCCGGCGGCGCATTCCTGCCACTGCAGGACGAAGTGTTCCCCGACCGCGAACATTTCGGCCGGATCTTCTACAACCAGGCGCGGATGAGCGCGGACAACATTCCGCAGATCGCGGTCGTCATGGGCTCGTGCACCGCCGGCGGCGCCTACGTGCCGGCGATGTCGGACGAATCGATCATCGTCAAGGAACAAGGCACGATCTTCCTCGGCGGGCCGCCGTTGGTGAAGGCCGCGACCGGCGAGATCGTCGATGCCGAGTCGTTGGGTGGCGCCGACGTGCATACCGCGATTTCGGGCGTCGCCGATCACTTGGCAGAGGACGATCGCGACGCGTTGGAAATCGCCCGCAACCTCGTCGCCAACCTCAACCGCCGCAAGTCCTTGCCGGTCGCGACGCAACCGGTGCGCGAACCGCTGTTCGCGGGCGACGAGCTGTACGGCATCGTGCCGAAGGACACGCGACGTCCGTTCGACATCCGCGAGGTGATCGCGCGCATCGTCGACGGCAGCGAGTTCCAGGAATTCAAGGCCCGCTATGGCAAGACCCTCGTGTGCGGCTTCGCCCACCTGCATGGCTACCCGGTCGGCATCATCGCCAACAACGGGATCCTGTTTTCGGAGTCGGCGCTCAAGGGGGCGCATTTCATCGAACTGTGCGACCAGCGCGGCATCCCGCTGGTGTTCCTGCAGAACATCACCGGCTTCATGGTCGGCCGCAAATACGAAAACGCCGGCATCGCCAAGGACGGCGCCAAGATGGTGACGGCGGTGGCGTGCGCGTCGGTGCCGAAGTTCACCGTGGTGATCGGCGGCAGCTTCGGCGCCGGCAACTACGCGATGTGCGGCCGTGCCTATGGCGGGCGCTTCCTGTGGATGTGGCCGAACGCCCGCATCAGCGTGATGGGCGGCGAGCAGGCGGCCGGCGTGCTGGCCACGGTCAAGCGCGACGGGATCGAAGCCCGTGGCGGCCAGTGGCCCGCTGAGGAGGAGGCCGCGTTCAAGGCGCCCCTGCTCGAGCAGTACGAGTCGCAGGGCAGCCCCTGGTATGCGACCGCACGACTGTGGGACGACGGCATCATCGACCCGGCCGATACACGCCGGGTGCTGGGCCTGGGCCTCTCGGCGGCGATGAACGCTCCGATCGAGCGGTCGCGTTTTGGGGTGTTCAGGATGTAGGAGCGCCTCGCGGCGACGATGACTGCCGGCCGAACGATCGCTGATTTCCGGCGCGGCGTCACAGCATTGTGAAGGTAGGTGCGTGCTAGGCTCGATGGTCCAGGGGAGTCATCTGCAAAACGTCCAGAGGAAACCTTCACCATGGCGATCTTCAACCAGCAAAGCACGGCCAAAAAGGAAGCGGCCCCGTTCACTCCAGACCCGCCGCCCTTCCGTGAAGTGCCGACGAGCGCCGACACGTCGCCGGCCTCCACCGCTTCGCGCCCGGCAACGGCATCCCAGGCCAAGGAATCGCTGATCGCGTCCGACCTGACCATCGAAGGCAAGATCGAAGGTACCGGACATGTCCGCATCGCGGGCCGCTTCAAGGGCGATGTCAACGTCCAGGGCGACCTCACCATCGAAGCTGGTGCCAAGCTGACCGGCGGCGTACGCGCCAAGCGTGTGATCATCGCCGGCGAGCTCGAAGGCAATATCGACGGCGCCTCGCATGTCGAGCTGCTTGCAGGCGGCGTGCTGCTCGGCGACGTCAAGGCCGGCGCACTCACCGTCGCGGCAGGCTCGCGCATGCGTGGCCAGGCCGACTTCGGCTGGGAAGACAAGCCTGCAGCGGTCAAGCCGCTCAACGGCACCGCTGCCGTCAATGGCATGGAATCGCGCGCCGCGTCATGAGCACCCCGCGCCCGGGCACTGCGGGCGCGACCCGCATCTGTCCACACTGCAAGGCCGCCATCCTCGAAAGCGCGAGTGTGTGCCCCGCATGCCGGGGCCACCTCCGCTACGACGAGGCCGCGCAGGAACGCGAAAAAACACGCATCTCGCCACTGACGGTCGAGGGAACGTTGTCGCCCCCGCCGGGTGATATGGCGTTCGAATATTCAATGGTCCTGTCGATCCGCAATGAGCGCGGCGAAGAGATCACGCGTCAGGTGATCGGTGTCGGTGCGCTGTACCCCGACGAACAGCGCACCTTCACCCTGCAGGTCGAGATGACCGAAGCCACCGGGGCAAGGGCCAAACGCCGGCACTGAAAGCCGCCTTCCCAACTTCATTTGCCGAAGCCGCGGGACTCGGGATCCCGCGCAGTCCGGCCCGCACGCGCCCAGCGGCTATCATTCGTCAGGTTATCCACCGTGACGGGCTCTATGAGCGATTCGCTGTCATTGCAACAAGAAGGGGCCGTGGCCCGGCTGCGGCTCAACCGGCCGGAACTGCATAACGCGTTCGACGCCGGACTGATTGCGGAGCTGACGTCGAGCCTGCAGACGTTGGCAGGGGACCCCCGCGTGCGCGTCGTGGTACTGGAAGGCGCAGGCGCCTCGTTCTCCGCTGGCGCCGACCTGCACTGGATGCGGGGCATGGCCGCCGCAGGTGAAGCCGAGAACCGCGCAGACGCCCTCGCCCTCGCCCACCTCATGCGCACGCTCGACGAGTTGCCCAAGCCGACCATTGCCCGTGTCCACGGCGCGGCGTTCGGCGGCGGCGTCGGCCTGGTCGCGTGCTGCGACATCGCCATCGGCACGCCGCAGGCGAAGTTCGGCCTGACCGAAAGCAAGCTCGGGCTGCTGCCGGCGGTGATCTCGCCGTACGTGATCGCGGCTATCGGTGCGCGCCAGGCCCGGCGCTGGTTTGCGACCGCGGAAATCTTCGATGCACTCGAAGCGCAACGCATCGGCCTGTTGCATCAGGTCGTCGAGCTCGACCAGCTCGATGCCACGGTGCAGGGTCAGATCAATCTGCTGCTCAAGGCCGGGCCACTGGCCGCGGCGCAAGCGAAGTCGCTGGTTCGTCGTATCGCACAGGGCGGCGACGCCGCGGCAATCGACATGGCCAATGCAGACCTGATCGCAAAGCTGCGGATTTCCGCTGAAGGCCAGGAAGGTCTGTCCGCCTTCCTCGACAAGCGCAAACCTGCCTGGTGCAGCTGAAGGAGACGACGCCATGCTCGACCACATCGGTTTCAAGGTGTCCGACTACGAACGCAGCAAGGCGTTCTACCTGCGAGCGCTGGAGCCGCTCGGCCATGGCCTGGTGATGGAAGTCACGCCGGAGATGACCGGCACCGATTCGCGCCACGCTGGCTTCGGCAGCGACCACAAATCTTCGTTCTGGATAGGCTGGGTAAAAGCCGGCACCGGCGATACAACGCGGGGCAGCCTGCATATCGCGCTTGCAGCGAAGGACCGCGCCGCGGTCGACGCGTTCCACACTGCGGCACTCGCAGCAGGCGGCACCGACAACGGCGCGCCCGGGCTGCGCCCGCAATACCATCCGAACTACTACGGCGCCTTCGTGCGCGACCCGGATGGCCACAACATCGAAGCCGTCTGCCACACCTTGGAATGAGTGCCGACCAATGAGCGAAACGCCCCCGACCAGACCGCTGGTCAACATTGCCGATGTCGAATTGCCATCGCGACCGGCTGCTTTCGCCGCCAAGGGCGATGCCGCAGCGAAATTCGATGCCCGCATGGGCATGATCGCCCCGCGCATCGGCGCCAGGCTGCTCGGTTACAACATCACCGCCGTGTCGCCGGGCATGCGCGCGTTCCCGCTGCACAACCATCGGGTCAACGAGGAAATGTTCTTCGTGCTCGAGGGCAGCGGCGAGCTGCGTGTCGGCGGGCAGACGCACCCCGTGCGCGCCGGCGATGTCATCGCCTGCCCGCCAGGCGGGCCTGAAACCGCGCACCAGATCGTCAACACCGGCGACACCGAGCTGCGATACCTCGCCGTCAGCACGAAGCTGTCGCCGGAAGTCTGCGAATACCCCGACTCCGGCAAGTTCGGAATCATGGCCGAACTGGGAACCGATGCGAACGGCCAGCCGAAGATGTTCCGCCACATCGGCCGCGCCGAAGACGCGCACGATTATTGGGAAGGCGAATAAGCCCGATGTGCAACGCATGATGTTCGACAAAATCCTGATCGCCAATCGCGGCGAGATTGCCTGCCGCGTGATCCGCACTGCGCGCAAGCTCGGCATTCGCACCGTCGCGGTGTATTCCGGAGCCGACGTCGACGCGCAGCACGTGCGCCAAGCGGATGAGGCGTATCCGATCGGCGGCCCGCGCCCGCAGGACTCGTACCTGCGTGGCGACGCGATCATCGAGGTTGCAAAACGCTCCGGCGCACAAGCGGTCCATCCCGGCTACGGCTTCCTCAGCGAAAACGCCGACTTCGCCGATACCGTCGAGGCCGCGGGTCTGGTTTTCATCGGGCCGAAAGCGGCGTCGATGCGCAAGATGGGCAGCAAGGCCGGTGCCAAGGACCTGATGCAGGCGGCCGCGGTGCCGGTTGTCCCCGGCTATACCGGCGCCGACCAGTCGCCGCAGGTACTCGCACGCGAGGCTGCACGGATCGGTTTCCCTTTGATGATCAAGGCCGCGCACGGTGGCGGCGGCAAGGGTATGCGCATCGTGCGTCGCCTCGAGGACTTCCTGCCGAATCTCGAGAGTTGCCAGCGCGAAGCCGCCAATGCCTTCGGTCGCGATCGCGTCCTGCTGGAGCGTTACCTCGAGCAACCGCGTCACATTGAATTCCAGGTATTCGGTGATGCACACGGCAACGTCATCCACCTCGACGAGCGCGAGTGCTCGGCGCAGCGGCGCTACCAGAAAGTGCTGGAGGAATCGCCCTCGCCGTTCCTGACGCCGGAATTGCGCGCCGCGATGGGCGCGGCCGCCGTGCAGGCGGCGCGCGCGATCGACTACACCAATGCCGGCACGGTCGAGTTCATCGTTGCCGCGGATGGCGACGGCCGTCCAGTAAATTTCTATTTCATGGAAATCAACACACGGCTGCAGGTCGAGCATCCCGTAACGGAGATGGTGACCGGCGTGGACCTGGTCGAGTGGCAATTGCGCGTTGCCGCCGGGCAAGCGCTGCCGCTGGCGCAGGAGCAGGTGCAGCAGCGCGGCCACGCGATCGAAGTCCGGTTGTACGCCGAGGATCCTGAAGCCGGCTTCCTGCCGGGCTCCGGCAAGCTGGATCGCCTGCGCCTGCCGGGGCAATCGACCCGGGAGCAGGACGAACACGTACGCGTCGATTCCGGTGTGGTCGAAGGGGACACCGTGACGATCTTCTACGACCCGATGATCGCAAAACTAATCGTCTGGGACCGGGATCGCGCCGGCGCCCTTGCGCGCATGCGCGAGGCATTGGCGCAATGCGATATCGAAGGGCCAAAGTCGAATATCGGTTTCCTCGAACGTCTCGTGCGGCACCCCACAATTGTCGACGGCAGCATCGACACCGGCTATCTCGATCGCCATCTAGACGAATTCCTGCCGCAGGCCCGGGTCGACGAGGGGCTGCTGCTCGCTGCGGCCACCGCGCGCCTGCTGAGGCAGGAAGCGACAGAGCGCGAGCGTGCAGCCACGTCGCTGGATCCGACCTCCCCATGGGCGATCGCCGATGGCTGGCGCCTCGGTCACGCCGGCAAGCGCCATCTCGCCTTCCTGCATCGCGGCGAGCGCATCGAACTCATCGCCCACGGCAGCGGCGGCGAGTATCGGATCGAACATGATGGGCGCACCGTTGTCGTGGCGGGCGCGCGCCTTGCCGACGGCATGTTGGGTGCACGATTCGATTCACAGGCACGCCGTTTTTCCGTGCAGGCCGACGATACCCGCGCGCAGGTCCATGACGGCGAATGCCGCCTGCAACTCACGCCGGTCGGCGTGTATCGTCGGGAAGCGGCGACGCAAGGCGGCGACAACCGCATGCAGGCGCCCATGCCCGGGCGCGTGGTGCTGGTCAGGGTGCAGCCGGGCGATCGCGTCATCGCGGGACAGGAGGTGCTGGTGATCGAGGCCATGAAGATGGAGCTGGCCCTCAAGGCCCCGCGCGATGGCGTGGTGGCCGAGGTCCGCGCGGCGGCTGGCGACTTCGTCGAAGCCGACGCCGTCCTGGTGACACTGGAGCGCGAGGTTGTCGAGCGCGAGGTTGTCGAGAAGCCGGGGCCGGGGGGCCGGTCCTGAGATGGCCATGCCGACAAGCGTTCGCATCGTTGAGGTCGGGCCACGCGACGGCCTGCAGAACGAACAAAACATCGTCGCCACCGCCGACAAGATCGCGTTGATCGACCGTCTTTCCGCGACCGGCTTGCGGACTATCGAAGCGACCAGTTTCGTCAGCCCGAAATGGGTGCCGCAACTCGCCGACGCGGCCGATGTTTTTACCGGCATCCGCCGTCGCGACGGGGTGTCCTATCCGGTACTGGTGCCGAATGAACAAGGCTACGCACGCGCTCGCGCCGCCGGCGCTACCGAGGTCGCGGTGTTCACCGCCGCGTCGGAAGCGTTCAACCAGAAAAACATCAACGCCTCGATCGACGAATCGATCGAGCGCTTCCGCCCGGTCCTGGAGCGCGCGCAGACCGACGGCGTGCGTGTGCGCGGCTACATCTCTACCGTCCTCGGCTGCCCGTACCAGGGCACGGTGCCGGTAAGCGACGTCGTCCGCGTCGCGCAACGCCTGCACGCGCTGGGCTGCTACGAAGTGTCGCTCGGCGACACCATCGGCGTCGGCACGCCGGGCAAGGCCCGCGAGATGCTGCGCGCCGTCGCTGGTGCCGTGCCGATGTCCGCGCTTGCCGTGCATTTCCACGACACCTACGGCCAGGCGCTGTCCAACCTGTTCGCCTGCCTGGAGGAAGGCGTCGCGGTGATCGACTCCGCGGTGTCCGGCGTCGGCGGTTGTCCGTATGCCAAAGGCGCCAGTGGCAACGTGGCGACCGAGGACGTCGTCTATATGCTGGATGGGCTCGACATCGATACCGGCATCGACCTGCCGATGCTGGCTGATACCGGTCGTTGGCTCGCCGCGTTGCTTGGGCGCGAGAGCGGCAGCAAAGTCGGCCGCGCGCTGGCGATGTCATGAGCGCCAAGCCGATGCCGCCGCCGTCCGATGCATCCGCGGTAGAGACCAACGCAGCGCAGGTTTTGGCCGCACTGCAGTCGGCCTGCGACGACCCCACGCTGCCTGTCACGGTGCGGGCGTTGCTGGAGCAAGCCTGCGATGCACTGCACAACGCCACCATCGAAGCCGAGGGTGCGCGCCAGCGCTATGACGCCCTGTTCCACGCGGTTCCGGATCCCGTCAGCATCATCAGCAGGGATGGGATCGTGCTCGACGTCAACCGCGCCGGCACGATCGCCTACCAGCGCTCGCACGACGAGATCGTCGGCCATCCGATCCAGGCGTTGAATCCCGACTTGCCAAAGGATCACCTGGGCCCGGTGTACGACTCGCTGCGCCGCGGAGAGACGTACGTCATTGAAGTCACCAACATGCGGGCCGACGGAACCCGTTTCCCGGTCGAGGTGCACTCCGCCAATTTCCAGCACAACGGAGAGGCCTGCATCCTCGCCGTCGCGCGCGACCTGAGCGCACGCGCCGAGATCGAACTGCATTACCGCGAACTGATGGAAGTCGTCGACAAGGGGATCGTCGTACGCGATTCCGACGGTCGCATCGTGTATGCCAACGCCGCGGCGATCCGCCTGTTCGATGTCGAGGAAGGCCTGACGCTGGAACAGGAACTGCGACCCGGCCGCTGGCGGATGATCGACGAGGATGGCAACGCGCTGCAGGAATGCGACCTGCCGGCCTTCCGCGCTCTGCAAACCGGCAAGGTCGCCGACAGCACCGTGCTTGGTTTCTACAACCTGCGCCTGCGTCAACTGACCTGGCTGTCGGTGACCGCGGTGCCGCAGTTCGCGCCCGGCGCAGACCGACCGCACCAGGTGCTGTCGCTGCTCAGCGATGTCACCGAACTCAAACGCGACAGCGCGCTGTTCGACCGCGTCCAGGCCATGGCCCATATCGGCGGCTGGGAATGGGACGCCGGCCGCAACCGGCTGTATCTAAGCGATGAATCGATCCACATCCTCGGCAGTGCAACAACGCCGTCGTCGATGGATGCCATGCAGGCCTGCCTGATCGAACCCGATCGGCGCAGCCTGCGCGCCATGATCGAACATGCGCTTGCGGGCGGCGATGCCTTCGACCTCGAGGTGCAGGGCCGGCGCAGTGACGGCCACACATTCTGGGCACGGGTGATAGGCGAACCCGAACGCAGCCAGCCGCTGTCACAGCGCATCACGGGAACCCTGCAGGAAATCACCCATCGCAAGCAGACGGAAGAAACCCTGCGCGTGCAGGCACGCACCGATCCACTGACTGGACTGTTGAATCGTGACGCGGTACTTCGGGAGCTCGCCGATCGCCTCGATGATCCAGCGCTGTCACAAGTTGCCGTGCTCTACATCGACCTCGACCGCTTCAAGGTCGTCAACGACGTCCTCGGCCATGGCGCCGGTGACGAACTGCTGGTGAGCGCAGCGCAGCGGATCAGCCGGGCCGTCGGCACCGAAGGCCTGATCGCGCGTTTCGGTGGCGACGAATTCCTGGTGATCTGCAGCTTCGGCGACGACGCGCAATGTCCCGAGCGCATCGCCGACAAGATCCTCGATGCGTTCGGCGACAGCTTCCATTTCGACCATGAGGAATTCACCATCACCGCGAGCATCGGCATCGCGCGTGCGCCAGGCGACGGCGACACATCGCAGGCGCTGATCCAGAATGCCGATGCCGCGATGTACGACAGCAAGCGGCGCATCCGCAACGGCCGGCAGGCGTTCACCCCGGCGCTTGCGCAATCCCAGCAGGAGCGCCTGCGGGTCGAGACGCAACTGCGGCGCGCCACCGACAACGACGAGTTCCATCTCGTCTACCAGCCACAGGTCGACTTGCGGCATGGCCGCATCGTCGCCGCCGAAGCGTTGATCCGCTGGGAAAACGCACACCTGGGTGAAATGCGGCCTGATCGTTTCATTGGCCATGCCGAGGTCACCGGCGACATCGTGCGCATTGGCACCTGGGTGCTGCGCGAGGCCTGCCGGCAGGTCTGCGCCTGGCGCGAGTCCGGGCTGGGGATCGTGCGGGTCGCGGTCAATGTGTCGTATCGACAATTCATCGGCGACGACCTGGCCGCAGTGGTTGGCGGCGTTCTGCAGGAATTCGGCCTGCCGGGTGCCGCGCTGGAGCTGGAGTTCACCGAGCGCGTGCTGATCGAGGACGCACCCGACACGATCAAGGCATTTGCCGACCTGCGCGCGCTTGGCGTAATGTTGACCATCGATGATTTCGGCGAAGGCTACAGCGCGCTCAATTACCTGCGTCGGTTGCCGATCCATGGGCTCAAGCTCAGCCAGCTGTTCGTGAATGGCGTGCCCGGAAACAAGTCCGATATCGCGGTCTGCCAAGCGGTATCCGGCATTGCCCGCAGCCTAGGCCTTGGGCTGGTCGCCGAAGGCATCGAGTCCGAGGCGCAGCGGCAATTTTTGCTGCGACTCGGTGTGCCGATTGGCCAGGGATTCCTGTTCGCGCCGGGATTGTCCGCGGATGAATTCGCACGCCGGCTCGACCAGCCACTGGCGCCGGCGGGCGCCTGACATGACGATGACAATCCGTCCTATCGAAGCGCGCGACGATGCCGCCATGGCGACGATCATCCGCGCGGTGATGCCTGAATTCGGCGCGACCGGCAGCGGATTCGCGATCAACGATCCCGAGGTCGACTGGATGAGCCGCGCCTATGCGCAACCACGTTGCGCCTACTTCGTGGTCGAGGACGATGGCGTCGTGCTGGGCGGTGGCGGTGTGGCGCCGCTCTCGGGTGGCGATGACGACACCTGCGAGCTGCGCAAGATGTACTTCCTGCCGCAGGCTCGCGGACGCGGTGCGGGTGCAAAGATGATGACGCGTTGCCTCGACGCCGCACGCGCCTCCGGCTTCCGACGGTGCTACCTGGAGACCTTGGGCGGCATGGATGCAGCGATGAAACTGTATGAGCGCAGCAACTTCCGCCGTATCGACGCGCCGCTCGGCAATACCGGCCACGGTGGCTGCAACACGTTTTACCTGCTGGACCTGTAGGGCGGGCCAGGGCCCGCCGCTATTCGTCCGCCTGGGAGGCGCCCGGAAGGCGGGCCAGGGCCCGCCCTACGGTAAAATTCTTTTTTTTTCGACTCGCAGGAATCCCCATGCAACTCGCTTCCGTCCGCGCCGTGGTTACCGGCGGCGTTTCCGGCCTCGGCCTTGCCGTCGCGCAGCATCTCGTGGCAAAGGGCGGCAAGGTCGCGCTGTTCGATGTCAACGATGACAAGGGCGCGGCCGCAGTCGCCGAGCTTGGCGCCACGAATGCCCGCTATTTCCGCACCGATGTCACCGACGAGGCGTCGGTCGCCGCCAATGTCGATGCGGCCAAGGACTTCCTCGGCGGGCTGAATATCGCGATCAACTGCGCCGGCATCCTCGGGTCCGGTCGCGTGGTCGGCAAGGATGGAGCGATGCCGCTGAAGAATTTTGCCGGCACCGTGATGGTGAACCTGGTTGGCAGCTTCAACGTCGCCAAGGCCGCGGCTGCGCTGATGCAGCACAACGAGCCAGGTGCCGACGGCGAACGCGGCGTGATCGTCAACACTGCCTCGGTGGCCGCCTACGAAGGCCAGATCGGACAAGCTGCGTATGCGGCGTCCAAGGGAGGCGTGGTCGGCATGACCTTGCCGATGGCGCGCGAACTAGCGCGTTTCGGCATCCGCGTCATGACCGTGGCCCCGGGCGTCTTCTGGACCCCGATGGTCGACGGCATGCCGGAGTCGGTGCAGCAGTCGTTGGCGGCGTCGATCCCGTTCCCGTCGCGCCTGGGCAAGCCGGAAGAATTCGCGGATCTCGTCGCCTACATCCTCGGCAACACTTATCTCAATGGCGAGACGATCCGCCTGGACGGCGCCACGCGCCTCGCGCCGAAGTGAGCGGACTGAATTGAGCATGCGTGCATTGAGCATGCCGGCATGAAGCAGAGCTGGTTGCAGCGGCGCTGGCCCGACATTCGCGCCAAGGGGCGCCTGAACTTCGTGCTGACACGCGGCCTGCTGCTTTGGGGCGGGCTGATGACGCTCGCGGTGTACGCAATGCTTGTGGTTTCGGCGCGCCGGCAGGGTTTGCACCTGGACATGGTGTGGCCACTGGTGCCGGTGTTCTGCCTGCCGGCAGGCGCGTTCTGGGGCCTGCTGAGCTGGCACTGGAACGAGTATCTGTTTCGCAAACTCGGTTTCGACAAGGGCAACCCATTCCAATGAACAGCCATCCAATGAACCATCATCCGATCAAAGCCGCGCCATGAAAGCCTTCGACATCAAGAAAGGCAACGTGGTCGAATACAACGGCAGCGTCTACCAGATCCGCGACATCGAGCGCAGTTCGCCGCAGGGCCGTGGCGGCAACGTCAAGTTCCGCTTCATCATGTACTCGGTGCCGGGCGGTACCAAGTTCGACCTCAGCCTTGGCGGCGAGGACGAACTGAAGGAAGTCGAACTCTCGCGCCGGCAGGCCACGTTTTCCTACAAGGATGGCGACGCCTTCGTGTTTCTCGATGACGAGGACTACACGCCCTATTCGCTCGACGCCGATGTCGTCGGCGATGCCGCTGGCTACATCGTCGATGAACTCGCCAATTGCTACGTGCAGATCATCGACGACATGCCGGTCGCCCTGCAGTTGCC
>JANMAO010000010.1:0-12925 GCA_031359875.1 Lysobacter sp.
GGCGCGGAATTTCGGCACCAGGTATTCCTGGATGATGCGGTTGGCGATCGCATCCGGGATGGCGCCTTCCAGACCGTAGCCGGGCTCGATGCGCACGCGGTGATCATCCTTGGCGACGACCAGCAGCACGCCGTCGTCGACTCCCTTGCGGCCGAGCTTGAACTGGTCGAATGCGCGCGTCGTGTACTGCTCGATCGTTTCCGGCTGTGTCGACGGCACCATCAGGATCTGCAGTTGGCTGCCCTTGCGCTGCTGCAGTGCCAACGCCTGCTGCACGAGCGATTGCTTCTGCTCGGGCGCGAGGGTGCCGGTGGTGTCCACCACCGGCGAGTCCAGGCCGGGGATCGCCGCCAGTTGCTGCGCCTGCGTCATCGGACAGACGAAGAGCAGCATGGACATCAGGCCCAATCGCAGCCCACCCAATCGCAGCCAGGTACGCATCGGTTTGAACAATGTTGTTGGTTTCAGCCGCCCGCGGGCGCGGGTTGCGATTGTTTCGCTGGCTGCGGGTTCTGCGCGGGCTTGCTGAAATCCACCGCCGGCGGCTGCTGGATCTGCTGTTCGTTCTCGACCGTGAAGTTGGGCTTGGTCTGGTAACCGAACATCTTGGCGACCAGGTTCTGCGGGAACGAGCGGATGTAGGTGTTGTAGTCCTGCACCAGTTGGATGTAGCGGCCGCGGGCGACCGTGATCCGGTTCTCGGTGCCTTCCAACTGCGCCTGGAGGTCGCGGAACGACTGGTCGGATTTCAGGTTCGGATAGTTCTCGGTCACCACCAGCAACCGCGACAGCGCGCTCGACAGGTCACCTTGCGCTTTCTGGAACTGCTGCAGCGAGGCGGCATCGTTGGCATTGACATTGATCTGGCTGACCTTGGCGCGGGCCTCGGTGACACCGATCAGCACCTGCTGCTCCTGCGCCGCGTACCCCTTGACCGTGTTGACCAGGTTCGGGATCAGGTCAGCTCGGCGCTTGTACTGGTTGATCACCTCGGACCAGCCGGCCTTGACCGCCTCGTCCTTCTGCTGGATCTGGTTGTAGCCGCAGCCGCTGAGCAGGCTGGCCAGGAGTGCCAGCAGGATCAGGCGCATCGGCGAAAAGATAGGCATGGAAGCGACTCCAGGTCGAATGACTGGACCATTGCAGCATTCCCGACGCAGCGGCGCAACGTCGCCGACTTTTGCGCAGGCACAAAACCCTCGCCCCGCACAGCGGGGGTGAAGGCGGGGACAGGGTCAATGTCCGGTCGTGCGCGATCGCGCGCGGCGCTTGACCCACAGGTTGAGCGACTCGACCACGGCCGAGAACGCCATCGCCACATAGACATAGCCGCGCGGGATATGCAGGTCGAAGCCATCGGCGATCAGCACCACGCCGACCAGCACGATGAATGCCAGCGCCAGCATCTTGATAGTCGGGTTGCGCTCGATGAGTCCACCCAGCGGAGTGGCCGCGAACAGCATCAGCGCGACCGCGACCAGGATCGCAGCGACCATGACCGGGATCTGCGACACCATGCCGACCGCGGTAATCACCGAATCCAGCGAGAAGACAATATCCATCACCGCGATCTGCAGGATCACCGCCATCACGGCATTGGCGGGTTTGGTGGCGATGTCCTGTGCCTCATCCTCGCCAGCGATCAGGTCGCCGATTTCCATCGCGCCCTTCACCACCAGGAACACGCCGCCAAGGATCAACACCAGGTCTCGGATCGAGATGCCCATGCCAGCAAGCGTGAACAGGTTGGTCTGCATGCGCGCCAGATAGACCAGCGACACCAGCAACAGGATCCGGCTGACGCACGCGAGCGCGATGCCGAAGCGACGCGCGCGGCTGCGCTGCGCGGGCGGCAGCTTGCTGACCGAGATCGTGATGAAGACGAGGTTGTCGACGCCGAGCACGATCTCGAGCGTGCTCAGGGTCAGGAACGCGATCCAGATCTGCGGATCGAACACCCAGGCCAGGTTCATCGGGCGTCCACTGCGATCACAGGTAGCGCGGCCCGAGGATCAGGGCCCACGTCAGCACCACGTTGATCATCAGCACGAAGACTGCGGCTGAACCCATGTCCTTGGCGCGGCCCGCGAGTTCATGGTCCTCGGCACCGTAACGCTCGATCACCGCTTCGATCGCCGAGTTCAACAACTCGATGCTGAGTACCAGCAGACCGCTGCCGACCAGCAGCGCACGCTCGATCCCGGTTTGCCCGAGCCACAGGCCGAGCGGGGCGAGCACGGCGAGCAAGTAGACCTCGAGCCGGAACGAGGACTCGTGCAGCCACGCCGAGCGCAACCCCTGCAGCGACCATTTTCCCGCGAGCAGGATGCGGCCGGGGCGGCGTGGCCAGTGGCCGTATTCGTCCGCCACCTTACGCCGCCGCCTTGAAGGCGACGTCGAGCTCCCGGACCGCTTTGACGTCATCCAGGCGCCGCACAGGCATGGTGTAGGGCGCGCCCTTCATGCGCTCGGGATTCTCACGCGATTCGGCCAGCAGCTGCGTCATCACATCGACGAACTCGTCGAGTGTTTCCTTGCTCTCGGTTTCGGTTGGTTCGATCAGCAGGCACTCGGGGACCAGCAGCGGGAAATAGTTGGTCGGCGCGTGGATGTTGTGGTCGAGCAACGCCTTGCTGAAGTCCAGCGCGGTGATGCCGTTGGCCTTCTTCTGCGGCTGCACGGTGACGATGAACTCGTGCGACGCGCGGCGCTCGGGATACGCCAGCGTAAAGCCGGCCTTGGCCAGCTGCGCAGCCAGGTAGTTGGCATTGAGCGTGGCGAATTCCGCCACGCGGGTCATGCCTTCGCGACCGAGCAAACGCGCATAGACATACGCTCGGATCAGCACCCCGGCGTTGCCGGCGAATGCGGACAGGCGCCCGATCGACTGCGGGCAGTCCTTCTTGCGCAACCAGTGGTAGCTGCCATCGTCGCGCTTGCCGACCATGGGGATCGGCAGGAATGGGCGCAGCCGCTCGGACACCCCGACCGCACCCGCGCCCGGCCCACCACCGCCGTGCGGGGTCGAAAAGGTCTTGTGCAGGTTCATGTGGATCGCGTCGAAGCCCATGTCGCCCGGGCGCACCTTGCCGAGGATCGCGTTGAGGTTGGCGCCGTCGTAGTACAGCAGGCCGCCGGCCTCGTGCACGAGTTTGGCGATCTCGACGATGCGACGCTCGAACACACCAATCGTCGACGGATTGGTCAGCATGATGCCTGCGGTCTTCGGCCCGAGCACGGCCTTGAGCGCCTCGACATCGACATCGCCGTTGCCCAGCGTCGGAATCTCGCGCACCACGCAACCGCACATCACCGCCGTCGCCGGATTGGTGCCATGTGCCGCGTCGGGGACGATGATCTCGTTGCGCGCCAGGTCACCGCGCGACTTGTGATACGCCATGATCATGGCCACGCCGGCGAACTCGCCCTGCGCGCCGGCCATCGGTGCCAGCGACACCCCGCCCTTCATCCCGGTGACCTCCGCCAGGATCTCCTGCAGGTCGTGCATGCACGACATGAAGCCCTGCGACAGCGTGTCCGGCGCGTACGGATGGCGGTTGGCGAAGCCATCCATCAGTGCGACCGAATGGCAGGCGCGCGGGTTGTACTTCATCGTGCACGAGCCCAACGGATAGAAGTTGGTGTCGATCGAGAAGTTCTTGCGCGACAGGTTGGTGTAGTGGCGCACGACCTGCAGCTCGGACACCTCCGGCAGGCCGACCGGCGTGGTGCGCAGCAGCGCGTCGGGGATGTCGGCCGGGACGTCGGTGACGGCTGGATGCTGGGCGACGGCACTGCGGCCGGGCTGGGACTGCTCGAAGATCAGCATGAGAGGCGAAGATATCCGGTGGGGCGGTTGATTACCGCACAAGGCGCGAATTTTGCCACAAGGCCCGGAACTGCGCCCTGCGGCCAGCGGCCAGCGGCGCGAACTGTGACCTTCGGCAGGGTGGGCTGGCGTTGGCACGTGCTATCGATGCAGGATTGCCCCATTGCGCACTTCTGGAATGCCATGAACACGATGATCCCAGCCCGTCCCAGCCAGACCCGCTCGTTCAGCACGATCTTCCTGATCGAGATGTGGGAACGCTTCGGCTACTACGGCATGGCCGCGCTGCTGGTGCTGTTCATGGTGCAGAAGCTCGGGTACGACGACGCCAAGGCCAACCTGACCTGGGGTGCGTTCACCGCGCTGGTGTATGCGGCGCCGGCGATCGGCGGCTGGATCGGCGACAAGGTGTTGGGCGCGCGGCGCTGCATGACCATCGGTGCATCGATCCTCGCGCTGGGCTACCTGCTGCTGTCGGTGCCGTCGGACAACGTGACGCTGCTGTATGGCGCGCTCGGTGTGATCGTGGTCGGCAACGGCCTGTTCAAGTCCAACGCGGCCAACCTGGTGCGCCGCATCTACGAGGGTGACGACACCAAGATCGACAGCGCATTCACCCTTTACTACATGGCGGTCAACATCGGCTCGACCTTCTCGATGCTGCTGACCCCGTGGATCGCGTTGCGCTGGGGCTGGCATGCGGCGTTCACGGTGTGCGCCGCGGGCATGGCGCTGGGCCTGCTCAACTATTTCCTGATGCGGCGCACCCTCGACCACGTCGGGTCGGTGCCGGACGATGCCCCGGTCAACTGGGGCCGCTTGGCGATGGTGCTCGGCGCCGGCCTGGCGCTGGTGTTCGTGGTGTCGTTCGTGCTGCAGCATCGTGAGATCGCGCGTGGGCTGGTCTGGCTCGCCGGCTTGGTGATCCTGGGCATCTTCGGTTACCTGATCGCCAAGAGCGGGCCCGGAGAGCGCTCGGGTCTGATTGTTGCGCTGATCCTGATCGCGGAAATCATCCTTTTCTTCATCTTCTACCAGCAGATGTCGACCTCGCTGACGCTGTTTGCGCTGCGCAATGTCGACCCCAACCAGACCTTGCTCGGCGCGCACCTGTTCACATGGCTCCCGGCCCAGTACCAGGCCCTCAACCCGATCTGGATCTTCGCGCTGAGCCCGTTACTCGCCTGGGGCTATACGCGGATGGCGAACCGGAAACGCGACCTGCCGATCGCGGCGAAATTCGCCATTGGTTTCATCGTCGTGGCGGTCGGTTTCTTCATCTTCGGCATGAGCGGCGCCACCGCCGTTGCCGGCAAGGTGTCGTCCTGGTACATGGTCTGGGGCTACGGCTTCTATTCGCTCGGGGAGCTGCTGGTCAGCGGCCTGGGACTGGCAATGATGGCGCGCTACGTGCCGGCGCGGATGGGCGGCTTCATGATGGGCGCGTTCTTCGTGGCCACCGGCATCGCCCAGTTCCTTGGTGGCCTCGTCGCCAACTACGCCAGCATTCCCGACAACATTACCGACCCCCTGCAATCGCTGCCGATCTATACCAGCCTGTTCAACAAGCTTGGTTTTGTCGCGGCCGGTGGTGCGTTGCTTGCGATCGCGCTGCTACCGCTGCTGAAAAAGCTGTCGGAAAGCCATCGCGACAACAACCAGGCGATCGACCCGCACCTGATCATGGCCGAGGAACGCTGAGGACAACCGCATGTAGCACGCGCGGGGAACCAACGTTCCCACAACAAAAAGCCGGCCGCGGGGCCGGCTTTTTCATGTGCTGCTAGCGAACGCCTCGATAGGCTTTGGACTCCATTTGCTCAAGGAGTTTCCCGTGCCCAAGTTCGCCCTGCTGGCAACCCTGCAAGCCAAACCCGGCAAGGAAGCCGAAGTTGCAAAGTTCCTCGCCGGCGCACTGCCGCTCGCGCAGGCGGAGGCTGGCACCACGAGCTGGTTCGCGTTGCAGCTCGGCCCGGACAGGTTCGGGATCTTCGACACCTTCGATGACCAGACTGGTCGCCAGGCGCATCTCGATGGCCCGATCGCGGCGGCGTTGATGGCCAAGGCCGGCGAGCTGCTGGCACAACCGCCGAAGATCGAGATGGTCGACATCCTCGCCGCCAAGATGGGTTGATCGTCGCGGCTACCTGCCGTAGCGACTACCTGCCGTAGAGACTACTTGTTGTCCTTGAACACCGCGGTGCCGCGCGAGCCATCGGGGCGAATCCAGCCGCGATACATGCCTGAGGTATTGAACGGCATCGCGATATTGCCGCCCGCATCCAGCGCGATCGCGCCGCCATCGCCACCAGCGGCGGGTACGATCTTGTTCACGACTTCCTGCGCAGCAGCGGCGAGCGTGTCGCCGCGATAGGCGACGCGCGCGCAGATGTCATGCGCGACCGCGTAGCGGATGTAGAACTCGCCCCAGCCAGTGCCCGACACGCCGCAGCGATCATCGGCCCACGTCCCTGCACCGATGATCGGCGAATCGCCGATCCGGCCCCAGCGTTTGTTGGTCATGCCGCCGGTGGAGGTCGCCGCGGCGATGTGGCCCTGCGCGTCGAGTGCGACTGCGCCGACCGTCCCGAAATAGCCGCCCGGCATCGCCGGCACGCCGGTCGATGCTTCCGCCTTTTCGGCCGCCTGTGCTTTCTCGAGCTGTTGACGGCGGATATCGGTGTCGAACCAGGTGTTCGGCACACGCACGATCTCCGGCAAACTGTCGGCAAACTGCTCGGCCCCCGCGCCGGCCAGCATCACGTGTTTCGAGTGCTCCATCACCGCCCGCGCCAGCTTGATCGGGTTGCGCACGGTACTCACGCCGGCGACAGAACCGGCGCGGCGTGTATGGCCTTCCATAATCGCGGCATCGAGTTCGTGCTTGCCGACGGCATTGAATACGGCGCCCTTGCCGGCGTTGAAGCGCGGCGAATCCTCCAGTACCAGGATCACCGCCTCGACTGCATCCAGCGCCGCGCCGCCTTTGGACAGCACCGCATTACCGGCATCGAGTGCGCGATCCAGATCGGCGCGAATCGCGCGCTCGTCCCCGGCCGACAGCGCACTGCGCTCGATCACGCCAGCGCCGCCATGGATCACCAGTGCGGTATGGAGTTTGGATTGCGGCGTGGCAGCCTGGGCACTCATCGCGCACAACCCCAGCAGCAGCGGAAACAAGCATCGGGACATGGCGATTCTCCGAACGTCATGACGCAGGATAACGTGCGGCCGACCAGCGAGGCCCAGCAGTCCGGGTACCAGCCGAAGCAATGAGCCGCCGCTCGCGATCGCGAGTCCCACGGCCGACAGAACCCGCCGGCCCGTGATTGCCGGTGAGCAATCAGCTGGAGAAGCGGATCGTCGCCCTCGCGCCTTGTCCCAACGCGCTCTCCAGATAGACTGGCCAACCAAAACGCTCGCCCAGCTGGCGCACGATCGACAGTCCCATGCCACGACCGGCAGGATTGGCCTGGTCGCCGCGGAAGAAGGGGTCGAATGCGCGCTGCAGCGTCTCCGCCGACATGCCGATGCCGGTATCTCGCACCAGGATGCGATCGGCCGAGATGGAGATCTCAACGCACCCCTGCTCGGTGAATGCACACGCATTGGCGAGTAGGTTGCCCAGCATCACCCCCAGCACCCGAGGCGATGCGTGCAGGCGCGGCGAGGCCAGCTCGGTCACCATCAGCTCGACCGATTTTCCGGCCAGTAGCGGGCGCGCTTTCTCGACTTCCTCGTCGACGACGTCGCGAACGTCGAAATCCTCGCGCTGCGGTTCGATTTCATTCTCGCGTGCCAACAGCAGGAAGGCATCGATCACCGCTTCCATGTCCCGACCCGCGCTCTGGATCCGCGCCAGCGAACGATGCACGCGCTCGGGAAGATCGGGATCGGCGAGCATCAGGTCGCTGGCAACGCGGATCACCGTCAGCGGCGTGCGTAATTCGTGGCTCGCATCCCGGGTGAAATCGCGTTCGCGACGGGTGAACGAGCGCATGCGTTCACCCATGCGTTGCAACGCACCGGCGAGCTGGCTGGTCTCGATGCCGGCATCGGGCGGCAACTTGTCGGGCGCCAGCGCATTGGTATCGGGATCGCGCGGATCCCAGTGCCGCACCTGGCCAGCCAGCCAAAGCACCGGCGCCATCATTCGCTGGGCCAACCGATACGTGAACCAGGAACTGGCCGCGACGGCGAGCAAGGCCAGCAACACCGGCAGTAGCACCAGCTCAAACGAGATCCGATCGATCCGTGATTGTGGATAGGTCAGATACAACGTTATGTTGTCGCGCTTTTGCACCAGCACCAACAGATCCGGCAGGCTATGCAACCCAGGATCGAGATGCTGCAGCGACTCCGGCAGCGACTCCGTCGAGGCGCCGATCGGCACGGCGTAGCTGTGCAGCATGGCGCCGCCAGGAGCGGTGTGGGCTGGATTGACCGCCTGTTGCTGCCAGTAATACGCGGCCTCGTCCTGCAGCGCCCGTGCCGCGATGTCGTGCTTGGCAACGGCCACGACTGCATACGCGCCGACAAGGATGACGATGCTCGCCATCACCACCTGCATCAGGAAGGCGTGGCGCAGTTTGCGCGGCAGGCCCTGCGGCATGTTGTGCGGCTGCGCCCTCAGACCGGCGGCTGTTCGATATCGGCAATCCGGTAGCCGGCGCTCTGCACGGTATGCAGCAACGGCTTCTCGTACGGCTTGTCGATCGTCTTGCGCAGGTTGTACAGATGACTGCGCAGGGTGTCCGAGTCAGGAAGACCGTTGCCCCAGATCTCGCGCTCGATTTCCTGGCGGCTGACCACCCGCGGCGACTCGCGCATCAGGATCGTCAACAGCTTCAGCCCGATGGGCGACAGCTGCAGCTCCACACCACCGCGCGTGGCGCGCAGGCTAGCCGGATCGAGCACCAGGTCTGCCACCTTGAGCACTTCGGAACCCACCTGCCGACGTTCGCGTCGGATCAGCGCACGCAAGCGTGCTTCCAGTTCCTGGATCGCGAACGGCTTGGTCAGGTAGTCATCGGCGCCGGCGGACAGACCAGTGAGCTTCTCGTCGAGCGTGTCACGCGCGGTCAGCATCAGCACCGGCGTTGACTTGCGGGCTTCTTCACGCAATCGCTTGCACACTTCCACCCCATCCAGGCGCGGCAGCATGAGATCGAGCACGACAACGTCATAGCTGTTTTCCGACGCCAGACGGTAGCCGTCGAGGCCATCAGAGGCGTAGTCCACCTCAAAACCGCGACTTTCCAGGTACTCACCGACCATTTCGGAAATGTTGCGGTTGTCTTCCACGATCAGGACCAGCCCTGCGGGTTCTTGCGAAGCGCGCATCAATATCCCCTTGTCTTCAGCTTTGTGAAATGTGCCCTCCAGCGAGTGGATAACACGTGAAGACGCTAGCCTCAGCCCGGTCGCCAACCGCATCAGAAGCCAGCGCAGGCTGGGTTTGGCCTAATCAACCAAGCATGGAGCCGCCACAGGTTTGTAAAGCCAAGCCGGTTGGCACAGGGCCAACCCGGCCTACGAGTACGACGGCTACAGCGGAATTCTGCCGATCAGGATGTCCTTGGCCATCACCCAATCTCCGACGAACGAATAGACCGGATGCCGGAACGTCGCCGGCCGGTTCTTCTCGAAGAAGAAATGCCCGACCCAGGCACAGCCGTAGCCGCACAACAGCGCCGCCAGCAGCCATCGGCCGTCACCTTGGCCAATGGCGACGATCGTCAACACCAGCACCCCGCAACTGCCGATGAAATGCAGCCGACGCGACGTGCGATTGGCGTGCTCGGCGAGATAGAACGGATAGAACTCGCGAAAGCTGGCGAAGCGACGGTTCATGGTGATGTGGCTTTCCTTTCCTCGGCTTTGGCGCGATCCCAGTAACGATCCTGCGCCTCCAGGGACAGCGTCGCCAGTTCGATCCCATCGGCGGCCGCCAGCGCTTCCATCGCGCGGAAACGGCGTTCGAACTTGCGGTTGGCTCGACGCAATGCGCTGCCCGGATCGACTTTTGCATGGCGCGCGAGGTTGGCGCAGACGAACAGCAAATCGCCGATCTCGTCCTCGAGCCGATCACGTGCCAGCGCGTCGTCCGGCGACGTCGCGACCGCGGCGAACTCGGCGCGGACTTCCTCGATCTCCTCGTGCATCTTGGCAATCACCGGCTCCGGACCGGGCCAGTCGAAGCCGACGCGCGCAGCGCGCTGTTGCAGCTTGAGCGCGCGTTGCCATTCGGGCAGCCCGCGGGCGATGCCAGCGAGCGCGGAGTCGTCGACATGACCCGCGGCATCACGCTCAGCACGCTTGTGTGCGTCCCACGCGTGCGTCTGGCCTTCCGCGTCCTTGATGCTGGCGTCGGCGAACACATGCGGGTGGCGGCGCGTCATCTTGTCGCTGATCGCCGCGACCACATCGGCGAAAGCGAAGGCGCCCTGCTCCTGCGCCATGCGCGCATGGAACACGACCTGCAGCAACAGGTCGCCGAGCTCATCGCGCAGGTCGTCAAGATCATTGCGGTCGATCGCGTCGGCGACTTCGTATGCTTCCTCGATCGTGTACGGCGCAATCGTGGCGAAGGTCTGCGCGACGTCCCATGGACAACCCGTTTGACGGTCGCGAAGCCGCGCCATGATCGCGAGCAATCGGGTGATGTCGCCATTGGCCGATGCGTCGCTCACAGCCAGTCCCGCCACGGCAGCGTCGGATCGCCGAGCGCGAGGAAATCGCCATTGAGGATCGTGTCGCGCTGGTTGTAGCGCAACGGCCGACCCTGTGGATCGATCACCACCCCGCCCGCCGCTTCCAGCACGCATTG
This sequence comes from Lysobacter sp., assembly GCA_031359875.1. GTDB lineage: Bacteria > Pseudomonadota > Gammaproteobacteria > Xanthomonadales > Xanthomonadaceae > Cognatiluteimonas. The sequence continues at coordinate 10,659 of JANMAO010000010.1, forward strand.
GCCGGCGGCGGTGTCCCATTCGCTGGTCGGGCCGAATCGCGGATATACGTCCATGCCGCCTTCGGCCAGCCGGCAGAACTTCAACGATGATCCCAGCGGCATTGATTCAGTTGCGCCAATGCGCTGCATCATCGCCTCGGTGCGCGGGTCGCGATGCGAGCGGCTGGCAGCGATGCGCAGCGGCGCGATTGCGGGCCTGCGTGTCTGCAAGCCGGTATCGACATCGCCATCGCGGCGGAACGCGCCGTGCCCGCGCGTCGCATGCCAGAGCGTGCCGGTCGCCGGCGCCTGCACGACGGCCAGTACCGGGATGCCCTCGTCGATCAGGGCGATGTTGACCGTGAACTCGCCGTTGCGCTTGACGAATTCGCGGGTGCCATCGAGCGGATCGACCAGCCACATCCGCCGCCACTGGCGTCGCAAGCGGGTCGGCACGTCCTCGGCGGATTCCTCCGACAGCACGGGTACATCCGGTGTCAGTCGCTCCAGCCCGGCGACGATGCAGTGGTGCGCAGCCAGGTCTGCGGCGGTCAACGGCGACTTGTCGGCCTTGTGCGCGACTGCGAATTCGCTGTCGTAGATCGCCAGGATTCGTATCGCCGCCTCGCGGGCCAGCGCGATGATGCCTTCGCGCAATCGGCTTGTCTCCTGCGCGGACATGTCACCCATTGCCATGCCGCAGCCACTCCCTTGCGATGAACAGGGCGGCGATCGAACGGCCTTCCGAACATTCCTCGCGCAGCACCAGTTCGTGCAACGCATCGAGTTGCCATGGCACCACTTCGAGTTCCTCCGGCTCGTCGCCGGGCAACCGCTGCGGGTACAGGTCACGCGCCAGCACCAGGTGCGTCTGGTGGCTCATGTAACCCGGCGCGAGGCTGATCGAGCGCAGCACTTCGAGCGAACGGGCGCCATAGCCGGCTTCTTCCTGCAGCTCGCGGTCCGCTGCCTGCAACGGGCTCTCCCCGGCATCGATGCGGCCCTTGACCAGGCCCAGCTCGTAGCGATGCATGCCGGCGGCGTATTCGCGCACCAGCAGCACGGTGTCGGCATCGAGCATCGGCACAACGATGACCGCCCCGTGGCCGCGGCTGTGCAGGCGCTCGTAACGACGGCGTTCGCCGTTGCCGAACTCGAGATCAAGCCGCTCCATGCGGTAGGGACCGGCGTCGTGTTCGGTGATGCCATGGATCGTGGGCAGCCGCCGTGTCACCGCGGGCCTCCACGGTGTGTGCAGGCGACCGGTCCGCACGCGGCGGAAGCGACGATAATGCGGCCATGCGCGAGGGACTTCATACCGAGTCGATGATAGCGGACGCCGATCACTGGCGGTCGCGCGACCTGGCCGTGCTCTGGCACCCGTGCACGCAGATGCGCGAGCATCAAACCGGCGACCATCGGGACACCCTGCCGTTGGTGCCGATCGAACGCGGCGATGGCGCCTGGCTCATCGGTCGCGACGGGCGCCGTTATCTGGACGCGGTCAGCAGCTGGTGGACCAACCTGTTCGGGCATGCCGAGCCGCGGATTGCCGCGGCGATTGCGGCACAGGCGGGCAAGCTCGAGCACGTCATCCTCGCCGGTTTTTCGCATCAGCCTGCGGTCGAGCTGGCCGAACGTCTGCTCGCGATCGCGCCACGAGAACATGCTGCACAACAGCCGGGACGCGCCCCGTTGGCGAAAGTTTTCTACGCCGACAACGGATCGGCCGGCGTGGAAGTGGCGCTGAAGATGGCGTTCCACTGGTTCCACAATCGCGGCGAGCATCGGCGCCGCAAGTTCATCGCGCTGGAGAATGGTTACCACGGCGAGACGCTGGGTGCACTCGCGGTCGGCGACGTGCCCCTCTATCGCCGCGTGTATGCGCCGCTATTGACCGAAGCGGTGTTCGCGCCCTCGCCTGATGCCTACCTGGCCGCGCCGGGCGAATCGCCATCGCAGTGCGCCGAGCGCGCCGCGGACGCCCTGCGCGTCTTGCTCGAACGCCACGCCGGCGAGATCTGCGCGCTGATTTTGGAGCCGCGCGTGCAGTGCGCCGGTGGCATGCGCATGCACGATCCGCTGTATCTCCAGCGCGCCCGTCACCTGTGCGATGCGCATGGCGTGTTCCTGATCGCCGACGAGATCGCGACCGGCTTCGGCCGCACCGGCACCCTGTTCGCGTGCGAACAGGCGGGTATCCAGCCGGATCTGTTGTGTTTGTCGAAAGGATTGACGGGCGGCTTCCTGCCGCTTGCCGCGGTGCTGGCGACGCAGGCGATCTACGA
>JANMAO010000017.1:0-1506 GCA_031359875.1 Lysobacter sp.
TCGACGAGGCGGACCGTGCAGATCCCGTCCAGGACCTTCGCGAAAGCGGCCGCTGCCATCCATCCGGCGGTACCTCCGCCAACAATGACGATGTCCTTGATCGGTGGCTGGGCCATGGAATTCCGCAGATGCAAAAAATGAGCTGAATGCGCGCAGCGACAAGAAACTTGCGGCTCGCGCCACCTTGGTCCAGAGAGGACTGCGGCGGCGTCAGCAGCGCCGCAGTCCCATTTGCGTCTCAGTATTTCAGAACTTGACGCCTACTTCGAATTTGAGGGTGCGCGGGTAATAGGTGATGTTGCCATCCGGGTTGAACCTCGCATCCAGAGTCGGCTTCCCGTTGCGAACGAGATAGTCGCTGTAGTTCTTGAAGTCGAACACATTCAATAAATCCAGACGCGCGAAGACCTTGGTTGTGTCGCCGAACCTAAACTCCTTCGTCGCCTGCAGATCGACATCGCGGTATCCCCATACCTTGCCACCGGCAATGAAACGACCGTTGCCTGGCACTGTCGCTCCCGCTGGCACGCAGTAACCCTCGCCCGGCTGGGTTGGGGGACCACAGACCACATTGTTGAACGGCGTTGGCGTGGCCAGCGTGAGCTTGGCGCCCAGCGTGATGCCCCATGGGGCATCGTAGGAAGCGGCTGCCACAAAGCGATGCTTCGGCGCAGCGTTGGAGATGATGAAGGGGTAATCGTGGATGGTTGCCGCGTCGAAGGAGTAGTGCTCGTTGATGTCCCGGTTCTGCTCGGCGTGGGTATAGGTGTAGGCGAACGAAGCGCCCCAGCCCGAATCCTTGGTGTAGGGCTTTTGTGCCGACAACAGCAGCTGGCTGGTGTGTGTCTCGATGCCGTTGTTGCCGACGATGAGTGCACCGAAACCGGGCACACCGTTACCCCAAGGCTGGCCCCCATTCCGGAAAAAGTCACCGTTGGGGTAACGGTTTCCGAGGGTGTAGGCGAAACCGTCATGGCTCAGGATGCGGGTGACCGTGGCATCGGTCAGCCACTCGCCGAGCTGGTTGGACATGCCAAGGCTGAACTGGTCCGAATACGGCGCCTTCAGGTGGTTGTTGAGCAGATCGACTTCACCACCATTGCCGGCGGTGACGAGCGGCTGCAGGTTGCCCACGCCGTTGAGGTAGTTGGGATTCCATGGGGAGCAGGGATTACCGCGGCAGGTGCCCGTGGCCGGATTCTGGAAAAATACGGTGAACTGCGGCAGTGCGGTCTTGGTCACCTCGAGTTGCAGGAAATCGAACAGGTCGCGGTCATAAGCGCGACCCGCACCGCCATGGATCACATGCCGCGCGTCGGCGTCGAGATCGTAAGAGAAGCCAAGACGCGGCTGCCATTCACCGTTGAACGCCTTGCGGTTGCTTCCGGTACTGATGTAATCGTTGATGTTGATGCCGCCCTTCGCCAGCGACTGCGCGTAGGTCTGGCCGGCGGGTGCATTTGGATCCTGGCTGTTGAGCGCGGACACGACGTTGGCGGGGGTCAC
>JANMAO010000021.1:0-1628 GCA_031359875.1 Lysobacter sp.
CTTCAGGCCTTCGATCAGGACCGGGACCACATCGCGATCCGCGATCGCGCCGACGATGCCGCACATGGGCAGGAACTCCGCTGGGGAGGCGTCAGTGTAGCGGCTGGGCGCTTTCGCCGACCTGTCCGGCGGACGCGGACATCAGGCGGACTCAGGTGCCCCGGGCTGGCGATCCATGGCGTGGTGAAGCCAGCGGACCGCATCCACCCAAAGTCAAAAGCTGCCGGGCAACACAGCCGGTGCGTCAGGACTTTTTCTGCGGGCGGTGCCAGCCGGGCAGCGTTTCCTGCCGCCCGCGCGCAACCGTCAACTCGCCCGCTGGCGCATTCTTGGTGATCACCGAGCCGGCCCCGATCGTCGCGTCCTTGCCAACCGTCACCGGCGCCACCAGCGAGGTGTTGGAGCCGATGAAAGCGCCATCGCCGATCGTGGTCGCCGACTTGTTCACACCGTCGTAGTTGCAGGTGATCGTACCCGCGCCCACATTCACCCGGCTGCCGATCCTGGCGTCGCCGAGGTAGCTCAGATGATTGGCCTTGCTGCCGCTGCCAAGTTGCGCGTTCTTGGTCTCGACGAAGTTGCCGATATGCACGCCGTCGGCAAGCACCGTACCCGGCCGCAATCGTGCGAACGGGCCGATCGTCGCCGCGCCTTCCGTGCGTACACCATCGAGATCGCAATGTGCGCGCACCTGGGTGTCGGCGGCGAGCGCGACATCCTTGAGCCGGCAGAACGGGCCGATGCTCACGCCATCGCCGAGCGTGACCGCGCCTTCCAGGATCACGTCGGCATCGATCTCGACATCGCGGCCGACGCGCACCACGCCGCGGATGTCGACGCGCGCGGGGTCGGCGAAGCGCACGCCCTCCACGCACAGCGCACGCACCGCACGCAGCTGGAAGGCGCGCTCCAGCTGCGCCAGTTGCCAGGCATCGTTGGCGCCCTCGGCTTCGACTGCCTCCGCGACCAATACGATCTCGGCGGCATCGAATTCGGCCGCGGCCTGCGCGAACACGTCGGTGAGGTAGTACTCGCCTTGCGCGTTGTCGTTGCGCAACACCTGCAGCCAGCGTTTCAGCGCGGTGGCGTCGGCGGCGATCACACCGGTGTTGACCAGTCGGATATGGCGCTGCTCTTCGCTGGCATCCTTTTGCTCGACGATCGCCGCCACCCGGCCCTCGGGATCGCGCACGATGCGACCGTAGCCGTCCGGATCGTGCGGTTCGGCGGCCAGTACGGCCAGGCGTCCGGGCGCATCCAGCAGCCGGCGCAAGGTCGCCGACAGGATCAGCGGCACGTCGCCGTACAGCACCAGCACCTGCGCGCCGTCCGGCACGCCCGGCATCGCCTGCTGCAGCGCGTGGCCGGTCCCGAGTTGCTCCGCCTGCTCGGCCCACTGCAGCTCCGCCTGCCCGACGGCATTCCAGCCGGAAGCTGCCGTCTGCACCGCATCCCCGCCATGTCCGTGAACGATATGGATACCTGCGGGCTGCAATGAACGCGCCGCCGCGACCACGTGCGCGAGCATGGGCTGTCCCGCGATCTTCTGCAGCACCTTGGGCAACGCGGACTTCATCCGCTTGCCTTCGCCGGCGGCGAGGATCACGACGTGCAGCGGTCCGGGCATG
>JANMAO010000033.1:0-7540 GCA_031359875.1 Lysobacter sp.
TGGTGCCGGCACCCGGATTCGAACTGGGGACCTACCGCTTACAAGGCGGTTGCTCTACCAACTGAGCTATGCCGGCATGATGTTGGCGTGCTCCAGCGCTGGAACAACGCAGGGCTGCGACATTCTAGCGTGGGCGCCCTAGCTACGGCGTGCCCAAAGCCCGCGCGCAATCCAGCGGCCGCGCGTATGGCGCGCCGATGCGCGAGCGCGCGTTGTCGGCATCAAACGTAGTTGTCACCACCACGTCGATCCAGCGCGCGGCTGCTCCCAGCGCTTCGGATTGGGCGGGGAAACCGGCGGCCTGTAGCGCGGATTGGCGGCGTTGCGCGGCCTCTGCATTGCCATAGCGGCCAAGCGCGATGCTGTTGCCCTCGTCACCACCAGGGACGATGTAGTAATCCTTGAACCCAGCTGCGGTAATGCGGGCGGCCATCGCCTGCGCGGCATCGTGATCCGCCAAGGGTGGCAACCACACGCGCCAGCCGTGACCGGTCGTGGGTGCTTCGCGCACATGCAATCGCATGACCTGCGTCTGCAGCGTCGCGCTTGCCTGGGCGAGCGTCATGGCATCGGTGAAGGGACCGAAGGCGACGCAGCGCCGGGCCGTAGCGATCATCGTGGCGGGCGCTGGAGCTGCAGGAGTGGTGGCGACTGCTACGGCGCGCGCAGGCTGCGGCGCTTCGCGCAGCAATAGCAGTCGCGGAGCACCCGTCGGCACCGCGGGCGTGGGCGTGGGCGGCGACGTAGTGGCAGGCCGCAACGCCCACCACATGCCGACGCCGAGGTTGAGCACCAGCAGCAGGACGATCAGGGCGCGCGCGAACATGCGTGCATTCTAAGCGTGGGAGTTTCCCGCATCAGGCCGCCGCGAGCGTGTATGCCCATTGCGCCAACCCCTCGAGCACCAGCGCAGGCGCGAACTCGGCGACAGCCACCCGCGGCAACAGAGCGATCGCGCCACCGCCATGCAGCAGCACGCGCGGCGCGGTTCCGAGTTGGGCTGTCGCGACATCGAGACTGCGTGCAATCAACGCCAGTGCCGCGCCTTCGCAACCCGAGGTCAATCCCGCCGCGGTGTCATCGGCAAACTCGGCATACGTCCCGCCGCTCGGCGGCAACTGCGGAGCGCGCGCGTGCAGGGCTTCGCGCATCAGCGTCGGCGACGGGGCGATGCGGCCGCCACGATGGCGACCATCGGCGTCGAGCAGGTCGATCGTGAGCGCGGTGCCGACGCCGACCACCAGCCACGGCTCCGGCGCACGTGCACGCGCGGCCAGCAGCGCGAGAAAACGATCGACACCGAGTCGGCGAGGCTCGGCATAGGCGATGCGGACACCGCCGCAGGCGCGTTGCGTGCGGGCCAGCGAGATGCGGACGCAGCGTTGCGTCAAACCATCAAGCAATGCCGCGGTGAGAGCCGGTGGTGCGACACTGGCGACGAACGCGGTGTCGATCTGCGGCGGCAGGCGCTCCGCCCAGCCACGCGCGAAATCCTCGCCGTCATGATCGATATCGAACACCGTGGCAACGGCCGCCGCAGCAACGGCCGCCTCGCCGACGCTGCCCTCGCATAGTGGCGCGCACTTGAGCCGGCTGTTGCCGAGGTCGAACAGCCAGGTGCTCATGCCACGCGCACGCTGACTTCGCCGGAATGCACACGCTGCTCGCAACCGTGGAGGCGTACGCGCAGGGCGCCGTCGTCGGCGAGTCCCAGTGCGACTGCGACGCGGGCGCTACTGTCGGCATGCATGTCGGCATGCAAGACGACTTCGCGGCCAGCCAGCGCATCGAAACGGGCGTAGCGGGCGAGGAACGGCGACAAGCCTTCGGCGTCGAACTGGTCGAGCGCCGGCAGCCAATGCGCCAGCACCGTCGCTGCCAAGTGATTGCGTGCAGGCGTGGCGTCCGCGAGCGCGGCGCCCGCGAGCGTGGCCAGATCCGTCCACGGTTGGGCGATGTCCGCCGCGGACCCTGCCGGCATGTGCACGTTGAGCCCGAGTCCGAGCACCGCGCGTGCGGGTCCGGCATTCTCGCCACCGCCTTCGACCAGCAGGCCACCGAGCTTGCGCAGCCCTGCGCCGGCGACATCTGCTCCGCTGCCGGCTGCACCGTCGACGACGACCAGGTCGTTGGGCCATTTGAGCCGCACGTCCGCAAAGCCCAGCGTGTGCAGCGCTTCCGTAGTGGCGACGCCAGCGACCAGGCTGAGTCCGGGCAGTCGCGCCAGACCGCCGGAAAACATCCGCGCCAGCGACAGGTAAAGGTTGGCGGCCAGCGGCGACGCCCAGTGCCGACCAAGGCGACCGCGGCCGCCGGTCTGGCGTTCGGCGAGCAGCACGGCCACGCCATCGCCCGGTGTCGCGCGGCGCAGCAGTTCGGAATTGGTTGAATCCAGCGACCAGGCCACGTCGAACGCGACGATCTGCGCTTGCAGCATCGGTGGCAGTTGCGCGCGGATCGCATCGACATCGAGTAGTTCCAGCGGCTGCGCCAGTGCGTAGCCACGGCCGGCCTGCGCCGTAATCGCGACCCCGGCAGCGCGCAATGCATCGATCCGTTTCCATACCGCGGCGCGGGTCTGGCCGGAGGCGCACGCCAGCTCGTCGCCGCTGGCGGGGCCTGCGATCAGTCGAGCCAGCACGTCACGCTCGTTCATCGCTTCACGACCCGAAAAATGTGGCCATCGATAGGCTCACAGGCATCCTCAAAGTCTGCCGGATCCGGCCTGGCCTGTCTGCTGCGTCGCAGCATGCAACCTTCTGCGACCGTGGGGCATCCACGATATAGTGCGTTGTCGCCATCCCGCCCGGCCGGGCGCTCAGGATCGCCGTCATGACCCGATATGCCTTGTGCCTGCTGTTGCTGTGCGCCACCTCGATGGTGAATGCGCGTGATGTCCGCATGCACGGCGCCGATGGCGACGGTGGCGCCTGCCCGGAAACCGCAGCGGCTGGGGCGCTGGTCACGACCGCAAGCCCGGCCCGGCATGCCGCACCACCGTCGTCCGTGAATCGCGGTAAGGCCAAGGCGCCGACGCTCTTCCGCGGCGGCGACGAGGACAGCGGATCGCATACACCGCGCTGGCACAGCTTCCTGCCTGGGATGTTCCGCTAGGGAACCGGCGTCTGCTCACCGATTGATTGGTCATCCTTCCGCCCATTGCGCGCAAGCATTGGCTTGAAGTGATCGAATTGGCGTCGGACATCTGCCTTCGGCACATGCAGTCGCCACATCCCTGTGGCCTGTGCCTCGCCCTTCGGCGACTTCCCCGTGCAAATCGGCAGTCGTGCCGACTTGTCTCCCCGCAACAGCCGTAGGGAGAAGGAAAGTTACAACCCGGGCGGCAGGGTGACTTCGATCCTTGCGCCGCCCAGCTCCTTGGAACCCCCCACCTCAAGCTCGCCGCGATAGCTGCGCACCATGTCCTGGACGATCGCAAGACCAATGCCATGTCCCTGCACGCGCTCATCGCCGCGCACGCCGCGTTGCAGCACATGCGCGATGCGTTCCGGCGCGATGCCGGGGCCGTCGTCCTCGACCACAATCAACAGCCCGGGGCGGCGGTTGGGCGCGGTGGCACCGGACTGGATCGTCAGCAGCACCCGCGAGCGTGCCCATTTGAAGGCGTTCTCGAGCAGGTTGCCGAGCAGTTCCTGCAGGTCGCCAGGTTCACCGTGGAAACGCGCGTCCGGATCGATCTCGAATTCGCAGATCACACCTTTCGCTGCATAGATCTTTTCCAGCCCGCGCACGATCTGCTCGGCGTGCGGCTCGATCGCGATCGGCGCGGCGAACAGCTTGTGGCCCCCGGAGGCCGCGCGCGCCAGTTGGTAGCCGACGAGGTCGTTCATGCGGCGTAGTTGGATTTCGAGTTCCTCGCGCAACTCGTCCTCGCCGGCGTCGTTGTCCAGGCGCGTCCGCAACACCGCCAGGGGTGTTTTCAGGCTGTGGGCAAGGTCGGCGAGCGTATTGCGCTGGCGATGGAGATTCTCGCGTTCGCTCTCGACGAAGGCGTTGATGCTATCGGTCAATGGTTCCAGCTCGCGCGGATGCCGCTCGCTCATGCGTGCCGCCTGGCCGCGCTGCACGCGCGTGAGTTCGGTGATCACCCGGCGCAACGGCAGCAGGCTCCAGCGCAGGATCACCGCCTGCAACAGCAGCAAGACCACGCCGGCGATGCCGAGGTAACCCCAGAGCGCCTGCCGGAACACCCGCACCTGCCGTGGCAGCGTGCCGGCATCCTCCATGATGTAGATCGTGTACGGGAACTCCGCGTCGTCGCTGCGGGTGGCGTCGACCAGGCCGATCCCGTAACGGTAGACCTCGCCGCGCGAGCCATCGCTTTTCACGATCGGCAGCGGGCCGTCGAACCGCTCCTCGCGCCCGGCCAGCACCTCGCCCTGCGGCAGCCGCGGCCCGCGCGCCGAGCCGGAATACCAGTGCCCGTTCGGCAACTCCACATCCGCGTACAGGCCGCTGCCGGGCCGATCGAAGCGGCTATCGGGGGACGCTTCGGGCGGAATCAACGAACCGTCGCGCGCGAACTCGATGCCGCCGGCATAGGTGAAGGCATGCGCCTTGAGCCGCTCGCGCAAGCCCTGCCCGGCGACATCGACGAAGGCGCGGTCCAGCGCGAATCCCGCAAGCGCGAGGAAGGCGACCAGGCCGATGCTGGCGGCAAGCAGCTGTCGCGACTGCAACGAACGCGGCCGCCATTGCAGCAACCGTTCGCGCTCATCCACCGGCGTCCCCTGCAAACGATGATGCCGGCCGCATCATGCGCGCGCCGGCATCGGTCTGGTGGTCACAGTCGCCACGTCAGGCATCGCGACGCGCTATCCGCACTTATTCCTCAGTCCGCGGAATGGCGAAGCGATAGCCACGACCGCGCACGGTTTCGATCGGCTTGAGGCTGCCATCGGCATCGAGCTTCTTGCGCAGGCGGCCGATGAACACTTCCAGGACGTTGGAGTCGCGATCGAAATCCTGCTGGTAGATGTGCTCGGTAAGATCGGCTTTCGACACCAGCTCGCCAGCATGCATCATCAGGTATTCGAGCACCTTGTACTCGTAGCTGGTCAGGTCGACATTGCTGCCGTGGACGCTGACCGTCTGCGCGGCGAGGTCGAGCACCACCGGCCCGCATTCCAGCGTCGGCTTGCTCCAGCCGGCGGCGCGCCGCACCAGCGCGTTGACCCGCGCCAGCAGTTCCTCGACATGGAAGGGCTTGACCAGATAGTCGTCGGCGCCCTGCTTCAGGCCCTCGACCTTGTCCTGCCAGCTGGAACGCGCGGTGAGGATCAGCACCGGGAACTGCTTGCCTTCGTCGCGCAGGGCCTTGACCAGTTCCATGCCGGACATCTTCGGCAAGCCCAGATCGATGATTCCGACATCGAACGGCACCTCGCGGCCCATGTACAGGCCTTCCTCACCATCCTGGGCCGCATCCACCGCAAAGCCTTCGCGCTTCAAGCGTGCGGCCAGGGTTTCGCGCAACGGGGCTTCGTCTTCGACGAGCAGGATACGCATGGGTCACTCCGGAAGCATGGCCGCGCACGGCCGCAGGCGTATAGGGTGCCCTATTCAGTCGTCGTTGCCGCGTGTAGGCGAACGTGCAGGCGAATCTGGCTCCGGCGCCCGATCCGAGCGCGGATCGTCCATGAAAATCCGGACGCGGCCGCGATCGTCGATGGCCTTGATGCGGCTCACGTCGCGGCCATCGAACGGGACACGTTCGGCACTCAGCACCTGACCGCGGCTGCTGCGCTCGACCCGGCGCACGCTGTCGGACAAGGCATCGTCGTCGCGCGGCCGCGAGGGCAGCTCAATCGGTGCCCGCCGGACCGGCGGCGCAGCAAGCGCAGCCATGCTGCTAGTGGCCAGCACGGCGAGAAGGCAGGACGACAGCGAACGGCGCAACGACATGGGAAATCCTGCTGTGAATGACACCCGGGCGCGAATGGCGACCGGGACAAGGTGGATTGTTGGAAACCCGCGGTGAATCCGTCCTTAACTTTTGTTTACGGGCATGGCCGGCGTTCAGGCCAAACCCCGTAGCGGCCCGGGAATCCCGCTCAGAATATCTCACCGACGCAGCACCGCAGCGACCCGCCGCCGGCTTCGATGGCATCGAGCTCGACGCTGCGCAACGCGAATCCGGCCGCCGCCAGCGCGCCACGGCTACTGTCGGTCAACGCGCGCTGGGCGGTCGCGCTCATCCACACGCTGTCCGGTGCCAGCGCGATCGCGTTGCCAACGAAGGCCGCGTGTTCGGTCGGCGACAGCACGATCGCATGCGGTGCGTAGAGCGCGGCGATCGTTTCGACCGCGACCGGATCGGCGAAGCCACCCGGGCAGATCAGCACCGCGCGCCCGGCCAGTACCGCCAGCACGACGTTGGCGTGGTATTCGCCCGGCGCAAGATCGAACAGGAATGTCGTCCGCAACCCGAACGCCTCGTGCATCAGCCGCGCCCCGGCCTCGTCGCAGCGCTCGGACAATCCGCACAGGCCGATGCCGCGGGCGCGATCGATCACCAGCGCGCCGGTGAGTTCGCACGGATGCGGCTGCGTCGACAAATCGGTTTCGGCATAGCCGAGCACGTCGCCGAAGAAGGCGCGGATGTCCGCCCGCGCCGCTTCCCGCTGGCGCACCGGATGCCGCATGCGTCCGATGATGTAACGACCTGGCACGGTCGCGAACACGTTGTTGGGGAACAACGCATCGGGCGTCGCCGGATCGCCGGCGAAGCAGACCGTCGGCAATTCGCTGGCGAACCCACGCTGCAACTCGCGATGCTGCCGCGACGCGCGCGCCGGATCGAAGGCCGACGCCGGCGCCATGTAGCGGTTGTCGGCCGCGGACTGTTCGGCGAGCTGGAAGCCGTCCGGCGCGACCAGGAAGGCGGCGCGTGCGGTGGCCGCGCCGAAGTCCGGCGCCAGCGCCCGGGCGAATTCGTGGAACGCCGTCGGGTCGCGGGTGATCATGCGGCCAGGCTCGCGGGCGATTGCGTCTGCGCCAACGCCGATTCGAGCAACGACCAGTCGGCGCCGGGCTTGTGCGCGCCTTCGCTCAGCACCTGGCGAAACGCGCGACCGCCGCGCTCGCCATGGAATAGGCCGAGCAAATGACGCGTGATGTGCTTGAGCGCGATCCCCTGCGCCAGCCACGTCTCGACATGAGGACGCAAGGCGCGCAGCAACTCTGCGCGGCTGCGCAACATTCCGTCGAAAGGCCGGCCGTCGAAAGGCGGGCCGCCGAACCACGCCACGTCAAGCCGATGCAACAGGTACGGATCGTGGTACGCAGCACGGCCGAGCATCGCGCCATCGGCGTGCGCGAGGTGCGTGGTCGCATCGGCCAGCGTCGCGATGCCGCCATTGACGATCACGGCCAGGTCCGGGCGCTCGCGCTTGAGCTGGTAGGCCCAGTCGTAACGCAGCGGCGGCACCTCGCGATTTTCCTTTGGCGACAGCCCCTTCAGCCACGCATTGCGTGCATGCACCACGAACAACCCGCAGCCCGCAGCGGCGATCCGGTC
>JANMAO010000044.1:0-4739 GCA_031359875.1 Lysobacter sp.
CGGGATAGCGATGGCCATCAGGATGCCGAGGATCGCGATAACGATCATCAATTCGATCAGGGTGAAGCCTTGCATGTTCTTGCGGTTCTGGTGGTTCTTCATCGTGTTGCCCCTAGGAGTTGATATGACTTTACGTGCCCACGTGGCCGGCATTCCGGTCCGTCGGTAGCCGTGCAACGATGCACGCGCCCAAAGCATACGCAGATCGCGTGCCAAGTTCGGTCGCGGTCACGCGTCGCGACTGAAGCGTGTGCCACGTCACGAAAAACGCTGGTTCCTTCAGCATAAGTGACGCAAAGCGTCATGTTGCAATCCTCATGTGACGCTTAGCGGCAGGCCGAGGGTAGAAATTGGGGGGCAATCGTTGTGCCCGCGAGGGAGGCCTGGCAATTCCGGGCGACGCTGCCTCGGGCGAAAGGCAGCAACATCAGGATTTTGCCGTGGATTTCCGGCGGGCCGGAATAAGTCACGGTGATCAGGCCGCTGGTGCTCACATCGATCTTGCTGACGTTGTTGCCCGATTAGGGTGAAGCCTTGCATGTCATTTCATTGCGAGGCTCGAGGTACTTCTTGGTGTAGTCACCCGGGAAGTTCGAGCCCCGCATGCCACGCGGCCGGCGTTCCGGCGAGTCAGACAGCCATGCAACAAGTTGCACGTGCAAGAGAGCGGAGCGTCTCCCGCGCACCAATGCGGCCAATTCTGAATTGGGGGGCGGAGTGGTATCGGAGGGTCAAGAATCGCGCATTGGGGACTTGATGGGAGAGTTGATGGCCAGGGACCTCAATCAATCCCCAGCTTCTTCAACTTGTACCGCAGCGCCCGGAACGTAATCCCCAGCGCCGACGCCGCACGCGTCTTGTTGTAGCGGTTCTCGACCAGCGCCTGCTGGATCTGGGCGCGCTCGATTTCCTCGATGAAGGAGGGCAGGGCGCTGGTGGCGCTTTCGCGCGGGTCCAGCGTGCGTGGGTCGCGCGCGGCGGAGGGCGCCGGCGGGCGTTCGCCGGGGGGTGCGGCAGGGGTGGCCACGGCAGCCGTGGCCGCGGGCAGGCGCAGGTCGGCGACGGTGATGACATTCTCGTCGGCCAATGCCAGCGCGCGTTCGAGGATGTTCTCCAGCTCGCGCACATTGCCGGGGAAGGGATAGGCGCGCAGCGCCGCGAGGGCGTCGTCGCCAAGCGCGGGTGGCGGACGATGCTGGGTCTGGGATAGGCGCGCCAGGATCGTGCCGGCGAGGATTTGCAGGTCGTCGCCACGCTCGCGCAACGGTGGCACCCGCAGCTCGATGACGTTGATTCGGTAGTAGAGGTCATGGCGGAAGCGGCCGTCGGCGACCAGCGCGGCGAGGTCCTTGTGGGTGGCCGAGAGGATGCGCACGTCTACGGAGACTTCTGCCGCGGCGCCGACCGGGCGGATCGACTTTTCCTGGATCGCGCGCAGCAGCTTGACCTGCATCGGCAGCGGCAGTTCGGCGATCTCGTCGAGGAACAGGGTGCCGCCGTCGGCTGCCTGGAACAGCCCGGCCTTGTCGGCGTGGGCGCCAGTGAAGCTGCCTTTCTTGTGGCCGAAAAACTCGCTCTCCATCAGCTCGGCCGGGATTGCGCCGCAGTTGACCGGAATGAACGGCCCATTGGCGCGGCTGCCTTCGGCGTGGATGGTGCGTGCAACCAGCTCCTTGCCAACGCCGGACTCGCCCGAGATCGAGATCGGGGCCTGGCTGCGGGCGACCTTGGCGACGGTCTCGCGCAGCGTCTGCATTGCCGGCGAATCGCCGCTCAGGCGGCCGAGGCCGGCGTCGGCGCGGATCTTGCCGAGGCCGTCGCGACGGCGCTGGTTGAGCTCGAGCGCGTGCTTGACCAGGCCGCGCAGTACGGCCAGATCGACCGGCTTGCTGACGAAGTCGAAGGCGCCGGCCTTGAGGGCGTCGACCGCGGCCTCGACGTTGCCGAAGGCGGTGATCATCGCCACCGGGGTGTCGGGGTGGTGGGCGGTGATCTCCGCGATCAGCTCCAGGCCGGAGCCGTCGGGCAGGCGCATGTCGGTCAGGCACAGGTCGTAGGTGCCTTGGGCGAGCTGCGCGCGGGCCATGGCCACGGTGGCCGCGGTGTCCGTGCGCAGGCCCATGCGACCCAGGGTCAGGACCAGCAATTCGCGGATGTCGTGCTCGTCATCGACGATCAACGCGCTGGGGGAAGCGCTGCGGGGCTCACTCATACGTACACCTTACCGCGCTGGCATGCCGGCACCAACCGGCCTTCTCCAAACAACGTGGATCATGGCCGCAGCAGGGCGTGCGGACCCGGCAGGAGGACGCGGAAACAGCTGCCGCCGCCCGGCACCGGCACGTAGTCGAGCGTCGCCTCGTTGGCACGGCAGAGTTCGCGGGCAATGTAGAGCCCCAGCCCGGTGCCGTGCTCGGAAGTGGTGAAGAACGGCCGGAACAACCGCAACAAGGCGCCCTCCGGAATCCCGGGGCCGCGGTCCACGACATCGATCGCAGGTTTGCCCTCTTCGGTGTGGATGACCAGGGTGACCCGCGCCGGCTGGCCGGGCAGGCGGCCGTAGTTGAGCGCGTTCTGCAGCAGCACGGTCAGCACCTGCTGCAGGTGGCGCGGATCGACCATTGCGGCGACCGAAGGCGCGGCGCTGCTGATATTCACGGTGCCGGATTCGGGCGGCAGCATCTGCCGGTAATCGTCGACGAAATGCCGCACCCAGCTGACCAGGTCGACATGCTCGGCGCTTGCACGTTCGCGCCGGGCGATGCCGAGTACGCTTTCGACGATGCCGTTGGTGCGCTGGCACTGCTGATGGATGATTTCGAGCAGGCGCCGGTCGCCATCGACGATCTCGCGGGATTCCTCCAGCAGCTGGGTCGCATAGCTGATCGCCGCCAGCGGATTGCGGATCTCGTGCGCGAGGCTGGCGGAAAAGCGCCCGAGGGTGGCCAGCGTCATCGACTCGGCGCGCCGTGACACCAGCGAGGTGTCATCGAGGAACACCAGCGAGGCATCGCTGTTGGCCAGCAGCCGGGCGAACCGGGGGAGTACCTCGCTTTGTTCCGGACCCATCCGCATGGGGGTGTCGTCGCTGCTGCCGTCCTGCTGCCACTTGCGCAGCCGCTGGGACAGCTCCGGCGCCGCCAGCGCCAGGTTGCGTTCGCCATCGCCGGCCTCACCGAGCAGCAGCAGCGCGGCTTCGTTGGCCAGCCGCAGCCGGCCTTCGCCATCGACCACCACCACCCCGGTACGCATGCGGCGGATGATCAGCTCGTTGATTTCGGCCAGGTCGGCGACCTCGACTCCGCGGCGCTCGGCCAGCGCCTGGCTGGCGCGCATCTGCCGGCCGAGGAGATAGGTCAGCATCGCGATCGCCAGGAAGCTGACCGAAAACATCAAGCGCTCTGCCAGCGGACGCGTGGTATCGGCGTCGCGCAGCGAGCTCCAGATCATCTCGGCGATCATCGCTGCCGCGGCGAAAGCGGCGCCGCCGAGCCCATAGCGCAGCGGCAGCAGCAGCGACGCCGCACCGATGTTGAACAACAGCATCAAGGCAATGCCCGGCGACGCCATCGGCAGCGCATGCATCGCCAGCGTTGCCGCGACGATGTCGATGGTGGTGCCGACCATGACCTGGGCGCGTAGCGCCCGCTGCCGCTGTGCCCAAAGGAGCAGGATCAGACTCGCTGCCAGATAGACGGCGGTGGTGACCTGCCCAAGTGGGGCGTGCTGCGGAGCGCCGACCAGCATGCCGACCGGGCTGAACAGAATCAGCGCCAGCAGCGCCGCCTCGAGCACCCGATACAGGCTGAAGAAATACAGCTCGCGCCGCAGGCCGTCGCCCGCGGAAAACGGGGTGGCCGGGCTCGCGGAGACGGGGGCTGGCGGCAAGCGTGGTTCCGGGGGCGGGAGTCCGCGCGAGTATAGGCGCAGGCGGTTTTTGCCCGCGGCGGGCGCATCGGTGACAATGGCGGTTCTTCGCGCGCCATCTGGTCGGAACAGGTGGCCCTGCCGCCGCCAGCACGCTGCCAGACGGCAACCCTGCGCGAACGACTCCTCCCTTGCTGGTGACGAATGAACTTCCACGAATATCAGGCGAAGCAATTGTTTGCCGACTACGGCATCGCGGTTCCACCCGGGCGCGTTGCGCGCACCGCCGACGAAGCGGTCGACGCCGCCAAGACCATCGGCGGCGTCGCCTGGATGGTCAAGGCGCAGATCCACGCCGGCGGCCGCGGCAAGGCCGGCGGCGTCAAGTTCGCCAAGACCTTCGACGAGGTAAAGCAATACGCGGCGGCGATGCTCGGCACCCGGATGGAAACCTACCAGTCCGCCGGCGTCGCATTGCCGGTCGACAGCGTGCTCGTCGCGCAGGCCACCGACATCGCCAAGGAGTTGTACCTGTCGGTATTGACCGACCGCTCCAGCAAGTCGATCACCTTCATCGCCTCCAGCGATGGCGGCGTGGAAATCGAGACGACCGCCAAGGAGAACCCGGACGCGATCAAGACCCTGCACGTGAACTTCGTGCAGGGCCTGCAGCCGTACCAGTGCCGCGAGCTTGGGTTCGCGCTTGGCTTGAACGCCAGGCAGGTCAGCCAGTTGACGAAAATCATGCTGGGCCTGTTCAAGCTGTTCAACGACAAGGACCTGGCGCTGGTCGAACTCAACCCGCTGGCGATCCTCACCAATGGCGATCTCGCCGTGCTCGACGGCAAGGTCAACTCCGACGACAACGCGAC
>JANMAO010000081.1:0-3479 GCA_031359875.1 Lysobacter sp.
GGCGCGCTGTTGACCGTGAAGCTCCCGCTCGGGCCCGTGAAACCGACACCCAGTCCCGGTACACCGGACCCGAGCACGGGCGCCGCGGGACCGGAGGCGGTGCCCTGTACGGCAGCGTCACTCTGATTGCCGGCGCCGTCCAGGAACGGGATCGGATGGACTGGATGGCCGTGGCCGTTCTTGGCGAAATCATCCGGACGGAATGCCGCACCGCGCAGTGAAGGCAGCGAGCCATGCTGTTCAGCCGAAGTCACGACGGGCGCGCCATTGTTGCCGGCCGCACGAGCATTGTCCGCGACCGCCAGCCCCAGGGAACCTGCGATCGCGCTTGCCAGCAGCACGTGACGTGTTTGAAGGATCATTGATGGCCACCTCTGGATATGGGAAATGGACGGATCGTGAGCTGCCGTTTGACTGCTCCACGAATCAAGACTAGCGAACAATGACGTCCGTCACATGTTGCGGCGCACTAAGCCGTTCACCACTTCTGTACGGCCCGCTTAGGCCGGCTTGGAGTGGGAGGCCACTCAGCCAAGCAGGGATGACAAGATCGGCATGCTGGCCCGCGGCCTTGTGGCCAGGACGGCCGCAATCCGGATCGCCATCCGCCGATAAGCCTGGGCCGCCACGGAGTCCGGCGCGGATGCCATGATCGGCACCCCAAGGTCGCCCTGCTCGCGGATCCCGATTTCCAGCGGCAGGCTGCCCAGCAGCGGCACCCCGTACTGCGTCGCCATCCGCTCGCCACCGCCGTGGCCGAACAGGTGCTCGACCTGGCCACAGTTGGTGCAGACATGCACCGCCATGTTCTCGACCAGGCCCAGCACCGGTACGTGCACCTTCTCGAACATCTTCAGCGCCTTGCGCGCGTCCAGCGTGGCGACGTCCTGCGGCGTGGTCACAATGACCGCGCCGGCGACCGGGATCTTCTGCGCCAAGGTCAGCTGGATGTCGCCAGTGCCAGGCGGCAGGTCGATGATCAGGTAATCGAGCCCTTGCGAAGCCTCGCCGCCCCATAGGGTTTCGGTCAGCAACTGGGTCAGCGCGGACGTCGCCATCGGCCCGCGCCAGATCATTGGCGTCTCCTGTTCGACCAGCAGCCCGATCGACATCGCTTCGATCCCGTGCGCGCGCATCGGTTCGATCGACTTGCCATCCGGGCTGTCCGGCCGTCCCGACAGGCCCAACATCATCGGCACGCTGGGGCCGTAGACGTCCGCGTCCAGCACTCCGACCCGCGCCCCTTCCGCGGCCAGCGCCAGCGCCAGGTTGACCGCCGTGGTCGACTTGCCGACCCCGCCCTTGCCCGATCCGACCGCAATGATGTTGCGCACCCGCGGCAGCGGCGACACGTTCGGCTGCACGGCATGGGAGACGACGCGATGGCCCAGCTCGAAGCTGCCGAGTTGCAAGCCGCTCGCGGCGACCACCGCCGCGATTACTTCGCGCAAGGCAGCGATGGCTTCGCCGGCCAGCGGGTAGCCCAGGGTCACCGCGACCGCCGCCTGGTCCCCATCGACCGCCGCCCGGACACGGG
Source organism: Lysobacter sp. (assembly GCA_031359875.1). GTDB lineage: Bacteria > Pseudomonadota > Gammaproteobacteria > Xanthomonadales > Xanthomonadaceae > Cognatiluteimonas. The sequence goes on from JANMAO010000081.1 coordinate 1,538, forward strand.
CAGCGGTGGCCAACAGGCTGAGGCCGCAGGCCGGGTCGATCGCGTCCGCGAGGCGGGTTTCCAGCTCGTTCATGCCGTGATCCAAAACCATGGATTGTAGCCGCCGGCGTCAGGCCGCCAGCACGGGCGGAGTTCGACCGCTGAACAGGCGGCGGCGAGTTGTATTCCATACGCGGGCGGATGCGGTATAAAACGACGATCCGGCGGCACCTCGCCGTTCGGGTCATTCGAACTCCTGGAGGGGAACCATGCGAATCAAATTCATCGCACTGCTGCTGCTCATGCTGCCGCTGGCGGCATTGGCGCAGAACACGCCAGTCGGCAAGTGGCGCACCATCGACGACAAGACCGGCAAGGTGAAATCGATCGTCGAGATCTACGAGGCTGGCAACGGCACCCTGTCAGGGAAAGTGCTGCAGCTGGTCAATTCGGACAAGGGTCCGAATGCGATCTGCGATCTGTGCAAGGGCGCGAACCACAACAAACCGGTCACCGGCATGGTGATCGCATGGGGTTTGAAGCACGAGGGCGACACCTGGGACGATGGCAAGATCCTCGATCCGAAGAACGGCAAGGTCTACTCCGCCAAGATGACGCCCACCGACGGCGGCGCCAAGCTCGAAGTCCGCGGCTACATGGGCTTCTCGCTGCTCGGCCGCAGCCAGACCTGGATCCGCGAGCCGTAACGTACTGGTTCTTGCAAGGTCTACGCGGCCCGGCCATTGCCGGGCCGTGTCATTTCTGGAAGGCCTGTTTTTGGGCATGCGACAATCGTCGACCGCTTTTTGACGTCATCGCCATCACCATGCCACGCACCGCCGTCGTCACCTGTGCCCTGCCCTATGCCAACGGTGCGCTGCACCTGGGCCACCTGGTCGGCTATATCCAGGGCGACATCTGGACCCGCGCACGGCGCATGTCGGGCGACACCGTGCATTTCGTCTGCGCCGACGACACCCACGGCACGCCGATCATGCTGGCCGCGGAAAAGGCCGGGCTTGCGCCGGAGCCCTACATCGCCGCCATCCAGGCCGGGCATGAGCGCGACTTCGCCGAGTTCACCGTCGCCTTCGACCACTACGGTTCGACCCATTCATCGCACAACCGCGCGCTGACCGAAGCGATCTACGCCAAGCTCGACAACAACGGCCACATCGGTCGACGCCGCGTCGCGCAGTTCTATGATCCGGCCAAGGGCATGTTCCTGCCGGACCGCTACATCAAGGGCATCTGTCCGAATTGCGGCACGCCCGACCAGTACGGCGACAACTGCGAGCATTGCGGCGCGACCTACGCGCCGACCGACCTGAAGGAACCGCGCTCGGTGCTCAGCGGCATCGAGCCGGAGCTGCGCGAATCCGAACATTTCTTTTTCGAGGTCGGCCAGTTCGACGGCTTCCTGCGTGAATGGCTGTCGGGCGACGTCGCCGTGCAGAGCGTCAAGGCCAAGCTGCAGGAATGGCTGGACGGCGAAGGCGGCGTGCGCGCGTGGGACATCTCGCGCGACGCGCCGTATTTCGGTTTCGAGATTCCAGGCCATCCCGGCAAGTACTTCTACGTCTGGCTGGATGCCCCGATCGGCTACCTCAGCAGCCTGCAGGTGCTGTGCGAACGCGAGGGCATGAACTTCTTCGACTTCCTCGAGCATGACAGCGACGCCGAACTGCACCACTTCATCGGCAAGGACATCGTCACCTTCCACGGCCTGTTCTGGCCGGCGGTGCTGCACGGTGCCGGTTTCCGGGCACCGACCCGGCTGCACGTCAACGGCTACCTCACCGTGGGCGGCGCCAAGATGTCCAAGTCGCGCGGCACCTTCATCATGGCGCGCAGCTACCTCGACGCCGGGCTCGATCCGGAGGCGCTGCGTTACTACTTCGCGGCGAAATCCTCCGGCGGCGTCGATGACCTCGACCTCAACCTCGCCGATTTCGTGGCGCGG
>JANMAO010000107.1:0-5047 GCA_031359875.1 Lysobacter sp.
TGAAGTGCTCGCGGCTATAGGCCGCTCCTACGAAGAGCAGGGATCCGGCGCCAGCGGCTCTGTTAGGCTCCCGCCAAACTTCGGGGGACGCATGGCTTCGGGACACTCGCAGTTCGACCTGCTACGCCAGCGCCGCTTCGCACCGTTCTTCGCCACGCAATTACTGGGCGCGTTCAACGACAACGTCTTCCGCAACGCGACCATCGTGCTGATCACCTCGCAGCTTGGGCTGAGCACCGACCAGGCATCGCTGTACACCAACCTCGCGCCAGCGTTGTTCATCCTGCCGTTCTTCTTGTTCTCGTCGCTGGCCGGACAATTCGCCGAGAAGTACGAGAAGACGCGCTTGATCCGCTGGATCAAGTTGTTCGAGATCGTGGCGATGTCGGTCGCGGCGTGGGGGTTCTACGCGCATCACGCCGGGCTGCTGCTGGTGGTGCTGTTCCTGATGGGCCTGCACTCGACGATGTTCGGGCCGATCAAGTATTCGATCCTGCCGCAAGCGTTGCATCCGAATGAGCTCGTGGGCGGCAACGGCCTGGTGGAGACCGGCACCGCCCTGGCGATCCTGTTCGGGATGATGCTCGGTGGCAGCCTGATGCTCTCGCCCGCCAACGGATCGATGCTGGCGTCGATCGCGGTGTTGGCGATCGCGGTCGTCGGTTACGTCAGCAGTCGTGGGATCCCGTCGGCGCCACCAACCGCGCCGGAACTGCGCATCAACTGGAACATCTTTTCGGAAACGCTGCGCACGTTGAAGTTGTGCATGCGCCAGCGTGCGGTGTTCAACTCGGTGCTCGGAATTTCCTGGTTCTGGTTCTTCGGCACAGCACTCACCGCGCAGCTGCCGGTCTATGCCGAGACCAACCTGGGTGGCGGCAGTTCCTTGTTCCTGCTGGCGCTTGGCATATTTTCGGTGGGCACCGGCATCGGTTCGTTGCTGTGCGAGAAGCTGTCCGGGCGCACGGTCGAGATCGGTCTGGTGCCGCTGGGCGCCTTCGGCATCAGCGCGTTCGCACTCGATCTGTATTTCGCACACTCCGGTGCAGCGCCGGCCAGCGGGCTCGGAATCGCCGCATTCGTGCGCGCCGACGGCAGCCTGCGCATCCTGTTCGACCTGATGATGATCGGCGTGTTTGGCGGCTTCTTCCTGGTGCCGCTGTTCGCGCTGGTGCAGAGTCGCACGCCAAAATCCGAATTGTCGCGGGTGATCGCCGGCAACAACATCCTCAATGCGCTGTTCATCGTCTCCGCCGCGGTCTGCGGCATCGTCGCGCAACGCGTGCTGCACTGGAGCATTCCGCAGTTCTTCCTCGCGCTTGCAATCGCCAACGCCGTCGTCGCTGTCTACATCTTCACCCTGGTGCCCGAGTTCCTGATGCGCTTCCTCAGCTGGCTGCTGGTGAAGTCGCTGTACCGGCTGCGCGTGCACGGCATCGACCACATTCCCGACGAAGGCGCGGCGCTGATCGTCTGCAACCACGTCAGCTACATGGATGCGCTGATCCTGAGCGGCGCGATCCCGCGGCCGGTGCGCTTCGTGATGTATTACAAAATTTTCGAGATCCCGATAATGAAATGGATTTTCCGCACCGCGCGCGCGATCCCGATCGCCGGCGCACGCGAAAATCCGGAACTGATGCGGCGCGCGTTCGCTGAAATCGAGGCGGCGCTGGACGCGGGCGAACTGGTTGGGATCTTCCCGGAGGGTGCATTGACCAAAGACGGTGATATCGCGCCATTCAAGTCCGGCATCGAACGCATCCTCGCTGCACGCCCAGTTGCGGTGGTGCCGATGGCGCTGCGCGGGATGTGGGCGAGCATGTGGAGCAGACGCGATTCTCGAATGGGCCGGATGCGCGTGCCACGGCGGCTGCGCGCCCAGATCGAGGTCGTTGCCAACGCCGCGATCCCGGGTCCTGATGCGAGCGCTGTCGCGCTGGAAGCCCGCGTGCGTGCGCTTCGCGGTGCAGCGACTTAGGCCTCCGGAGTCGCGACTGTAGCCGCGACTCCGGGGCGCATGCTGCAGTCAGTCCTCAGGGAACTTGTTTGCAGGACGCGATCAGCCAGCGCCGCGCGAGCACGGCGAGTTGCGGTGGCAGGCTCGGAGGCAGTGCATGGATCAGACACAGCGGCGTCATGCTGCCGGTGAAGCGCCCGATCCGAGAAAACGCGAGCTGCGTCGGAAACGCCTGCGGGTTGTTCGGGTCCAGGGCCGCACTTGTCTCGATGTCGGTGACGCGGAACCTGCTAACGCCCGCGGTGTAGCCATGGGTACGGAAGTCGAACACCTCGCCGCCGGCCAGCGGATATTGGCGGCCATTGACGATCAGCATGTAGCGGCTGTCGCCGATGCCGATTGGCAGGCGCACGGTGGTGAATTCCGGATCCCCGTTCCCGGTCACGTAGTCGAAGCCCAGCGATGGCGGTGGGTCGATGAAGATCGGAGTGTTGGGCACTACGTCCACGGCGAAGGTGTAGGCGCCGCCAACGGTCGTTCCCGTCGGCAACGCAGCGGGAGTGGAGATGAACCCGTGCGAAGGAGCGGGCGAGCCGTCGGGATTCAGGTGTTGGAACAGCCCGCTGATCTGGCCGCTGTCGTTGATGGCCTCGCCGAACGTTTCGTCGACGTCGTTCGCACGCAGCAGCTGCCGGCCACTGGAGTTGGCGACGAAGGCCACCATGTGGTTCGAGGCCGCATCGTAGTTGAAGCCCGTTGCCAACCCGCTGTTGTTGATCCCTCTGACCGCGGTGAAGTGGTTGTCGATCTGGAACGTATTCAATGTGCCATCGGGGTTGCGTAAAAAGCCCCACGTCCTACCCGCGATTCTGGCGCTCCCCGTGACTTGGCCAGCGGTATTGATGCCCTGGGCAATCGTAAACACGGAACCCGGCACGATGACGTCGGTGAACAGGCCGCTCGCCGGGTCGTAGATGAATCCAACGTTGCTGCCGGTGATCGTGTTGCCTGACGCATCGTGGTCTTCCGCATATCCGGTCACCACGCCTGCTGCGTTGATGCTGCGTGCGAATGTATGCGTCTTGCTTGGGTAGGAAAAGTACGTATAGGTCGCCCCATGCAGCACGAAACCCTGGCTGGAGGTTCCATCGGCCGGGATCGCGCTGCCAACGATCACGCCGCTGTCGTTGATGCCGTGCCCACCGACCTGAAGGCCGCCAGGCGCCGGCGGCAATGGAGTGAATGTCCCGCCGGAATACAGGAAGCCGAAATTGTTTGTCCCATCCAGGCTCGCATAGCCGACGATCGCGCCCGCGTTGTTGAGGCCGCGTACGTCGGTGAAGACCGCGCCGGGATAGTCGATGGTGGTGAACACATAGTCCGCGTTTGCGCTTGCGGAGGCGCCGAGGGCCAGCACGCCCGCCAGCAGGGCGTGGACAGGCTTGGGCGCACGCCTACCTGGGCGCTTGGCCCGGTGATCGATCTGCATGGTGTTTCCCCTTGTCGGTAGCTGGCACCTGATCGGCAACCAGTTCCCAACTGAACGCGGCCGGGGAAACTTGGCGGCCATGCGGGGACACCCAATGCATTGGGGTCGACCGCAGTTTCGTAAACCTGGGGCGGCGATGCGCCTTTCTGATGTGCTGGTCTCCAGCCATCGTGCGCCAGCCCGAGGGCGCGCTCCGCGGCGCTGGTGGTCAGCGCGCCAGCGGGATGTGGTGGTGGCTCAGCCGACCCAGCCGGCGACCACGAACAATGCCAGCACCGCCAGCCACAACAGCAGGATGCGCCAGACCAGACTCATCGCATCGCGCAGTTCCGGCAGTTCACCCATGGTGGTCACCAGCGCATCGGGTGCAGCGATGCCTTCGTCCGCGTAATCCATCGCCTCGTCGGCCAGTTCCGTGCGCACGCTGGCGCGCGCGGCAGCCACGAGGAAGGCCGCGTCGAAGCGCAGCGATGCGCCGCCGTTGTCCTTCCATGCCCCAACCACGGTGTCGAAGTCACCGACCAGCGCCAGCGCCAGCGTCATCAGCTGCGCCGCGGGCCAATCGAGCAGCGACAGCCACGCGCGCGCGCCGATGCGGGTCTCGGGCGGCAAGTCGGTGGCGTCGTCTTCGCCCGCCAGCGCGGTCAGTCGATACAGCAACGCGCCGATCGGTCCCAGTAGCAGAAACCAGAACAGCACCCCGAACCAGCGCCGCTGTGCGTTGAGGAACACGGCCTCGACCAGCGACGGCGCATCCAGCGATGGGCCCGCGCCGTTCGGCCAGAGCCGGGCGGCGGCTTCGCGTCGCGCGATCGGATCCGGTGCCGCGACGATCGCCTCGACGTCGAGATCGAGGTCGCGCGGCCCCCAGCTGTAGAACAGCACGGCAATGGCGAACAGCAGCTCGGCAAAGCCGAGCAAGGGTTTTTCCAACGCCGCCTGGAACAGGCCCACCACCAGCAGCGGCGGCAGCAGCGCCAGCACGATGCCATGGCGGCCACGCCAGAACCCCGACGGGAAACGCGCATCCAGCCACTGCAGCCAGCGCCGATACCAACCGAAGTCGCGCGCCGACGCTGCAAGCGACGGCACGACATGGCCGAGCACGAGGGCGAGGACAACCGCGATCAGGGTGAGCGACATCGTTCCGATTGTACGCAAACCGGGTTACGGGCAAATGCGCCCGGCGAGCACGGCCGGAGCAAGGGCACGAGCGCCCCTCATCCGCCTTTGGCGCCTTCTCCGCGCGAAAGCGGCGGGCAGAAGGACAGCGATCAGCCTTTGTCGCGCTCGTACTCGGCCAGCCATTGCTCGATCAGCCATCGCGAGATCGAGATCGGCGGCGACAGCGCGATCCCTTGAGCATCAGCGGTCATTGGTGCATTCCAGTCGCGCGCCAATCCCGCGCGCACCTCGTCGACGCCGAACCACTGCACATCCTCCAGCTCGTCGCCGGCCACGGCCGCATCGGGTTCGGCTTCGGCCAGGAACCCGAGCATCAGCGCGCCCGGAAACGGCCACGGCTGCGAAGCCAGGTAACGGCAATTGCGCACGCGCACGCCGGTTTCCTCCAGCACCTCGCGCGCCACGGTCTGCTC
>JANMAO010000215.1:0-2074 GCA_031359875.1 Lysobacter sp.
CGCGCCTTCGCTCCTGTAGTCGGGTATGCCAATCTCGGCGATGCGCGCCCGCAGCTTGTCGTTGGGCGCACCCGCGACGGCGAGGCCGGCGACATCGCCCTTCACATCGGCCATGAACACCGGCACGCCGAGCCGCGAGAACCCCTCCGCCAGGGTCAGCAGCGTCACCGTCTTGCCGGTGCCGGTGGCGCCCGCGACGAGCCCGTGGCGGTTGCCGTACTGCGGCAAGAGCCAGACTTGACCGGCGTCCGGGGTAGTGACGGCCTTGCCGACGAGGATCGGATTCATGTCCATGCCTTCAGGGGAATCCTGGCGATTCTATGCGCTGGGAGTACGCAGCTGCGACCGCCATCCTTGCCGGGGCTTGCGCGTGGGGGCTACCCTCCCAGGATCCCCCAGTGTGTGTACCTCGATGCCCAGAATTGCCGCTGCAACCCTGCCCTTGCTGCTTTTGCTGTCGTTCGACGTGTTCGCGTTGTCACAGCGCGACCAGGCCAACATCAACACGCTCAACCAGAACATGGCGACGGCCGAGACCCGCTATCGGCAGGCGCTTGTGAAGATCGGCAACAACGATCCCGACGGCCGCAAGCAAAGCGATGCTGCGCTGGAGGACATGGAGGATGTGGTCGCCGGCTGCGGCAAGCAGAAGGGTTGCCAGACGTCGACGTTGCTGGCCACATACAAACGGCTGCTGAAACTCGGCGCCGACAGCGAAGCGCCATCTGACGGCGACGCCGAGATCGATCCCAATGATCCCGACCCTGACCACGATGGCCACGTGGCATTCAACACTGCCGTACCACAGGCGGCGCAGGCTGCCAGCCTGCTCGACAACCACGGCCATCGCTTCGACACGATGGTGCAGTACAACCCGGCGGTGCAGGCCGGCATCCGGCGCTGGCTCACCGACCTGCGCGGCCCGCTGCTCCAGAGCTACGAAAACTACGCCTACATGCGCGAGCTGATGTGGCCCTCGTACGACCACGCCGGGCTGCCCGAGGCGCTGCTGTTCGGGATCATGGCCAAGGAATCCAACGGCAAGGTGCATGCGACCTCACGCACCGGCGCGGCCGGGCCGATGCAGTTCATGTACGCAACCGGAAAACGCTTCGGCCTGGGCCCCGATGCGACCGGGTTCGATACTCGTTACGACCCGCGCGCCGCGGCCGAGGCCAGCGCCAGCTACCTCAACGAGCGCATGGGGGAGCTCAATCGCAGCATCGAACTGTCGCTGGCCGCCTACAACGGCGGCGAGGGCCGCGCGTTGCGCGTGTACCAGGGCGCCGGCGGACGTGGCTTCTGGGATGCCAGCATCTACAACCAGTTCGCGCCGGAGACGCAGGACTACGTGCCGATGGTGATTGCCGCGGCGTGGTTGTTCCAGCATCCAAAGCAATACGGCCTGAGTTTTCCGAACGTCGATGCCAGGCCCGCGCCGTTGCGGCTGGCCAAACCGGCCTCGATCTACGAACTGGCGATCTGCCTGGGCAACCGCGGCGTGCGTGAAGGCTATATGCGCCCATTGCGCAACCTCAACCCGCGCTACGAAGCCGACAGCTGGCTGCCCGCAGGCGCGACGTTGAACGCGACCACCAGGATTGTGGGTCTCTACAATCGCTACTGCCTGCAAGGTCCGCGCGCCCAACTTGCCGAGCAACTGGTGCGCAGCGATCCGAATTCGGCGATCGTCCGCACCGGGCCAATCACCCAGGTGCCCATGACGTCAGCACCCATGACGTCAGCACCAATGGCTTCGGCGTCCATGACGGTGACGCCGACCACCATCGCGACCGGCGTGCCGACCACCATTTCAACCGGCAAGCCGGCGTCGGCGAAGACACGTAACTACAATGTGCAGCGGGGCGAAACCCTGACAACGATCGCGCAGAAGTTCCAGTGCGACATGCGCTTGCTGGCCGCGGCCAATGACCTCAGCGGGCCGCGTTACAGCATCCGGCCGGGGCAGCGGTTGAAGCTGGAGGGTTGCCAGGAGTAAGGCTGGGTCGCGCGCGATAGCGTCGTAGCGTGTGGTGAGCGAAGTGAACCGCATCGTTCGCGCGAATGATGCGGT
>JANMAO010000229.1:0-12489 GCA_031359875.1 Lysobacter sp.
GAAGCTGCGACCTTATCGCGCAAAACTATTCGGATTGACGATCGAGCCGGTACGCCTGCAGCAAATTCGCCAGGAGCGACGGCCCAATTCGCGCTATGCGCAGCTGGATACGTGCAAGCGCGAAGTTGCGGCAGCCGAGGCACTGTTGCGCAGTGAAAGAATCCCGATGCTGAGCACGACACACGCGTCGATCGAGGAAATTTCCAGCCGCGTACTGGGGCAGTTGGGGATCAACCGGGAAATGTTCTAGGGCAGGGCGGCTGCGCGAGGAGGGCTAAGCGGATCAGCCCGTGGCGATGGGAAATACACATCGCTACGAACAGTCACGTTAGGCCTGTCATGGCGTTCCGTCAATGCTGCCCGGGACAGTTTTTGGCGTGTAGGATCGACGCATGTCCCGCGTCCTCACCCGCATCGCATACATTCCCAGGCTCAGCCGTTTTGGCTGGTTGATGGGCCTGTATGCCGAAAATTTCACGCTGCTGACACGGTTGTTCGAGCCCGGCGATCTTGCGCCTGGGCGCTATCTTTCCCAAATCGACGATGGCCTGGACCTGAGCGTCGATGTTCTCGGGCAACACCCCTATACCACCGAGTTGCGCATGACCTATGCGATGGCGGATCCGTTGACCGGCGAGCCGGATCCTTCGGCATTCCTGCGCCTGTACAGCGATGCGCGCCAGGTGGAGGCGACGCATTGTTACGTCGGACGTCGCTGGCAGGATGTCATTGGTATGTATCCGCCGCCGGCCGCGGTGCTGGATCACCGCATGCGCATGAACACCTTCCTCGGCAAGTGGCTGCAATACCTGGCCGAGCGGGGCCACGGCGTGGCGACGTTGCATGCCGTGACCGAAGTGGTCGCATAGAGCCGTCGGCAGAAACAAAACAGGCCCGCCGAAGCGAGCCCAAATCGTCGAAAAAGTGGTGTCCCCACGGGGATTCGAACCCCGGTGTCCACCGTGAAAGGGTGGTGTCCTAGGCCTCTAGACGATGGGGACCGATACAACTAGATCCAAAAGCCATTCGCGCGCCGACGAGGCTTGCCAGCGCGGAAATTTGGTGGAGCCAGGCGGGATCGAACCGCCGACCTCTACAATGCCATTGTAGCGCTCTCCCAGCTGAGCTATGGCCCCACGCGCTGGCAGCCCGGAAGTCTAGCGGTCGACCTAATGCATCGTCAAGGCTTGGCGACATTTTGGCGTTCGGTTCATCGGCGACGACGGCTTCCGGCGCTATTTCTTCAATGAGCAGTCTAATCTGTTTGGCGAGTCTGCTTGGCTAGATCACGCCTTCGACCCTTCAATTTCGAGCGTAAGCCGAGGTGTTTGCCAAACGTAGCGCATTGGTGACGACCGATACCGAACTCAGGCTCATCGCCAGCGCTGCGATCATCGGGCTCAGCAACAATCCGAACACCGGATACAGCACGCCGGCCGCGATGGGCACTCCCAAGGCGTTATAGAGGAAGGCGAAGCCAAGATTCTGCTTCATGTTCGCCACCGTGGCTGCGGAAATTGTCCGTGCGCGCAGGATGCCGCGCAGGTCGCCCTTGACCAACGTGACCTGCGCGCTCGACATCGCAATGTCGGTCCCGGTGCCCATGGCGATGCCGACATCGGCAGCGGCCAGGGCCGGCGCATCGTTGATGCCGTCACCGGCCATTGCAACGCGCCGGCCCTCGGCTTTCAGTCGTCGCACCAGCGCGACCTTGTCCTTCGGCTTGATCTCGCCATGCACCTCGTCGATGCCAAGCGCATCGGCCACTGCCTGCGCCGTAGTTCCCGCGTCGCCACTGGCCATGACGATATGCAACCCGGCAGCACGCAGTTCGTTTAGCGCCGCCAGCGTCGACGCCTTGATCGGATCGGCGACGGCAATGACACCTGCCAGTCGACTGCCAGCCGCGAGGAACATCACACTGGCGCCTTGCTTGCGCAGGCGTTCGGCATCGTCGACCTGCGCCATCACCTCGGCGCCCGTCTCCTTCATCAATGCGGCATTGCCCAGCGCCAGCGGCTGACCGGCGATGCTGCCACGCACGCCCATGCCAGTGACCGATTCGAAATCCTCCGCACGTTCAAGCGACAGGTTGCGCCGGCGCGCTTCGGTGACGATCGCGGCAGCCAGCGGATGCTCGCTGCCTTGTTCCAGGCTGGCGGCCAATTGCAGCACCTGATCCTGCGTGAAGCCGTCGCTGGCCACGACCTCGCGGAACGCGGGACGACCTTCGGTGAGCGTGCCGGTCTTGTCGACGACAAGGGTATCGATCGTGCGCAGCCGCTCGATCGCCTCTGCATCGCGGAACAACACACCAGCCTGTGCGGCACGACCGGTGGCCACCATGATCGACATCGGCGTCGCCAACCCCAATGCACAGGGACAGGCGATGATCAGCACCGACACGGCGTTCAACACCGCATATGTCCACGACGGGTCTGGCCCGAACAGACCCCAGGCAAGGAACGTCACCACCGCCGCGGCGAGCACCGCGAGCACGAACCAGAAGGCGACCTTGTCCGCCATGCGCTGCATGGGCGCGCGTGAACGCTGCGCCTGTGCCACCAGTTGCACGATCTGCGACAACACAGTGTCCGAGCCAATTTTCGCGGCGCGGATCACAAGGCCCCCAGTGCCGTTCAATGTTGCGCCGATCACGGTGTCTCCGACGGCCTTTTCGACCGGGATCGATTCGCCGGTAAGCATCGACTCGTCGATGCTGGAGCGGCCCTCGATGACTTCTCCGTCGACCGGGACCTTTTCGCCGGGGCGCACGCGCAAACGATCGCCGACGTGGACATGGGCTAGTGGCACATCCTCGTCGGTGCCATCATCACGCAACCGCCGCGCTTCCTTCGGCGCGAGGCCGAGCAGTCCCTTGATCGCGCCTGCGGTGCGCGAGCGTGCGCGCAGTTCCAGCAACTGGCCGAGCAAGGTCAGCGAGACAATGACGGCCGCCGCCTCGAAGTAGACGCCGACACGATCGTGTTCGCGGAACGAAGCGGGAAAGATGTCCGGCGCCAGCGTGGCGACGATGCTGTAGCCGAACGCCGCTGACACGCCGATGCCGATCAGCGTGAACATGTTGGGACTGCGGTTGCGGATCGACTGCACGCAGCGCTCGAGGAACGGCCAGCCTGCCCAGAGCACGACCGGCGTGCTCAATGCCAGTTCCAGCCAGGTGCGGACTGAGACGGCGAGCCCGGGAAGACGGTGGCCGAACATCGCGAGAAACAACGTGGCGAGCGTCAGCGGCAGGGTCCACCAGAAGCGTCGCGAGAAGTCACGCAACTCCGGGTTGTCTTCGTGCCCCAGGGATTGCATTTCCGGTTCAAGTGCCATACCGCAAATCGGGCAGGTCCCGGGGCCTTCCTGCCGGATTTGAGGATGCATCGGGCAGGTGTAGATCGTGCCTGCCGGTGCGCCGCCCAGCTCGGCGGCGGAGGGCGTCAGGAATTTTTCGGGCTCGGCAACGAAGCGCCCACGACAGCGCGCGGAACAGAAGTGATAGTCCGTTCCAGCAAGCAACGCGTGATGCGACGTCGTCAGGGGATCGACCTGCATGCCGCAAACCGGATCGATGGCCGTGGGTGCCGTGGTTGTGGCCTTGCTCAGCGGCGAGCCCGATGTAGCGGGGGCGTGGTCTGTGGATTTCATACGGCTCCTGGCCGGCGGGCGCTGCCCAAGTATTGCTGCAACACAGCATAAAGTTGAGGGTAAATGTGACGCCGGTCACGTTTATTGCGGAATGAAAACGGTTTCCGGCGTCGGTCGATGCGATGCAACATGACTGTGGCGCAAATGGGCATATTGTGCCGCGAGGCGTCGGTAGTGGGGTCGCCTTCATTGAAGGCCCGGTGCGCCGGTCCATTCTAATTTCGGGGATACATCACCATGAAATTCAATCGCATTGCCACCGCTGTCGCTACCGCCGGCGTCATGCTGGCCGCTTCGCTTACCGCCAACGCCACCCATAGCTGGAACGGCTACCACTGGGCGCGAACGACCTCGTCATTCGGCCTGCATACGCTCAACAGCACGGTAGCGGGTGGTACCAACGCCAATTGGCCGGCGCTGCTTTCCACCGCCGCCTCGCAGTGGTCGCAGTCGACCAAGCTTGACCTCAACCTTGCTGCGTATGCCAATGACAGCCGCTCCCGCAAACGCTGCACAGCGGTCTCCGGCAAGATCCGCGTCTGCAATGCCGCCTACGGCAACAATGGCTGGCTGGGTCTGGCTTCGATCAATATCGACAGCAGCAGCCACATCAGGCAGGGCACCGCGAAGATGAACGATAGCTACGCGTCGACCTACGCCAGTGATCCGAACGAAGCCGCACATGTCATGTGCCAGGAAATTGGCCATACCTTCGGTCTGGGCCACACCAGCGAGGACGGCTCAACACAGAACACCTGCATGGATTACTCCAGCAGCCCAACCAGCACGGCGCCAAACCAGCATGACTACGACGAGCTGGCCATCATTTACGGACATACCGACACCTACAACACCTACAGCAACACTTCACCGATGCCCGCCCCGCCAAGCAAGTCAGCCATGGTGGGCGACGACGTCCCCCTCGGCGTCCTGGTGCGCAAGGATCATTTCAATGAAACCTACGTTGCGCCCGATGGCCGTGGTGGACTCTGGATCCATCATGTGACCCTGGCGCCTGGCTTCGAGCATCTCGACGCTCAATAAGCACGCCTGCACGTAGCGCTCATTGCGGACTGAAGAAGCATGCTTTCCTGAGCATGCTCCCGGCCTGCGGATACCAGAACACGCCGGGCTTGCCCGGCGTGTTTCTCTTTGGAGCGCGGCATAGGTCAGGAGTTTGGCGCAGGTGTCACGACCCCGGTCATTCCGCAATCACGGACCGGGGTCGACGAGCCGAACTGTTCAACCCGAACCACATCGATCTTTTTGGCGCCGTTTCTGCCCGTTTCCGACACGCGGGCAAGCAGCTTGACGTAGACCGGAGTGTCGTCCTGCAAGCCAAATGACTTGGCGCGGGCTTGCAGATCGGCCTTGTCGCCGATCAACCATTGCACGGATTGCCCGCACGGTTGCAGGCGGCTACCACCGGCGCCCTGCAGATACCAACCATTGAGCGATGGTGCATCGGAGATTGGAGCCGATGGTGCGGTAGTGGCCGGGGCTGACGCAGCTGGTGCCACGGTGGCTATGTCAGAGGCTGCACAACCGGACATGACCATCGCGATAGCGCTGCCCAGCGTCCATTTTTTAATGTTCATTTTCATTTCCTCCAATGATATTGGCCGATGTTGCCTACCCGCGTATCAGCGCCGCACGTGCGCCGTGCTGGTGCCTGCCTGCTCGATGACACTCACGCGTCCTTCTTTGGCCGCGATGACCAATGGATGTGCACGATGCGCCAGCCTTGGGCTGTCTTCTTCAGCAGCATGGTTTCCGTGCTCAACAGCACGCTCTTCTTGTCGTTCTCCATTTTGTTCAGGGTGCTTTCCGTGGCGACCCAGGCAAAATTGCCTTCGGCTTGTGCCTGGCGATATCGCAACTGCTGTTGCGCGTTCTGCAGGAAGGCGGCGTCGGCAATCGCGTGGCCGCCCATGTATTCGTCTCGACTGCGTTCAGAGCCGCCGCTTTCGAGAATCAGTACCTGGGGATCGAGGAGCTTTTCGGCTGCGTCCAGCTTGACTGCCTTGACCGCTGCCGAGAATGCGTCAACCACCTTGACCGCCTCGACTGCGGCCGGGGCAATGTTCTGGACATACACCGGCATCCCAAGCGTGAGCGCAGGGCTCTTGTCGGGTGTGATGGCCGCCGGCTTGGTGGGCTCGTGCGCACAAGCCACGGTGCTGATGGCGAGACCCGTGACGAGGGTGAGGCTGGGGATAAGGAAGCGCATATTCATCGTGTGGCTCCTGGGGCGTTTTCCGACGACTAGAGATAGATCTGGTTCACTCAGTGCGGGTGGTGCCGTTTCAATACACACACCGGGGTGTTTTCCTTACGTCGATTCCGACGCATCCTTGTCGCCGTAGGTCGATGGGCGCAGGCGGTGATTCTGGACTGCGCTCCAGAGTCAAACGTCGCTGTCGTAGCAGCCATACGAGAGGGATGACAGGTCTCCGGCTCCGCTGAACTGGACCGAATAAAATCAATGCTGGGTGAATCACGGCGTGTTCGGCTGAGGAGCGGGCGCTTTGGGAGCATTTGCGGCTGGTCCACCCATCGGCATGCCGGGCATGCCCATCTCCCCTGGCTTGCCGCCCATGGCAGCATGCATGTGTTCGGCATCATCCAAGGGCAACTTCCCGCCAAGCTTCAGGTACTGCGCTGGTGTCATCCGGGGCATCTTGCTGATGAAGGCCACCATGTTCCAGATCTGCTCGTCAGTATGGGTTTTGCCCCACGCCGCCATCGCGCTCATCTTGATGCCGTGCTTGATGATCCAGAACGCTTCCGCCGGATCATCGATGCCGTCCTTGGACAGATCAGGCGGTTGCGGATACAAACCTGCCCGGATCTCCGTCTCGGCCATGCCCGGCGCAAGATGGCATCCGGTGCACATCACGGAATAGTGCTCGGCGCCCTCGGCGATCATTGCGGGATTGTCGAGGTTGGGAACCTTGATGCCGCGCGAGTAGGCCTTGGTCGAATGGTCACGCAGGTTGTTGATCAGCTGGTGCGTGATCGCCAGATGGGGATTGTCAGCGCCGATGTTGTAGCTGCCGGACCACACAAAGATGCCGGCAGCGATGACCAGAACGGCGAAGACGCCGGCGAGGGTAGCGATGAGTCGGGCAATGGGTGTCATGTTCACTCCTGTCAGAACCAGATACGGATACCGGCGACTAGCCGGGTGTCGTCGATGTCTTTGCCGTTTTCGCGTCGAAAGTCCGCCGTGGTACCGAAGGCATGCTCCTGCACAATACCGACATAGGGCGCGAACCTGCGGGTGAATTCGTAGCGCAAGCGGAAGCCGGCCTCAAGCGTGCTCAGGCCTGATCCGATCCCGCGTCGCCGATCGTCCTGACCGTACAAGTTGGCTTCCACCAGCGATTGCAGGATCAGGCGACCGGTCAGCAGCGTGTCGTATTCCGCCTGGATTCGCGCCGACGTCTGGCCGGACTGACCAATGTACGCGGTGGCCTCGACATCGTACTTGTAGGGCGCCACTCCCATCACGCCGATCGCGGCGAAATCCCGGGAAGTCCCGGGCTTGAAATCATGCCGGACGCCGGCCACCAAGTCCCACCACGTGGCGATGCTATGCCCGTACAACACTTCCAGATCAGCCGCTTCTGTCCTGTTGTCGACACGCTCGCCTTCGCTGCGCAGCCAGACGCGGTTGAGGTCCGTGCCGATCCAGGCCTTGCCCTCCCATTCCAAAGCAGTGCCCTTATCGGCATTCCAGGCTTCTAGGCGATCGAACAGGACGTAGTGCTGGATCGAGTTGTCATGGGCGGCATGTCCACCGACGGGTGGCACTGCGGCAGCGCGATCCACATCGGTCAACACCGGAATCGGCTCGCGGGGCTGCTGCGTAACCGGCAGCGGCATGGTCATGCCCGGCATCGACTGCGGGCCAGCGGGCATTGCCTCTTGATCGGCCGGCTTGGCGCCCTTCGGACTCATACCCTGCATGGCCGCGTTGTCCATGGACATGTCTGCAGGCATCGTTTCAGTTTTGGCGGCGGCATCATGGCCGGCAGGCTGATTCGTCCGCGTCCTTACATCATGGGTGGCGTTGGCGTGGGCAACTACCGGCTTTTTCACAGGGGCAGGCGTTGTTTTTCGTTTGTCCGGTTTTCTTGCAGCAGACTTCTTCACTGATGTCTTGGGAGCGGGCATCGGCATTGTCATCTGCATGTTTGGGTCCATTTGCTGGGCCGGCACCACGGTCGCCCCCAACAGACCGGCGACACCAAGGAGCATGCTCGCGCCGAGCGGCGAAAATTTCAGGCGTGAGGCGTTCATTCCTTCACCTCCACTTCCCGCATCATCCCGGCTTCCATGTGGTAGAGCAGATGGCAGTGATAAGCCCAGCGGCCGAGGGCGTCGGCGCGAACGCGGTAGCTGCGTTTGCTGCCCGGTGGCATGTCGATGGTGTGCTTACGGACATGGAAGTTGCCGTGCTCGTCCTCCAGGTCGCTCCACATGCCGTGCAGGTGGATCGGGTGGGTCATCATCGAATCGTTGACCAGCACGATGCGAAGGCGCTCCCCGTAGTTGAGCCGCAGCGGTTCTGCATCGGAGAACTTCTTCCCGTCGAACGACCACACGAACTTTTCCATGTGGCCGGTCAGATGCAGTTCGATGTCTCGCCCCGGATCACGGCCGTCCGGATCGTCGAATGCACTCTTGAGATCGGCATAGGTCAGCACCTCGCGACCGTTGTTGCGAAGCCCGATGCCGGGGTCGTCGAGTTTCGGCACGGGTGCCATCGTCTGCATGTCGACAAGCGGGTTGCCGCCGGACGGACCCATGCGCATGCCACTCATCGAACCTGCGGACACCGCAGACATTCCGTCGCCGCTGCCCTGCATGCTGTCCTTGCTGCCGTGCGCCATCCCCGCCATGCCTTCCATGGGAGGCGCGTCCGCTGGTGGTGTCTTCGCCATGCCAGACATGTCGTGCGCACTCATGCCGCCCATGCCCATGTCGCCCATCGTCAGGATGGGGCGTGGGTCGACGGCAGGCACCGGCGCCCGCAGTCCTTCGCGCACTGCAAGCGTGCCGGTGATGTAACCGGTGCGGCCAAGGTCCTGGGCGAAGATGGTGAACGCGTCCTGCCCGGAGGGTTCCACGATGACATCGAACACTTCCGCGGTCGCGATGCGGAATTCATCCACCGTCACCGGATGGACGTAGTTGCCGTCGGCGGCGACCACGGTCATCTTCAACCCCGGAATGCGCACGTCAAAGTGCGTCATCGAGGATCCATTGATGAAGCGCAGGCGCACCTTTTCGCCGGAGCGGAACAAACCGGTCCAGTTGCCAAGCGACGTAGTGCCATTCATCAGATAGGTATACGTGTTGGCATTGACGTCCGACAGGTCGGTCGGCGTCATCCGCATCTGCCCCCACATCCTGCGATCGGCGAGCGTGGCCGACAGACCATTGCGCTCGACATCGTGTGTGAAATCGCTGGCGGTCCGTTTGTAGTAGTTGTCGTAGGCTGACATCTTCTTCAACCGCGAAAACAATGCAGCGCCATCGAGATCGGTCCAGTCGGACAGGAGTACGACGTAATCGCGGTGGTAACTGAAAGGCTCCGGCTCGATCGGATCGATGATCAACGCGCCGTACAGCCCGGCTTGTTCCTGGTAGGCAGAATGGCTGTGATACCAGTAGGTGCCGCTCTGGCGTACGTCGAATCGGTATTGGTAGGCCTCGCCGCGGTGGATGCCATCGAAGCTCAAGCCGGGCACGCCGTCCATGTTGGCGGGCAGCAGGATGCCGTGCCAGTGGATCGAGGCTTCGTGACCGTGGATCGAACCTGGCGGAAGCTGATTCGCTACGCGCAGGTTCACCGTCGTGCCTTCGCGCCAGCGCAGGATCGGGGCGGGCAGTGAACCGTTCACCGTGACGGCAGTGCGCGCCTTGCCGGTGAAGTTCACCATCGTTTCGCCAATCGCAAGATCAAACTCGGTCCCCTCCAGCACCGTCGACTGTCCCGGTGATTTCATCGCCCAGGTTTGTTTCGGCCACGGGCCGAGGCCGGCGATGGCTCCACCGGCTGCCAAGCCCTGGATGAAGCGTCGACGTGAAGGTTTTGGCAACGCATCCGGCCCCAAGCCGGAAGAATCAAATGTCATGGGAGCTCCGTGGAATGAATGAGATACCCGCACGCGGCGAGCGGCGTCGTGGCGATTACATCGGTCGTGCCCATGGCGAAGGCGATCGGTTTGGCAATGGCAACTGCCGGCAACAAACCGAGCAGGCACAAGGCCACCTGGCATTTGCGGGAATGCATGGGAATCTCCGATGAATTGCCGCGAGCGCGGCAGGGGCGCTCGTCAGGAGCGCCCGGCATCAAACGGTGAGATTCAGGCGATCGGAGGTCGCAGCGGTGTTTCGGCCAACTGCGTCGGTGGCGTGATGGAGTGCCACGAGAACACAAAGGTCACGACCACCATGACCGCGGGCAGTCTGGTGAACTGGGGCAGGCAGCCGGTGGCAATGCATGCGGTCATATCGCAGGCCTGCTGCGGGCAGCATCCCTCCTGGCAGTGCATGTGCGTTACCGGCCCGGGCATGTCCATACCATCGTGGCCGGGCATGACGACCGATGCCGCCTGCCATGCCTGCGCTGCCGCGCGCGCCGGCATGGCGATCCCCGGCAACACCAGGGATGCGATCAAGAGCAGGTACGACGCAATACGGGCAACGGGACGCAGCATGAGGCCCAGTGTAGGCCAGCGGAGTCCAAGTGGCGCCCCCCTCCGGTGATCTCTGGTGGCGACGCCGGAGATGCGCCGTCTCCCCAGCAGGGGTGGTCGGTCCTACAGGGCCGATCGTGCGGCGCATTTGCGTTGCTTCAGTCACTTGGCGCACATCCCTGCGCCAGCCCAGAGAAGACCGGTGACCCCCATTCATCGCAACACCCTCGCCAATGTCCTCGTGCTCGCCTGCGCCTGCGCCGTCGGGAACGCGGCGGCGCAAGGCCCGGCGGCGGTGCCGTTGACAGCGAGCACGGTGGGCCCGCGCAGCGTGGTCGTGGACAGCCACGAAGCGATTGGCAATGCGATTGCGGGAGCCCTGGTCAACACGCTTTCGGAACAACTCGGCGGTCGTGCCGTGGACATGAAGCTGGACGCCATCGACGTGAAACCGGTCAGCGTCAGCGAGCGTGCCGTCAGCGGCACCGGCAGCCTACGGATCCAGGGCGATGACGATTGGGTGGGGTTTCGTTTTCAGGTGCTGTACGACAGCCAGCTAGGCAGCACGGGCTATCCGCAGGTGGGGATTGGCGGAGTTGCGGCGGGCGAGCGGGACATCCCCAACGACGGGTCGCTGGTGCAAAAACTGGATACCGAAGTCGTCGGCGCGCTGTCCCGGGAGTTCCGCCAACCATCGGTGCGGTTGCAACTGGATCGGATCACCACCGTCCAGGCTGGTAGCCGCTACCTGCGCATCAACGCCGACGGCCTCGCTGATTTTGGTCGCGATGGCAGTGCCGACGCGAAAATCGAAGCGCTCTACGATCGTGTTGGGGGGCAGTGGCTACGCGTGCATTACGAGGTAGGTGGCGGCCCGGAGCGGACATCGCAGGACGTCCCTCTCGTCAAGCGCTGACCACTACGACGCAGACGGCGACCAGCTCATGACGCTGGCGTCCTGTGTGTTCAAGGCGGCTCTCCTTTGGTGCCATCGTGGCCGTTTTTCCGGCATGCCGGCGTTTCCCCGTTCGTAATCCGACAGTTCATGGCGACACATCGAATGTCAAAGCCAATCGACTAAGTACATGCCCGCTTGCGGTGCCTGGCTTGGCCAAGGCGCCTCCGCGACAAGATATCGAATCGTTGCAGGCGAAACCGCGATGCCAATGCGATCCGTGAATTTCGCGCACAACGTCTTTCCGGTAATTCCAGATACGCCTGTCGAGCGTCGGCCGGCATCCGGGCTGCCCTACGAAACCTTCCTGCGCGACTACGTGGCCCGCAACCGCCCGGTAGTTGTCGAGGGAGCTGCGGCGGCGTGGCCGGCGATCGGGAAATGGACACCTGAATTCTTCAAGACCCGTTTTGGATCCAGGCGCGTGGATGTCACTATCAGGAACAGATGCCGTTCGCGGACTTCATCGATGCAGTCAATCTGGAAGTGGATCGGGGACAACGAATGACCGATGCGTACCGCTCCCACGGTGACAGGTCGGATAAAAGTTCGGATGGACGGTCTGCCGCTCAGGAGGCCTTCGCGCCCGCCTGCCGCACCTCAATACTCCGGGTCAGTTCCGCTTGAAATAGAACCCGTGATAGCTGTCGATGGCGCAACCTGGCTCGAATGGCACCCGTAGGCTGCGCGGCGACTTCCAGTGGTCAATCACCGCATACCCGAGTCTTTCCATGTCGGTGATGAAGTCCGGCACGGCCGTGACCCGATAGGGGCATATTGCGATGCCGAAATTCTGCAAGGTGAAATAGCCGCGGCTGGGATGCATTGGCACGCGATTGACGAGTACGTGCAGTGGCGGGCGACGCAACCGCTGCAGCAACTCGGGCAAGGTGTAGTCCAGGTATTGCAGGGCGCCGCTGGTGATCAACAACTCGCACCCATCGGCGTCATCCGCTGAATCGGTAAAGGCCAGCTGGTGTTCCGGATCGTGTTCCAGTGCCCAGTCGCGTCCCGCGGCCAGCACGGCCGGGACATCGTGCACCAGCCAGCGCATGTCGACCGGATAATCGAGATATGGACGGTATGCGTAGTAGCTGGTACCGATATGTCCGCCCAGATCGAAGACTCGATACCCCACCTGCGTGAGCAGGCGGGACAACCAGTACA
>JANMAO010000232.1:0-4552 GCA_031359875.1 Lysobacter sp.
GGTCTGCAACAGGTGGCGCGCCTCGCGAAAATACGCGACATCACCGCGCGGCGGACGCTGGTACATCGCGGCGCCGGCCATGTAGCTGCGATCGAGCACGCGGCCGTCCCAGCGCAGCAGCCGCGGCGTCGCCGGCATGCCGTCGATCCGTCGTAGCGCATTCGCCTCGCGCCGTGCCAGCCACCATGCCGGCAGCCGCAGCCATAGCGGCACGTGACTCAGATCGCGACGCACGAACACGCCACCATCGTCGCGCATCAGCGCGATGCGTCCGAAGCTGTCGGCCTTGAGCGCCTGGATCTCGATCGCGTCTGCGTTTGCCATGACACCAGTGTAGGCGAGCAGGTGTAGGGGAACTGCCGGCGCGCAGGCCGCGCTAGGGCATCAGCGCCAGCAACAAATCCAGCCGGACGTGCGGGTCGTCTTCCTGCAGCAGACTCTGGCGGTGCGGGTTGGACAGCGGCAGCAGTTCGACCAGGCGCCAACCGATCCAGGCGGCATCATCAAAAGACGCCGCCGCCGCCTTGGCGTGTTCGCCACCAACCTGCTCGAGGATTCGCTGCAATAGCAAGCCAAGCAGGGCATGTTCCGGCCGTAATTCGTCATCGGGGTCGGGGTCGCGCCAGTCCACCTCGGCGACGATCAGACCGTTGTCGCGCACCCGGGTGCGTCGCACATGGAAGCGACGACGGCCGCGCACGCGCAACGTCAGCAGGCCATCGTCGCCGGCGCCAAAATCCTCGATGCGCGCCTCGGTGCCAAAAGACGCGGTCGCCGCGATCGCACCCGCGCCGGCTCCTCCCAGTGGCTCACCGGGCAACAACAGGCAGACTCCGAAGCCCTCACCGCTGCGGCTGCAGTCGCTCACCAGCTGAAGGAAGCGTGGCTCGAACACGCGCAAGCCGAGCGTGGCGCCCGGGACGAGGACCGCCTGCAGCGGGAACAGCGCGAGCGATTGCGGCGACACGATCGGCATTACGTCAGGCCAGGGATCAGCCTTGCAACGCGGCGAGAAAGCGCCGCGGCGCCCCGTCGAACCCGCCATTGGACATGAACACGACATGGTCGCCCGGGCGTGTGCGTTCGCGCAGCGCCGCGATCAACAACCCGACATCGGTCGCGGCCACGCCTTCGCCACGCAGCCCGGCGACGACCTTGCCGGCATCCCACGCAAGTTCCGGGCGCTGCAGGAACACCACGAGATCCGCATCATCGAACGATGGCGCCAGCGCATCGGCATGCGCGCCCAGGCGCATCGAATTGCTGCGAGGCTCCATCGCCACGACGATGCGGGCGTCGCCGACCCGCGCGCGCAAGCCCGCGAGCGTGGTGGCGATCGCAGTCGGATGGTGGGCGAAATCGTCGTACACGGTGATGCCGTCAGCCTCGCCAATGACTTCCATGCGCCGCTTGACGCTGCGGAAGTTCGCGAGCGCCGGCAGCACGGCGCCGACATCGACACCGACTGCATGCGCGGCAGCGACCGCGGCGAGCGCATTCATCACGTTGTGTCGGCCAAGCAGCGGCCAGTGGATCTCGCCAACTTCGACGTTATCGTGGATCACGGCTAAGGCGCTGCCGTCGTCGTGGATCAGCCGCGCGGTCCAGTCGTAACTCTGTTTTGAAGCTGTGCCGCCATCGAGCCCGAACCGCTCGACCGGCGTCCAGCAGCCCATCGCCAGCACCTCGGCCAGGTGCTGGTCCTCGCCGTTGACGATCAAGCAACCACGACGCGGCACCGTGCGCACGAAGTGGTGGAACTGGCGCTGGATCGCAGCGACGTCGGGAAAAATGTCGGCGTGGTCGTACTCGAGATTGTTGAGGATCGCGACCAGCGGCCGGTAGTGCACGAACTTGCTGCGCTTGTCGAAGAATGCGGTGTCGTATTCGTCGGCCTCGACCACGAAGTCGCGGCCCGCGCCGACGCGTGCGGAGGCGCCGAAATCCTCGGCGACGCCGCCTATCAGGAAGCCGGGCTCGCGTCCTGCCGCCTGCAACAGATACGTCAGGATCGAAGTTGTCGTGGTCTTGCCATGGGTGCCGGCAACCGCAATCGTGTCGCGGCCGGGCAATACGTTTTCTGCCAGCCATTGCGCGCCGGAAGTGTATTTACGGCCCTCGTCGAGCACCTGCTCGACCGCCGCGTTACCGCGCGAGAGCGCGTTGCCGACGACGATCTCGTCGCAGTCGGCGGAAATATTTTCGGGCGCATAGCCTTGGCGCAGGGCTATGCCCAGCGTTTCGAGTTGCGTCGACATCGGCGGATACACCGCCTGGTCGCTGCCTTCGACCTCGTGTCCGAGTTCGCGCGCCAGCGCGGCGACGCCGCCCATGAAGGTGCCGGCGATGCCGAGGATGTGGAGTTTCATGCGTGCGCCGTCCGGCAACGCGGGGTCATCCGACCTCGGTGGAAGACGCAATCGCCTCGAGGATGCGCGTGAATACCTCGTCGAGCGTGCCGACACCGTCGACCACGCTCAACATGCCGCGCTGGCGGTAGTACTCGACCACTGGCGCGGTTTGCTCGTTGTAGATGCCCAGGCGTTTGCGCACCGATTCGGGGTTGTCGTCGGCGCGGCCTTCGGCCTTGGCACGACCGGCGATGCGCTCCACCAGCAGCTCGCTGTCGACGTCCAGCTGCACCGCGCGAGCCATCGGCTGGCCGATGCGCACCAGCAAGTCGCCGAGCGCACTGGCCTGCGCCAGGTTGCGCGGGTAGCCATCGAGAATGAAGCCGTTGCCCGTGTCCGGGCGCGAGAAACGGTCCTCGAGCATGTCCAACAGGATCGCATCGGAGACCAGGTCCCCGCGCGCCATGATTTCCTTCGCCGCCAACCCGAGCTTGCTGCCGGCCGCGACTTCCGCGCGCAACAGGTCGCCGGTGGAGATGTGCGGCACCTGCAGGTGCTCTTTCAGCCGTGTCGCCTGCGTGCCCTTGCCGGAGCCCGGCGCGCCCAATAAAACCAATCGCATCGATGACTCCCGATCGAGATCCGTGCCCCGACGGCTCGCGGTCTTCTGGCGCTAAACTCGCCGAAAACGTCCGCAACCCGCCTGAGGCGGCTTGTGCCAGCTTACCGCATCCCTAACGCGGACCCTGCCGACCATGGCCGACGGAACCCTGCTGTACGCGCAATCGGGCGGCGTCACCGCCGTCATCAATGCCACCGCCGCGGCGGTGATCGAAACTGCTCGGGCTCGCGGGGTGAAAGTGCTGGCCGGCCGCAACGGCATCCTCGGCGTGCTGCGCGAAGAGCTGCTCGACACCTCGAAGGAATCCGCCGCGGTGATCCGTGCACTGGCACAGACGCCGGGGGGCGCGTTCGGCTCGTGCCGGCTCAAGCTCAAGTCGCTGGACGCCGATCGCGCCCGCTACGAGCGCCTGCTGGCGGTGTTCAAGGCCCATGACGTGCGCTGGTTCCTCTACAACGGCGGCAACGATTCGGCCGACACCGCGCTCAAGGTCTCGCAGCTCGCCGGCGAGTACGGCTATCCGCTGACCTGCGTCGGCGTGCCGAAGACAGTCGACAATGATCTGGCGGTCACCGACTGCTGTCCGGGTTTCGGGTCAGCGGCGAAATACACCGCGGTGTCGGTGCGCGAAGCCGCGCTTGATGTCGCCGCCATGGCCGAGACCTCGACCAAGGTGTTCGTGTACGAGGCGATGGGTCGGCATGCTGGCTGGCTGGCGGCCGCAGCTGGGCTCGCGGGACAAGGCCCGGACGACGCGCCACAGATCATCCTGTTCCCGGAGCGGGCATATGACGAGAGCGCGTTTTTGTCGAAAGTGAAAGCGACCGTCGAACGCGTGGGCTGGTGCGTGGTCGTCGCCAGCGAAGGCATCCGCAGCGCCGACGGCACGTTCGTCGCCGATGCCGGCGCCGGCAAGGACTCCTTCGGACACACGCAACTGGGTGGCGTCGCTGCGCACCTTGCAGCGCGCGTCAAGGACCAGTTCGGCATGAAGGTGCATTGGACCCTGCCCGACTACCTGCAGCGCTCGGCGCGACATATCGCCTCGAAGACCGACCTCGAACAGGCCCGGGCGGTCGGCAAGGCCGCGGTGCAATTCGCGCTGAAAGGCATGAACGCGACCATGCCGGTGATCGTGCGCACGGCCGATGCTCCGTATCGCTGGAAGATCGAGGCCGCGCCGCTGGATCGCGTTGCCAATCGCGAAAAGAAGATGCCGGCGAATTTCATCCGCAAGGACGGCTACGGCATCACCACGGCCGCACGCCGCTACCTCGAACCGTTGATCCGCGGCGAGGCGTATCCGTCGTATGGCCGCGATGGGCTGCCGAAATATGTCGTACTGAAAAACGTAGTGGTGCCGAAGAAGCTGCCGACGTTCGGCGGCTGAGCAACGGGTACAAAGCCATACCCGGGCACGAAAAACGCCGATACGAACCTAGCTAAAGCGCCTCGTGCCCCACATCCAGTTCGCGCACGCGCTTGGCATCGCGACGTTGCTCGACCAGTCCGCGTACGCGCTCCCGCACGCCGTCGGCGTCCTTGATGTCTGCCAGTACCACGGTCGGCGTGGTGGTGT
>JANMAO010000238.1:0-9074 GCA_031359875.1 Lysobacter sp.
TGCAAATGCCCGGGCCCTGCAGCGGGCCTGCATCACACATCTGCACAGCGCGTGGAACCCGCGACTTGCGGATCAGACGGTCTCGCGCAGGAACTCGCCAGACCGCGAGACTTTGCTAGACTCAAGCTTGATGTGGGGGGGGTAGCTCAGCTGGGAGAGCGTCGCGTTCGCAATGCGAAGGTCGGGAGTTCGATCCTCCTCCTCTCCACCACTAAACATGTGGGCTAGAAGCCGATTCCAGGCTTCTAGCCCGCCTCTGTCTTGCCGCTGTTGTCAATTCTGGTGTCAGTCTCGACAGAGCCGAACCACTTGCACGGGAATACATCCCCACAGCCTTCGATCAAGGTCGAAGAACCCCCCAAAACCCGGACCCCAATACACGGGCCTCGTCTACAACGGATCGACGCGCGTCCCCGAGGTCAGGCCTGTCCAAACCCAGACCTCGTTTGGAAACGACTGGTGCCGAGGGCGCCGTCAGGACTCGAAAACTCTTCCAGCCGATCTGCAACTCGCTCAAAGATAACTTTCTGCTCGGATGCGCACGCTCGTGTGGGCCATAGCGAGAGCCGAGCACAGCAGCGTGATTCGTAGGCCTGCGCCTACATCGATTCTGCGTCACCGGCGCTTTCGAAGTGGCGCCCCGTGAGATAAGGTTTTGCTCGATGGCAACAGCGCCGTCCGCGTTCAGGACCGCGTCCGCAGAGATGGCGGCCAGCGCCGCACGGCTGCGAACGGCGATCGGAAACCGACAGCCTGATCTTGCGGATATTCGCGTCAACTACTGCCAAGGATTCGCATGAGCAAAAGTACCCACGGCCTGACTCGCCGTCATGTCATCAAGTCGGCGGCTGCGCTGAGCTTGCTCGACGCCTTCGGCAGCAGCAACGCTGCGGCGTATGCGCAGGCGAAACACGATCGTAGCGCTGAGCTTCGAGTCGATGAAAGCAACCCGGCCGACCTCGTCATCGAGCGTACCCCGGTTGAATTCGGTGGCCGGACCGGCTCGGCAGTGACGGTCAACGGGACCGTTCCAGGACCCATCCTGCGGTTTCGAGAAGGCGAAACTGTCACGCTGCGCGTGACCAACCGACTGGCCGAAGATACATCGATTCACTGGCATGGCGTGCTCGTGCCGTCGGGTATGGACGGCGTGCCGGGGGTCAGCTTCCGCGGCATACGACCCGGCGAGACCTTCACCTATCGGTATCGCGTCCGGCAGAACGGCAGCTACTGGTATCACAGCCACTCCGCGCTACAGGAGCAGTTGGGGAACTACGGTTCGATCGTCATCGCGCCTGCGGCGCGAGATCCTGTCGCTTACGACAGTGAACACGTCATCGTGCTTTCGGACTGGACATACCGTGATCCGGAGCGCGCGATGGCCAAGTTGAAAAAGGAGGCGGGCTACTTCAACTATCAGCAGCGCACCCTCGGCGATTTCGCAAGCGACGTGCGCAAAATGGGATGGAGCGAAACGGTCAAGGACCGGATGATGTGGGCGAAGATGCGGATGGATCCGACCGACATCCTCGACGTCACCGGATCGACCTACACCTACCTCGTCAACGGGATGGCGCCCAACGGCAACTGGACCGGCCTGTTTCGCCCGGGAGAACGTGTGCGGCTGCGCTTCGTGAACGCCTCCTCGATGACCTACTTCAATGTGCGCATCCCGGGACTTCCGCTGATGATTGTCCAGGCGGATGGGCAGAACGTACAGCCCGTTACCGTAGACGAGTTCCAGATCGCCACCGCTGAAACTTACGACGTCATCGTGCAACCGAGAACGGATCAGGCCTATACGTTATTCGCCGAGGCGATGGACCGAAGCGGCTATGCCCGCGGCACGCTGGCAGTGCGCCCTGGACAGGTGGCGCCGGTTCCGGCGCTACGCCAACGGCCCCTGCGCACCATGGTCGACATGGGCATGGACATGGGCGCCAAGGACGCTGCGCCGATACCGGCAACCGGCAAGGACGGCACCTCCGCAAAGATGCCCGGCATGGACATGGAAGCCAAAGAGCCAATGGCTGGGATGAACCCGATCGGTGGCAGGGAGGCAACGATGTCCGGCATGGTCATGGGCGGCAAGGACATGAAGTCGATGCCCGCGATGGACAACGCCGGCTCCAAGCCGATGCCGGAAACGAGCATGGGCGGTGACATGGCGATGCCCGGGATGGACAGTCCGGTCAATGGCAGACACGGCCCCGGGAATCACGGCCCGGGCAACGCCATGGTGGCCATGGTGCAACGCAACCGTCTTGGCGAGCCGGGTACCGGGCTCGACAATGTCGGCCATCGCGTGCTTGTCTACAACGACCTGAAGGCGCTTGAGGCTTCGCGTGACCCGCGCACGCCGCAGCGCGAGATCGAGATGCACCTCACCGGGAACATGGAAGCGTTCATCTGGGGCATCGACGGCAAGAAATTCTCGGAGTCGGGGCCGCAGCCGATGGTGCGTGTCGGTGAGCGAATCAGGCTGACCATGGTCAACGACACGATGATGGAGCACCCGATGCATCTGCACGGCGTCTTCATGGAGCTCCAGAACGATGCGGCGCCGGCAAACCGCCCTCTCAAGCACACCATCAACGTCAAGCCGGCGGAGCGCGTCTCGCTCGACTTCACCTATGAGGAGCAGGGCAACTTCGCCTTCCACTGCCACCAGCTGTTTCATATGGAAGCGGGCATGTTCCGCTTTTTCAACGTCAGCGATCCCGCATAGGAGCCGGACATGAAAACTCATGGATGGCTCTTGCCGGCTTTGCTCGCCGCGTTTGCAGTGTCTCAGGCGAACGCACAGTCGACCGCCGACGACAAACGATTTCCCTTGCCGCCGCCGGACTGGCCCGCGCCAGTAATGGACCGGCAGATCGTCCCGTACTTTCTGTTCGACCTGCTTGAGTACCGCCTGCTGAAGGGCAACAACGCGCAGGCCTGGGACGCACAGGCCTCGATCGGCACTGACTACGACAAGTTCTGGGCGAAGTCGGAAGGCGAAAAGACCGTGGGTGGCCGCACCGAACAGGCCGATCTGCAGCTGCTCTATGCGCGGCTCATCAGCCCGTTCTGGTATGTGCAGGCAGGCGTTCGCAATGACGCCCGCCCGGGCCCCTCGCGCAACTACGGCGTGCTGGCCATTCAGGGGCTGGCGCCCTATCGGTTCAACGTTTCGGGTTCGCTCTTTGTACGAGGGGGCGAAATCGCGGGCCGTTTCGAAGCGGAGTACGACCAGAAGATCACGCAGCGGCTGATTCTCCAGCCGCGGGCAGAAACCAACTTCTCGACTTCCTCTGATCGGGCGCGTGGGCTCGGTGGCGGGCTCAGGGACGTGGAGCTCGGCCTGCGGCTGCGCTACGAGATTGCGCGCGAGATCGCACCCTACATCGGTCTCAACTGGCAACGCAAATTGGGAGGCACCGCCAGCGCGGCGCGTCAGGACGGTGATAGTGTGACGAGCCGCGGCATGGTTGTCGGTCTGAGGCTCTGGTACTAGCGTGCGTCATCAATTGAGTCGAACGACAACGCCTGCCAGATGAATGGCGCCGAAAAAGTTTCGAGCGGCTTTGTCATGGCGGGTTGCGATGCAGCGGCACCCCAGTCTCGCCCCGACTCTTCAATTCCTTTACGGAAGCAAAAATGAACACGCTGGAAATCGGCATCGAGGGCATGACCTGTGCATCCTGTGTGGCGCACGTGGAAAAGTCTCTACGCGATTTGCCCGGCGTGTCCGAGGCGACGGTCAATCTCGCCACCGAGCGCGCTCAGGTGCACTACGACCCCGCGATACTGGCGCCGCAGCGCATGGCCGACGCGATTCATGAAGTCGGCTATACGCCGATAGTGAGCGAGATGGAGTTCGCCGTGGAGGGCATGACATGCGCTTCGTGTGTGGCGCATGTGGAAAAGGCGATACGGGATTTGCCCGGCGTGACGGATGCCACCGTCAACCTGGCCACCGAGCGCGTACAGGTGCACTACTTTTCGGCGAGTGTGGGGTTTGCGGATTTTGCTGCCGCAGTGACGGCGGCGGGCTACCAAGCCCGTCCGCTGGGGAATCAGGGTGAAGATGAAGCGGCGGCGAAGCAACGCGCACTCGCCGCCCAGCGTCGCGGTGTGTGGCTGGCGGCGGCGCTGACGCTGCCTGTGCTTGTGTTGTCGATGGGGATGCTGGTTTACCCAATGTGGGACGCGCTGCTTGCCAGCGCCAGCCCGTTCCCGCACTTTTGGGACTGGGTGCAGGCGGTGTTGACCACGGCCGTGCTGTTTGGCCCCGGCTTGCGCTTCTTCCGCCCCGGCTTCATCGCCTATCGCCGCCTCGCGCCTGACATGAATTCCCTCGTCGCCACCGGCACCGGTGCGGCCTGGCTGTACAGCATGCTGGTGCTGCTGGTGCCCGACTTGTTCCCCACTACTGCCCAACATGTCTACTTCGATTCAGCCGCGGTCGTCATTGCCGCCGTGCTGATGGGCAAATACATGGAATCGCTGGCCAAAGGCAGGGGATCGGCAGCAATCCAGAAGCTGCTCAGCCTGCAGGCCAAGGAGGCGCGAGTACAAGGCAGCGATGGCACGGAACAATCTGTCGCGCTGGCGTCAGTACGCCGTGGCGATCTGGTGGTGATCCGCCCCGGCGAGCAACTGGCGGTAGACGGTATCGTGCGCGAAGGCTCGTCGCATGTGAATCAGGCAATGCTGACCGGCGAGCCGATTGCGGTGAGCAAACAAGTCGGTGACGAAGTGGTCGGTGGCACCATCAACCAGGAAGGGCGGCTGCTGGTGGAGGCGACCTCGGTGGGCAAGGAGGCCGTCCTGGGGAAAATCATCCAGCTCGTCGAACGCGCACAGACCGGCAAGTTGCCTATCCAGCGCCTCGCCGACCAGGCAGTTCAGGTGTTTACCCCCATCGTGCTCGCCATCGCGTTGCTGAGTTTTGTGATCTGGCTCGCGTTTGGGCCTGCGCCGGCCATCACCACTGCGCTGATTTCGGCCGTGGCGGTGCTGGTGGTTGCCTGCCCCTGCGCCATGGGTCTGGCAACCCCGGCGGCGATCATGGTGGGCACCGGTCGGGCAGCGGAGCTGGGCGTGTTGTTCCGCAAGGGCGAGGCACTGGAAAGTCTGTCTCACGTCGATACGCTGCTGTTGGATAAAACCGGCACCTTGACTGAAGGGCGCCCTGCTTTGGTCGATTTACTGGCCGATACACCGCAAGAAGCGCTGCGCCTTGCTGCCAGTCTGGAAAGCAGTTCCGAACATCCGCTCGCACTCGCGGTACTCGCCGCAGCCAAGGCGCAAGGGACGGTAGCTGAAGCCGTCGCCGACTTCAGTGCGGTGGCCGGTTTCGGCATCCAGGGGACGGTCGGTGGTCGCCACGTGTTACTCGGTGCGCGTCGCTTGATGGAACGCGAAGGGGTCGACATCGCGCATTGGGCTGCCCAGGCGCAACGTCTGGAAGCCGAGGGCAAGACAGTCGTATTCCTGGCGGCAGATCACCTGCCGCTGGCGCTCCTCGCCATTGCCGACCCCATCAAGCCCGATGCTGCTGCAGTGATTGCCGCCCTGAAAGCGCTGGGGCTGAAGGTTGCCATGGTCACTGGTGATGGCAAACTCACCGCCGAGTCGGTTGCGCGCACGCTGGGTATCGATGAAGTCCACGCCGAAGTCCTGCCCGCCGACAAGGCAGGCGTCGTAAAACAATTGCAACAGGCGGGCCGGCGTGTGGCCTTTGTCGGCGATGGCATCAACGACGCGCCGGCACTGGCGCAGGCCGATGTCGGCATTGCGCTGGCTTCAGGTACCGATATCGCCATCGAGGCGGCGGATGTCACGCTGACGCGCGGCGAACTTGGCGGCGTACCGACTGCATTGATCGCCGCGCGCAAGACCATGTCAAACATACGCGGCAATCTGTTCTGGGCTTTTTTCTACAACATCCTGCTGATTCCGGTAGCCGCTGGCGTGCTGATACCGTTTTACGGCATCCACCTCAACCCCATGCTGGCGGGGGTCGCCATGGGTACGTCGTCCATTTTTGTACTTGGCAACAGCATGCGGCTCAAATGGCTACAGCCGTGGAAGACAGCAGGTCGGCGCGAGGTGCAGGCCGCTTCAGGCTGACGCGCAATTTGATCCAATCGAGCCGCCATCTTTTCCCTGAATGAGATGGAGATTGGTATGCCAGCGCTTTGGTGCGTGGGGCGCCGTGCAACCAAAATCTGAAAGGGAGCATCTTATGCAACACAGCATCATTGTCTACACCGCCCCTGGCTGCCCGGATTGCTCGGCAGTCAAACAATTCTTGAACGAACGGGGCCTGGTTTTTGAAGAGCGTGATGTCACTCGCCCCGAGGTGGC
The DNA here is from genome assembly GCA_031359875.1 of Lysobacter sp. Taxonomy (GTDB): domain Bacteria; phylum Pseudomonadota; class Gammaproteobacteria; order Xanthomonadales; family Xanthomonadaceae; genus Cognatiluteimonas. Next base: position 6,358 of record JANMAO010000238.1, read on the forward strand.
GCTAGAAGCAAAAACCCGGTACGGCGTCCGGGTCGCGCCCATCACGGTGATCGGCAACGCCTTCTTCTATGGCACGTTCCAGGATCAGCGACCAAAACTGGAAGCCGCACTGCAAGCATAGAACGCGACCGGGTAAAAACCGCTGATCGGCTTGCGCCGGCTTGACCGCGAGATACGTGAAGTAAACAGGCAGCCCGGTTGGACAGCCGCCCGACGCACAAGTGCGGCACTACCGAAATGTAGTCAAGCCGTCAGCCGCCTGCCAGCGCGCCAAATTCGGACGGACGAAACGTTCGCGCCGACGGCAAGGTACGGGGGACGCCGGCATCGGCAGGGCGTTGGCTGTACCAGCGCATCAAGGCCTCGGGATGCACGGGCCGGCACAGGTGATAGCCCTGTGCGATGTCGCAGCGGTAGTCGCGCAGGATGCTCGCCGTGTGCGCGGTTTCGACGCCTTCGGCGACGACCTTCATGTTCAAGCTATGTCCAAGATCGATCATGCTGCGAACGATCAGCGCATCGTCGGGATTGTTGTGCATCGTCAGGATAAATGACTTGTCGATCTTGATCTCGCTGATCGGCAAGTTCTTCAGTTGAGCCAAGCTGGTGTAACCGGCACCGAAGTCGTCGATCGAAATTCGGACACCGAGCGCGTGAAGCTGATTGAGGATTCGAGCGGCCCGCTCGGGTTCCAGCATGACGGCCGACTCAGTGACCTCGACTTCCAGCAGCCCCGCCGGAACGCCGTGATGCTCAAGCAGCCCGGCGATCTTGTTCGCGAATTCATCATCAACCAGGTTGCGAGCCGAGACGTTGACTGCGACCGCAATGCAGTGCCCGGCATCGGCCCACGACTTGACCTGGGCCAACGCCGAGTTGAATACACAAATTGTCAGCGCACCGATGAGCCCCGTGTGTTCGGCCAGCGGGATGAAGTCGTTGGGAGGGATCAGGCCGCGCTCGGGATGCTGCCATCGCACCAGCGCTTCCACCCCGGTCACCTCGCCCGTGCTGAGATTGATCTTGGGCTGGTAATGCAAGAACAGTTCGCCGCGGTCGATGCCTCGACGCAACTGTCCGAGCAGGGAGAGGCGTTCCGGAGAATGGTCGTCGTTTTCGGGGTCGTAGACGACCACGCCGCGCCCCTGCTGCTTCGCCACGTACATCGCTACGTCGGCACGCTGCAGCAACGTTTGTGCATCGTCGCCGTGAGCGCCGGAAATGACCACCCCGATGCTGGCATCGATGTCCAGTTCGACACCTTGGATTTGGAAGGACTCCGCCAGCGCCGCCCGCAACCGTGAGGCCACATCGAGCGCCCCATCGAGCCCATTCACCGCCGGAAGCAAGACCGCGAATTCGTCGCCGCCCAGCCGTGCGACCGTGTCCGCCCCTCTGAGCACTCCGGCCAGCCTCGGTCCGATCTGGGCAAGCAGTTGATCTCCGACGTGATGGCCCAGCGTGTCGTTGACCTCTTTGAACCGATCCAGGTCGATCAGGAGCAAACCGGTGGTCGTGCCCGCGCGCTTGCCGATGCGTAACGCTTGTTCGAATCGATCGGCCAGCAGCGTTCGATTGGGCAGTCCGGTCAGCCCGTCGTGCAGGGCATCGTGCACGGCTTGTTTGCGCTGCGTGTCGAGCTGCGAGCGGGTCTTGCGCAATACATTGGCAAAGAGAGCGACCAGTACCAACCCGACGGAAAACACCGCTGGCGTGGCCCGGGCGTTGAACGCCTGAAGATCGTGCAGTTGGGCCAGATCGGCCAGCGCTGCCGAGTGATGGTCGTCGGCCGCCTGGTTGACGGTTTGTTCGATCAGTTCGAAACGCGGGTCGACTTCTTCCGTGTCGATCCGCAATGTCAGTGCGGTTTCGCCACGATCAACGGCGCTGAACATCTGATCGATAGCGTGCAGATAGGGGTCATAGACCGAGGCAACCCGGTCGGCGGTCGCGAGGTCCTGCGCACTGCCGTCTCGGCGGACCAACGACATCGCCGCGACCAGGTTTGCCGAAGCCGTCTCGAAGCGGCGCCGCACCTCCGGGCCGGGCTCCAACCGATACTTGCGCTCGAGAGATTCCGCCGCCGCGACGGCGGTGGCGGCTGACGCATAGTGGTCCGACAAGGTGCTCGAAGCGATCGCGCGTTTGGCCGATCGACTCGTCGACATCGACGACCACAAGGCGAATCCGGTGACGACGACCAGCACGACATACAGCCCAACCGACGAGGCTTTGGCAAGCTGCCCCTGGCGGCAATCTCGATCGATGGCTGCGTGTATCCAGGTCCGCACCGTCGCCCAGACGCGTGGGGGAGGTCGAGAGGTGGTTTTCATCGGACTTTGCATTCGGGGCGGGACGTTGCTGTAGCTTCGGCAATTTCTGCTTGCGCTTGAGAACGTTTGTGCGCCGATTGCACGCCCCCGGTGCCGAAACGATTGGTCCTTTTGCGCAAGCGCGTCCACTTGGCCTTGAACGCCGCTGAGTGCGTGCGGCGCGGTCTCTGGCTCATGCTTGCGCCAGTTCTCACGGGCGATGTCTTCGCCCTCGGGAGCCTGCGACGGACGGTGTGGGGGTGGCACCCGTTGCTGAACCACCTGCGCGCGCCGCGACCCGGGTTCGCCGAGTCGCCCGCGACCGGCGCCAAGAGAAAACTGGCTACAAGTCGTCGGCAGTGCCGCTTGACTGCGTCGCCGGCTGATCCGGAAGCAGGCGGTCGT
>JANMAO010000001.1:0-10800 GCA_031359875.1 Lysobacter sp.
ACGCTGCGCTTGCGCCCCGCAGGCGCTTCGGTGCGGATGCGGGCAGGCATCAGTTTCTTCAGCCAACTCACCGGAACGACACCTCGGACAGGAAGAATGCAGCGCCGGAGCGCGACAGCCGTACGGACAGGAAGCCCGGCCGACGGAAGTTTACCGCAGCGCCCCCGCGGCGCCGTCCAGTGCGAGCCTGATCGGCGCGAGGAAGGCGGCGGCGCGCGTCGCGGCTTCCGATGGCGTCGCTGCATCCGCCAATGCTGCGACCAGTGCGCTGCCGACGACGACGCCGTCGGCATCCGCCACCATTGCTGCGGCCGACGCCGCGTCCTTGATCCCGAAGCCAGCCACGACCGGTATCCGGCTACGCGCCCGGATCGCGCGCAATCGCTCGCCAGCCGCACTGGCATCGAGCTGGTCGGCGCCGGTGACGCCGGCGAAGCTGACGTAGTAGAGATAGCCCTGTGCACCCTCGCACAGCAACGCGATCCGCGCGTCGTTGGTGGTTGGCGCAGCGAGCAGGATCAGCGCGAGGCCATGCGCAGCGAAGGCCGCGCTGATGCTCGTGTTCCAGGTGCCGCCCAATTCTTCCGGCGGCAGATCGACCAGCAGCACGCCATCGACGCCGGCAGCGACCGCTTCCTTCGCGAAGCGCTCCGCCCCGCGGATCTCTACCGGATTGAGATAGCCCATCAGCACGATCGGCGTCTGCGCGTCGGTGTCGCGGAACCGGCGCACGCAATCGAACACGTAGGTCAGGCCCGCGCTCCGCGCCAGTGCGCGCTCGGAGCTGCGCTGGATGGTCGGGCCGTCTGCCATCGGATCGGAGAACGGCACGCCGAGTTCGAGTACGTCGGCCCCGGCGCCAACCAGTGCATGCATCACCGGGACGGTCGCGTCTAGTGATGGATCACCGGCGGTGATGAAAGGCACCAGCGCCTTGCGGTTGGCGGATTTGAGTTGGGTGAAGCGGGTGTCGATGCGGTTCATTGAATGCTCTTTGTAGGAACGGCTTCAGCCGCGACCATGGACTACGGTGACGCGGGTCGCGGCTGAAGCCGCTCCTACAAGTGGAGCCCTTCGCGCGCAGCGATGGTATGCACGTCCTTGTCGCCGCGGCCGGACAGGTTGCACAGCACGATCGCATCCTTGGGTAGTCCCCGCGCCAGCTTCACCGCCTGCGCGATCGCGTGGCTGGATTCGAGCGCCGGCAGGATGCCTTCGGTGCGCGCGAGCTGGTGGAACGCGGCCAGCGCCTCGTCGTCGGTGATCGCGACGTATTCGGCACGGCCGCTGTCCTTGAGGAAGGCATGTTCGGGACCGACGCCCGGATAGTCCAGGCCAGCGGACACCGAATGCGTCTCGATGATCTGGCCGTCGTCGTCGCACAGCACATAGGTGCGGTTGCCATGCAGCACGCCCGGGCGGCCCGCGGAAAGCGACGCGGCGTGGCGACCAGTCGCAATGCCCTCGCCCGCCGCCTCGGCGCCGACCAGGCGCACGCCGCGATCGTTGAGGAAGGCATGGAAGATGCCGATCGCGTTGCTGCCGCCGCCCACGCACGCGGTGACGGCATCGGGCAGGCGTCCGTATTCGGCCAGCATCTGCACACGCGCCTCGCGGCCGACGACGGCGTTGAAGTCACGGACCATGCGCGGATACGGATCGGGACCGGCGACGGTGCCGATGATGTAGAAGGTGTCCTGCACGTTGGTCACCCAATCGCGCATCGCCTCGTTGAGTGCATCCTTGAGCGTGGCCGAGCCACTGGTCACCGGCACCACGGTCGCGCCGAGCAACTGCATGCGGTAGACGTTGATCTTCTGGCGCTCGATGTCGGTGGCGCCCATGTAGACGACGCATTCCAGTCCGAGGCGCGCCGCCACCGTGGCCGACGCAACGCCGTGCTGGCCGGCGCCGGTCTCGGCGATGATCCGGGTCTTGCCCATGCGGCTGGCGAGTAGCGCCTGGCCGATGGTGTTGTTGATCTTGTGCGCGCCAGTGTGGTTGAGGTCCTCGCGCTTGAGCGCGATGCGCGCACCACCGGCCTCGGCAGTCAGGCGTTCGGCGAAATAGATCGGGCTGGGACGGCCGACGTAGTGCGCGAGATCGCGTTCGAATTCGGCAATGAACGCCGGGTCGACGCGTGCGGCGTCATATGCAGCGGCAAGTTGCTCGAGCGGCCCGATCAGGGTTTCGGCGACGAAACGTCCGCCGTAGCGGCCAAAGTGGCCCGACGCATCCGGGTAGGCGTGGAAATCGAGTTCGGTATCGCGATCCATACGGGAGGAGCAACGGCAGCAGCGGTGGTGCAGTGTATCGGAGCACTTTCCAGGAAAGCAGCCGCGAGCGCCTCTAGGCGTGCTCGATGTGACAGTCGGCGCGCCTCACTTCCTCGACGAAACGGCGCATGCGATCGCCGTCCTTGACGCCCGGCGCGCTCTCGATGCCGCTGGACACGTCCACGCCCCACGGGAATGTCGCCAGGATCGCGTCGAAAACGTTGCCGGGGGTCAGCCCGCCGGCCAGCACTACTGGCTTGTTGAGGGGTTTTGGCAGTCTCGACCAGTCGAACGTCTCGCCGCTGCCGCCAGCGCCACCGGCAACATGGCTGTCGAACAGGAACCCGGCCGCGCCCGGGTAACGCCGCAGCAAGGCGATGGCGGATTCGGCCTCGCCGTCTCCCATCGCGACCGCCTTGAGCCACGGCACGCCAAAACCACGGCAGAAAGCATCGTCTTCACCGCCGTGGAACTGCAGCAAGGTCGGACGCACCTGGCGCACGGCCTCGCGTACTTCTTCAGCGGTGTTGTCCATGAACAACGCCACGGCGTCGACCAGCGGCGCCAGCGCATTGCGCATCAGCCGCGCCTCCTCGGGCCGGATCCGGCGCGGGCTGCGCTGCGCAAACACGAAGCCGATTGCATCCACACCCAGCTCGCTCGCCAGGCGCACGTCGCCGGCACGGGTCATGCCACAGAACTTGATGCGGGTGCGGAACAGCGCTCTGTCGTTGTGCCGCATGCTGGTCACACTGATATGGGGGGATGTCACAACGTCACCTCGGCAGGTAGCCGGCATTCGGAGGGATAGCGTGGGCCAACAAAAACCAGTCCATCGGGCGGCGCGGTCGGCCCGGCCACGGCCCGGTCGCGGCCCGCAAGCAATTCCGCGATCCAGCCTTCAGGCTGCTCGCCGCGCCCGACCGGCAACAGGCTACCCACGATATTGCGCACCATGTGGTGAAGAAAAGCATTGGCCTGTACCTCGACCTCCACGATCTCCCCCGCTCGGGTGACCCGAATCTCCTGCAGGTCGCGACGCGGGTGCGGCGCCTGGCAATGCACAGTGCGGAATGCGGAAAAGTCATGTTCACCCCGCAGTGCTTGCGCCGCTCGGTGCATTGCATCGGCGTCAATGGGTCGTCGTTCCCACGACAGGTATTGTCGCTGCAGCGCCGGCCGCACCGCACGGTTGAGGATGCGATAGCAATAGCGCCGCGCACGCGCCGAAAACCGTGCATGGAAATCATCCGCTACCGGCACGCACCACAACGCGCAGATCGCAGGCGGCAATCGCGTGGTGGCACCCAGCACCCACCCACGGGGATCGCGCCGGGATGGGCTGTCGAAGTGGACCACCTGGCAGGCGGCATGGACGCCCGCGTCGGTGCGCCCGGCACAGGTGCTCGCGACCGGATGGCCGGCGACGAACGACAATGCCTCTTCGACGGCCGCCTGCACTGTCGGCTCACCGCGGCGCACACGGTCCGAACGCTCGGGCTCGCCGGGTTTGTTCAGTCGCTGCCAGCCGGAGAATTCGCTGCCGTCGTACTCGACGCCCAGCGCGAAGCGCGCCACCTAGTCCCTGCAGTCCCTGAGGCCAGCACGCATCACAGGTCGCGCAGCAGCAGGGCGGCAGTCTTGCGTGCGGCGGGGTCGTGACCGTCGAGTACTTCGCGCAACAGCGCGCGCGCGGCGTCTTCATCGCCCAGGTCCAGATAGGCCTGGGCCAGTTCCAGCTGCCGGCCTGCATCATGCTGGCCGGGATCATGCTGGCCTGCATCATTCGCGTCCGCCACGACACCCGGTGCTGACTCTGCCCCGCCATGCCACGTCGGCACGGCGCCAACTGCGACCGGCGCGGACGTCCAGTGCGGCGGTTGCACTGACGCCGGCGGCTGGGTCTTCTCCGGAGCCTGGAACGATGCAATCGGCACTTCATCGGTATCGACAGCAGGCTCGGGCTCGCGTGTCGCCACCGGAATGCTTGCCGCAAGCGCAGCGGTATCAAACCCGCGCTTCGGTGTCGCCACCACATGTCGGCGCCGCGTCAGCAACCAGCCAGCCAGCGCCGCGAATATCAGCACGAGTCCGCCCCACAGCCAGATCATCCCGCTGCTGCGTTCCATCGGTTGCGGCGGCGCCGTCGGTTGCGGTGCCTGCGCGGTGGTGGTCGCAACCGCGGCCTTGACCGGAGCGGGCGTCGTGGCCTTGCGATTGGACGCTGCCAGGTTCTGTTGCGCCGTCGCCAGCGCGCTGTCCTTCAGCGTGATCAGCTGCTGTTGCTGCTGCTGGAGTTTTTCGAGATCGGCCACACGCGTCTTGAGCTCGTTGACCTCGGCATCGCGTGCAGCCAGGCTTTCCTTGGTTTCTTGCAGTTGCTGTCGCAGCATTTCGCCCTCGCCACCGGCTTGGATGCCGGATCGCATTGCTTTATTGGCGCCTGCGCGCTGGTCGCGCCCGGACGGCGGCAGGATTTCCAGTCGCGCGTCGGCGGTTCGCGCCGGTTTTGCTGACGCGGTGCTGTTGTGCGGAGCCGGGTTGTTCAGAGCTGCGTTGTGCGGAGCTGGCGAAGACGACGTCGCCACCGCTGCGGGTTGCAGCGACGGACGTCGCGCGTCGCGCCACTGCGCCATCTGCTCACGCACCACGGCAGCGGCCTGGCTCTGGTTGTAGTGCGCAAGCTCGTCGGCTTGCGGCACATGCAGTACCGCGCCGCGCTTCAACCGGTTGATATTGCCGCCGATGAAAGCGTCCGGATTGGCGCGCAGCAGCGCCAACATGATCTGGGCGACGCTGTATTCGTGGGTATCGTCGAGGTTGGCCGCGATCTCGCCCAGGGTCTGTCCGGGCCGGACGGGGCCGTATTCACTCGACCGCACTGGCGATGCCGTCGGTTCCGGCGCAGTGGCAACCGGAGGCGGCGTCGGTACGGCGGGTGGAGGCATCGGAATTGCCGTTGGCGCGGATCTCGCGACCGGCACCGGTGCAGCAGGCGCGGGCTGGGGTACTACAGCAGCGACCGGCGCGACCACGGGACGCACGATGGTGTTCGAAGGCGCCACGGTGGGTGCCTGGATCGGCGCCTGGATCGGCGCCGCCACTGTGCGTGGCGTGTCGAGCAGCGCCGAATATTCGCGCACCAGCCGGCCTTCGCCCCAGTCGACCTCCAACAGGAACGTCAGCAGCGGCTGCTGCACCGGCGCCGGGCTGGTGACGCGGATCACCGGGTGGCCATGGTCATCCAGCGCCGGCTCGAAGCGCAGGGACGAGACCACCCCCTGCGGTGGCTCCAACCCCACCCGGCTGAAGGTTTCCGGCGATGCCAGCTGGACCTGCAAGCCCTGCAACTCGGCCGGATCGCTCGAGATGATCGGGATTTCGGCGACAAGTGGCTGTCCCGGCTGCGATTTGACCTGGATCTGACCAAGGCCGAGCGCGGCAGCGGGACCGGCGGCGACAGCCAGTGCCACGGCGAGGACCGATGAAAGTGCGATTGGCGATCTGCTGCTCATGCCCACCCCTGGACTGCCCGCAATGACTCGCGTATCGCCGACTCTAGCCGCCTGCGCCCATGCACCGCAATGATTCAACCGCCGGCCGCCACCAGTTCGGCGATCTGCACCGCGTTCAGCGCTGCACCTTTGCGGATGTTGTCGGACACGATCCACAGGTTCAGCCCGCGCGGATGCGACAGGTCGTCCCGGATCCGGCCGACGTAGACCGGGTCTGTGCCCGAGGCATGGGTCACGGGCGTCGGATAGCCGCCCGCAACGGGCTCGTCGACCACCTCGACGCCCGGCGCCTGCTCCAGCAACGCGCGCGCGTCGACGGCGGACAGCTTCTCGCGGGTTTCGACGTTGACGACCTCGGCGTGTCCGTAGAACACCGGCACACGCACCACGGTCGCGTTGATCCCGATGGCGTCGTCGCCCAGGATCTTGCGCGTCTCCCAGACCAGCTTCATTTCCTCGGTGGTGTAGCCGTTGTCGGTGAAGTCGCCACCCTGCGGGATCACGTTGAAGGCGATCTGCACCGGATACACCTCCGGCTCGACCGGCTGGAAGTTGAGCAAGCCGGCCGTCTGCTTGCCCAGCTCCTCCAGCGCGCGGCGACCGGTGCCCGACACCGACTGATACGTGGCGATGTTCAGGCGCTCGATGCCCGCCTTGCGATGGAGCGGCGCCAGCGCGACCACCATCTGCATGGTCGAGCAGTTCGGATTGGCGATGATGCCGCGTGGGCGGTTCTTCGCTGCCTCCGGATTCACTTCCGACACCACCAACGGCACGTCATCGTCGTAGCGGAATGCCGAGGAGTTGTCGATGACCACCGCGCCCGCTGCGGCAAATTTCGGCGCGTATTCCCTTGAGATCGAACCGCCGGCTGAAAACAACGCGATGTCGACGCCAACCGGATCGAAGGTGGCGAGGTCGCGCACGACGACGTCGCGATTGCCATATTTCACGCTTCCGCCTGCCGAGCGCTCACTCGCCAGCGCGACCAGTTCGCTGATCGGGAACTTGCGCTCGGCCAGGATCGCCAGCATCACTTCGCCGACGGCGCCGGTGGCGCCCACGACGGCAACCTTGAATGTCTTGCTCATCTTTGAAGTTCCGATAACTGCTTTTGTAGGAGCGACGTAAGTCGCGATGCTTTGCCGCCGTGTATCGCGACTTACGTCGCTCCTACAAGGCTACTCTGCGGCTTGCGCGGGAATCCTTGGCGACACCTCACCGACATCACCACATTGCGCACGATGCCGCAGCGCCTGGTCCATCAGCACCAGCGCCAGCATCGCTTCGCAGATCGGCGTGGCACGTATCCCGACGCAGGGATCGTGGCGGCCGGTGGTGACAATCTCGACCTCTTCGCCATGCACGTCCACGCCGCGTGCCGGCAGGCGCAGGCTCGAGGTGGGCTTGAATGCGACCGAGACCACGATCGCCTGCCCGCTGCTGATGCCGCCAAGAATGCCGCCGGCGTGATTGGACAGGAAGCCAGCCCGCGTCGCCTCGTCGCGATGCTCGCTGCCTTTCTGCATCACCGCCGCGAACCCGTCACCGATCTCGACGCCCTTGACCGCGTTGATCGACATCATCGCCGCGGCAAGTTCGGCATCGAGCTTGCCATACACCGGCTCGCCCCAGCCCGGCGGGACGCCAGTCGCCACCGCAGTCACCCGCGCGCCGACCGAATCGCCGGATTTGCGCAGCGCATCCATGTATTGCTCCAGCTCCGGCACCTGGGCGGCGTCGGGCCAGAAAAACGGGTTGTCTTCGACCGTCGCGAAGTTGCACGAGCGTGGCACGACCTCACCGATCTGCGCAAGATGACCGCGCACCCGCACGCCGAACTTTTCTGCCAGCCACTTCTTCGCGATCACCGCCGCAGCCACGCGCATGGTCGTCTCGCGCGCCGACGAGCGTCCGCCGCCGCGCGGATCGCGGGCGCCGTACTTCTGCCAGTAGGTGTAGTCGGCATGGCCGGGCCGGAACTGTTCCGCGATGCGGTCGTAATCCTTGCTGCGCGCATCGGTGTTGCGGATCAGCAGCGCGATTGGCGCGCCCGTGGTCCTGCCCTCGTAGACACCGGACAGGAGTTCGATCGCATCGGCTTCGTGCCGCGCCGACGTGTGCCGCGACTTGCCGGTGGCACGTCGCGCGAGGTCGGTGGTGAAATCTTCCGGCGCAATCGCAATGCCCGGCGGACAGCCGTCGACCACGCAGCCGATCGCCGGCCCGTGCGACTCGCCGAAGGTGGTAACGCGGAACAGGTGTCCGAAGGTATTCATCGCGGCTGCTTCATCCGCGCTTGTCGGCCAGCTTCTTGATCCGCGCGTTGTGCGTGACCAGGTCGTGGCGCTCGGCAACGAAGATGCCCATCTGTCCGACCTTGAACTCGACCCATGCCAGCGGCAGCTCCGGCAACAGCTTTACCAGCGCCTCCTCGGCCTCGCCCACTTCGCAGATCAGCAGGCCGTGGTCGGTGAGATGCAGCGGTGCGTCGCGCAGGATCTTCAGTGCGAGGTCGAGTCCGTCATTGCCGGCGCGCAAACCGAGTTCGGGCTCGTGGGAATACTCGCGCGGCAACGCATCGGTCTCGGCGTTGGTGACGTACGGCGGATTGGTAACGATCAGGTCGTAGTGTTCGCCCTGCAGTTTCGAGAACAGGTCCGATTTCAGCAGCCGCACGTTGTTGGCATGCACGCGCGTCTTGTTCTCCTGCGCCAGCGCCAGCGCGTCGTCGCTGAGATCGACGCCCGCGACATGCCATTCCGGGTTGTAGTGGCCCATCGCGATCGCAATGCAGCCCGAACCGGTGCACAGGTCCAGCGCGTGGAGTACTTCGCGATCGCCCAGCCAAGGCTGGAAACCATTTTCGATCAGTTCGGCGATCGGCGAGCGCGGCACCAGCGCACGCGGATCGCTCTTGAAACTCAGGCCCGCGAACCAGGCTTCGCCGGTAAGGTAGGCGACCGGGATGCGCTCCTCGATGCGGCGCAGGAACAATTCCAGTACCTCTTCCTTCTCCGCCAGGGTCACCCGAGCCTGGCCGTAGGCCGGGCCTATGTCGTGCGGCAAGTGCAGCGCGTGCAGCGTCAGCTGGGTAGCCTCGTCGATCGCATTGTCGAAGCTGTGGCCGAAGGTCAGCCCGGCCGCATTGAAGCGACTGGCGCCATAGCGGATCAGGTCGATGATCGTCGAGAGCTCGTCGGTCATGAGGGCGAAATGCTCTGGCGATCGGAAGGACACCGATTATAGCGGCGAGCTATCGTGGCGCGTTATCGCCGTGCAGCCCCGGTATCATGCCTCGCGCGCCATCCGGCCCTGCTTGTCCGAGCTGCCATGTTCAATCGCACTACGGTCTACATCCTCGCCGCCGCCCTCGCCGCAGCGCTCGGTCTCTGGTCTGCGCAGCACTGGATAGGGCATGGCACGCAATCCGGACCGCGATTGCAGGTCGTGAAGTTGTTCGACCATCCGCGTGATCTGCCGGCGTTTTCGCTACGTCAGTCGGACCATACCCAGCTGGTCCCGGGCGAACTCAAGGGCCACTGGACGCTGGTGTTCCTCGGTTTCACCCATTGCCCCGACGTCTGCCCGACCACGCTGGCGCAGCTGGCGCTGGCGCAGAAACAATGGGTGGCGTTGCCCGACGCGACGCGCCCACGCGTGTTGTTCGTCTCGGTGGATCCGGATCGCGACACGCCAGAAGCGATCGGGGAATACGCACACGCCTTCCATCGCGACACGCTGGCTGCCACCGCTGACATCCCCGAGCTGGAGGCGTTCGCGCGCTCGCTGTCGCTGGTATTCATGAAAGCAGCGGCGCCCGCGGGCGCTCCTGCCGATCAATACAGCGTCGATCATTCGGCGGCGCTGGCCGTGCTCGATCCGCAAGGCCGCATGACCGGCGTGATCCAGCCGCCGTTCGATTCCAAGGCGATCGCATTGGACCTGATCGCACTGACGCAGGCATCGATCAAATGAGCCTGCTGACGCGCCTGACGTACGTGGTGCCGCATCGTGCGTTGTCGTCGCTGGTGCGCCGGCTCGCGTATTCGACCCATCCGAAGATGAGCCAGTGGCTGATCGACAAGGTGACGCGCAAGTTCGGTGTCGACCTGTCCGAGGCCGCCGAGTCCGACCCGCGCGCCTACGCCTCGTTCAATGCGTTTTTTACCCGCGAGCTGAAACCCGGTGCGCGCGTGCCCGATCCCGATCCGCATGCGCTGCTGATGCCAGCCGACGGCCGCATCAGCGAATGCGGCCACATCGGTCACGCCAACGAAGGCGTCCTGCATGAAAACGCGGGACATGTCTTCCAGGCCAAAGGGCAAGGCTTCACCACTGCCGAGTTGCTGGCCGACGAGAGCGCCGCTCGCGCATTCGACGGCGGACTCTACGCCACCGTCTATCTTTCGCCCAAGGACTACCACCGCGTGCACATGCCGTGGACCGGCAAGCTGCGCGAGACGGTGCACGTGCCGGGCCGCTTGTTCAGTGTCGGCCCCGACGCGGTCGGAACGGTGTCGCGACTGTTTGCGCGCAACGAGCGCCTGGTGTGCCACTTCGATACCGACTTCGGTCCGATGGCGATGGTGATGGTCGGCGCGCTGTTGGTGTCGGGCGTGGAAACGGTGTGGAGTGGAGTCGAGATTCCGCCGTATGGCGGCCCGATCACGGTCAAGGATTATCGCGGCGCTAACATCACCATCCAACGCTTTGCCGAGATGGCGCGCTTCAACTACGGATCGACGGTGATCGTGTTGTTGCCGAAGGGCGTGGCGGAATTGGCCCCTGGGCTCAACGCGCAATCCCCGGTAAAACTCGGTCAACGCCTCGCAACGCTTTCGTAGGATGTGGTGAGACAGAGGCGCACCGCATCATTCGCGCGAACGATGCGGTTCACTTCGCTCACCACACGCTACGACGCTATCGCGCGCGACCCAGCCTTACTCCTGGCAACCCTCCAGCTTCAACCGCTGCCCCGGCCGGATGCTGTAACGCGGCCCGCTGAG
>JANMAO010000009.1:0-7360 GCA_031359875.1 Lysobacter sp.
GGCACCGGCATGAACGCTCCTGCGATGGTGCCGGCAGCGATCGACTGGCCGCGGGTACGCGCCGATTTCCCGCTGCTCGCCCGCCAGGTCCATGGCAAGCCGCTGGTCTATTTCGATTCGGCCAACACCGGCCAGAAACCCGCTGTCGTGATCGAGGCGGTCGATGATTTCTATCGCCACCACAACGCCAACGTCAGCCGCGCCGTGCACGCGCTCGGCAGCGAGGCGACCGACGCGTATGAAGCCGCGCGCGCAAAGCTCGCCCGCCATCTGAACGTTCGATATGACGACCTGGTGCTCACCAGCGGCACCACCTTCGCGATCAACCTGGTCGCGTATTCGTGGGCATTGCCGCGGTTGCAGCCGGGTGACGTGATCGTGCTGACGCGGATGGAGCACCACGCCAATATCGTGCCGTGGCAGCTGATCGCCGAGCGCACCGGCGCCACCATCAAGGTCGCGGAGATCGACCCCGACGGCGTGCTCGACCTCGACGCATTGCATGCGTTGATGACGCCCGAGGTGAAGCTGCTCGGCGTGGCCCACGTGTCCAATGTGCTGGGCACGATCAATCCCGTGCGCGACATATGCCGCGAGGCGCGTCGTCGCGGCATCGTGACCGTCGTCGACGGCTCGCAGGCGTTGCCGCACATGGCGGTCGACATTCCCGCAATCGGTTGCGACTTTTATGCCTTCACCGGACACAAGATGTGCGGGCCGACCGGCACTGGTGCGCTGTGGGCGCGGCGCGAACACCTGGCCGCGATGCCACCGTTCCTCGGCGGCGGCGAGATGATCAAGCAGGTGCGTTTCGATGGCACCGTGTTCAACGATCCGCCGCATCGCTTCGAGGCCGGCACCCCGAACATCGCCGGACACATCGGCCTCGGTGCCGCCGTCGACTATCTCGACGACCTCGGCATGGGCAACATCGCCACGCGCGAGGGCGAGTTGCTGGCCCATCTCACCGAAGAGATGCGCAAGGTCGATGGCCTGCGCATCATCGGCAATGCGCCGCACAAAGCCGCGGTGGTGAGCTTTCTGATCGAAGGCGCACACGCGCACGACCTCGCCACCCTGCTCGACCTCGAGGGTGTCGCGGTGCGCTCGGGCCATCACTGTGCACATCCGTTGATGGACTTCCTGGGCGTGCCGGCCACCTGTCGTGCCTCGCTCGCGTTCTACAACACGCATGCGGAGATTGAAACCTTCATCGCGGCATTGCTGAAGGTGCGGCGGCTCCTGGGCTAGACTTTCGTACGCCTTGCCAGGGAGAGCCAAATGACCGATGAAGTCGCCGCGCTACTGCGCGAAATCCGGGATGGCCAGCAGTCGCAACTCGAACGCCAGGACCAGGCGCTGGCGATGCAACGGGAGCAGTTCGAGCTCGTCAGACGCCAGTTCGAGCGGGCCGAAGGATTGCAGGCGCGCGCCGAGCAGTTGCAGGCCCGAAGCGCCGGGGTGATCGGCTTCGCGCGCAAGCTCATGCTGTTGCTCGTGCCGCTGATCGTCCTCCTCGTCGTGCTGCTGCTGTGGACGGTCTTCCGATGAATCTTCAGTTTCGTGATGCAGGCATCGGCGACGTCGACGCCGTCGTCGCGCTGGTCGAGTCTGCCTATCGCGGTGAGACCAGCAAGCAGGGTTGGACCACGGAAGCCGACCTGCTCGATGGTCGCCGCACCGGTGCCGATGACGTCCTTGCTTCGATAACGCGCCCGCGCAGCCGGATCCTGCTGGCTGAGCGCCCTCCGACCGGCTCAAGGCAGGCCGGCGCTCTGCTCGCATGCGCGCACGTCGCCGAGGAGGACGGAGCCGGTTACTTCGGCATGTTCTCGGTACAGCCAAACCTGCAAGGCGGCGGCATCGGCAAGGTGGTGCTCGACGAGGCCGAGCGCGTCGTCCGCGATGAATGGAAGCTGCCGGCGATGCGCATGACCGTGATCGACCTGCGCGAGGAGCTGATTGCCTTCTATGAGCGTCGAGGCTATCGCCGCACCGGCATCATCAAGCCATTCCCGTACGGCGATGCGCGCTTCGGCCTGCCCAGGCGCGAGGACTTACGCTTCGAAGTGCTGGAGAAACTCATGGCAAAGGCAGTCTTGCCGGGGCTGACATCGTGACCGCATGGATCCGCGTCTGCGCCACGTCGGAGCTGCTGCCGGGCGAATCGAAGGTCGTCTGGGATGGCGACACAGCGATCGTCGTGCTCAATTACGACGGCGATGTCTATGCGCTGGAGGACCGCTGCAGCCATGAGGATTTCGAACTCTCTGCGGGCACGTTCGATGGCGCGGAAGCGACCATCGAATGCGTGCTGCACGGATCGAAGTTCGATGTCCGCGACGGCCGTGCACTCAACGCACCGGCCTACGCGCCGGTGGTGAAATTTCCGACCAAGGTCGATGACGGCGCGATCTGGACCCGCGATGATCGCGCTTGAGCGGAGGCGCTTGAGCGGCGGCGCTACGGCAAGCGTCGCAGCCGGATCGCCAGCACCTCGCCGGCACCATCGAGTACGAAGCGCCGGCGGCTTTCGTGTCCGACCAGCAGTGCGGTATCGGCGGTTTCGAGTTCAGGCAAGCCGGAGTCGTCGGCAAAGCGGGCATGGCCTGCGATCAGATGCACGGCCCACACGCTGTTCGGCTCCGCGAACACGACCATCGGACCGACCAGCGGACGATGCCAGAGTTGTGCATCGATGGCGTTGCGTCGCCACATCAGGTTGAAGTCCTGGGTTGGACCGTCGACCAGCACGCCGGTGGCGCTGCGCTCGCCGGCAAACCGCAGCCGATCATGTGGCGGCAGCAGCTCATGCACCGCGCCGTCATCGAAACACAGGCGCAAGCCGTTGCCCGCCAGCAACACCAGCTCACGATCAATGCCATCGAAACGGGAGAACGGCGCGTCTTCCTCGATCTCGGCGATCGACAGACGCCAGTCCCAGTCGCCCTGGCCTGGTGAACACACGATTTCTCGGGTCCAGCCGAAACCGTTCTTCCAGCGCTCGCGCCGGTAGGTATTGGCGGGAATTACCCGCGTGCGCTCGCGTCCGTTCATGCGCGAAGTGTAGAGCGGAGCACTGCTCCACTGCGGGCAGGATGGCAACGGCAGCCGAGCAAAGCTCGGCTCTACACATAACCCACAAAGAAGCCGCCCACCTCACGCATCCTGCGCTTGGTGGGCGACGTTACGTCCCTGTACTGGCGTCCTGCCAGATCCAACGGGCGTCCTGCCCATGGCCGGCCACCGCCCCCCGGCGGCTAACCTTGATGGTGGGTCAGCGCCGGGTGATCGGTGCAGCTGGCTGACGCGCGGGGACGGCACTCCCACCGAGCACGATGCGGTCGCGGTTCTTCTCCACGGTCTTCAGGCCGATGCCCTTGACCAGTGCCAACTGTTCGGGGCTTTTGAAAGCGCCGTGCTCCTTGCGATAGTCGACGATGGCCTGGGCCTTGGCCGGGCCGACATTCAGCAGCACCCGGTCGATGGTCGGGGCGTCGGCGGTGTTCAGATTGACCTTGTCGTTGCCATGCAGGGTGGCTCTGTCAGCGGCGAACAGGGGGCTCGTCAGCAGGCTCGTCGCCAGCAGCAGCGACAAGGAGAGCGTTTTGGCGACGACGGCCGCTTTGGCGGCGCATGAGGATTTGATGACGGGCTTCATGAAGTTCTTTTCCTTGGATGATTGGGATTCCGTTCCTGCCGGCTGGGTGCTGCTTGCCGGTGTACACAGTGTCCGTATGGCGCTGGAGGCACCCTATCGCCGGACAGGCCGCGCCGAAGCCGGTGAATGCCGCATCGCGCTGTCGGAAAAGTCCTACATGCCCGCGGCGTAGAATTGCGGGCCACACCGTCAAAGTCGAAGCCCCGTCATGGTCGCCAGCAAAATCGAGCCTGCCGCTTTCGTTGCAGCAACGGAGCCGACCGCGATCGAACCGGCCGCAATGCAGCGTTTCATTTCGCAAAAGTGGGATGACGAGATCGTCCCGCAGCTGATCGAATACATCCGGATCCCCAACAAATCGCCGATGTTCGACGCCGACTGGGCGCAGCACGGCCATATGGACGCCGCTGTCCGCCTGATGGAAGCGTGGGCGCAGGCGCAGGCGATTCCCGGGATGACGCTCGAAGTCGTGCAGCTGGACGGCCGCACGCCGCTGATCTTCATCGAGATCCCGGCCAGCGACACGCGCACTGGCGAGGACTGCGTTCTGCTCTACGGACATCTGGACAAGCAGCCGGAAATGACAGGCTGGGACGAGGGCCTCGGCCCGTGGCAGCCGGTGCTAAAGGACGACAAACTCTTCGGCCGCGGCGGCGCCGACGACGGCTACGCGATCTTCGGTTCGCTGACCGCGATCCAGGCGTTGCAGCAACAGGGCGTGCCGCACGCACGCTGCGTGGTACTGATCGAGGCGTGCGAGGAGTCCGGCAGCTACGACCTGCCTGCCTATGTCGACCATCTCGCGCAGCGCATCGGCAAGCCGTCGCTGGTGGTGTGCCTGGATTCGGGCTGCGGCAACTACGAGCAGCTGTGGTGCACGACCTCGCTGCGCGGCCTGGCTGGCGGCAACTTCACGGTCAAGGTGCTGGAGGAGGGGGTCCATTCCGGCGACGCGTCCGGGATCGTGCCTTCGAGCTTTCGTCTGCTGCGGCAACTGCTGTCGCGGGTCGAGGATGAAACCACCGGGCAGATCCTGATCGAAGGCCTGCATGCCGAAGTACCGGCCGACCGGCTGGCGCAGGCACGCACGGTCGCGCAGGTCCTGGGCAGCGCGGTCTACGACAAGTTTCCATTCCTCCCGGGGATGACCCCGATGTTCAACGACGACGCCGATGACTTGGCCGAGCTTGTGGTCAACCGCAGCTGGCGAC
Organism: Lysobacter sp.; assembly: GCA_031359875.1. Lineage (GTDB taxonomy): Bacteria > Pseudomonadota > Gammaproteobacteria > Xanthomonadales > Xanthomonadaceae > Cognatiluteimonas. The sequence continues at coordinate 4,873 of JANMAO010000009.1, forward strand.
CGGCACTGTCGGTAACGGGTGTCGATGGCATTCCGCCGCTGGCATCGGCCGGCAACGTCCTGCGGCCGTACACGTCGGTAAAGCTGTCGCTGCGACTGCCGCCGACGCTCGACGGCAAGCATGCCGGCGAATTGTTGAAGGAAGCGCTGGAGCGCGATCCGCCCAACGGCGCGCAGGTCACCCTGGAGCTTGAGAAAGCCAGCAGCGGCTGGAATGCGCCGGCAATGGCGCCATGGCTGGAGCGCGCGATCGACGCCGCCAGCCAGGAGTTCTTCGGCCAGCCAGCTATGTACATGGGTGAAGGCGGCACGATCCCGTTCATGGGCATGCTCGGCGAAAAATTCCCGGGCGCGCAGTTCATGATCACCGGCGTGCTCGGCCCGCATTCCAACGCACACGGCCCAAATGAATTCCTGCACATCCCGATGGGCAAGCGCGTGACCGCGTCCGTCGCCCGGGTGATCGCCGAACACCACACCGCCAGCATGCGTGGCGAGACCACCGGTGTGGCTGCGGTGGCCGGTGGCGACCAGCATGGCGCGCATGGCTGTTGCTGACGCCGGTCCGCCTATTGGCCTGCGCCTGACCACGGACCTCTCACAACATCGCCTGCTAAGCTCGGCGCGGAATTTCCTGCAACGGAGCGAACCATGCACTGGGACCTGTTCGGCAGCCGCAACTGGCTCTACATCATCCTGATCGGTTTCGTCGTCGGCTTGCTGGCGCGGGCACTCAAGCCCGGGCGCGACAGCATGGGCATTATCTTCACCACCCTGGTCGGTATCGCCGGGGCACTGTTTTCCGGTTGGGTCGGGCAGACGATGGGCTGGTACCGGTCTGGCCAACCGGCCGGTTTTATCGGCGCGGTGCTCGGCGCGATCGTGATCCTGATCGTGGTCAGCCTGTTCCGGCGCAGGCGCAGTTCGTTGCGCTGACGGCATCGATCGGCAAACAAAATGCCCCGCAAATGCGGGGCATTTCCATGATTTGTAGAGCCGAGCTCTGCTCGGCTGCTCTTCCTTGCGTGTCCAACGCAGCCGAGCAGAGCTCGGCTCTATAGGAGCACGCTCACACGCGCCCGTAGACGTCGTCGTAGCGCACGATGTCGTCCTCGCCAAGATAGTCGCCGGACTGCACCTCGATCAATTCCAGCATCTGCGTGCCCGGATTCTCGAGTCGATGCCTGGCGCCCATCGGGATGTACGTCGACTGGTTGGCGTGCAACTCGAACACGTCGTTGTCCCGCGTCACCCGCGCAGTGCCGCTGACCACGATCCAGTGCTCGGCACGCTGCGTGTGCGATTGCAACGACAGCCGTGCACCCGGCTTGACCTTGATCCGCTTGACCTGGAAGCTCGCGCCGACATCGACCGAGTCGTAGCTGCCCCACGGCCGGTGCACCTCGCGATGCAGCGCAGCCTGGCTGCGCTGGCCGTCCTTCAGCCGCGCGACGACCTCCTTGACCTGCTGCACGCGATCCTTGCGCGCGACCAGCACGGCATCGTCGGTCTCGACCACCACCAGATCGTCGACGCCGACCAACGCCACCAGCCGCCGCGCGTGCACATAGCTGTTGCGGCTGTCGATCGCGATCACGTCGCCGTGGGTCGCGTTGCCGTCGGCATCGTGCGACGCCACGTCCCACAGCGTCGACCACGAGCCAAGATCGCTCCAGCCGATGTCGACCGGCAGCACCATCGCGTCATCGGTGCGCTCCATCACCGCGTAATCGATGGACTCCGGCGGACATGCTGCAAAGGCGTCCTTGTCGAGGCGGATGAAGTCGCCATCACGCTTCGCGGCGTTCCACGCTTTCCTGGTCGCCGCGACGATGTCCGGCCGGAACCGCTCGAGTTCCTGCAGGTAGCGCGAAGCACGGAACAAAAACATACCGCTGTTCCAGTAATAGTCGCCTGCATCCAGGTAAGCCTGCGCAGTGGCGGCATCGGGCTTCTCGACAAAGCATGCGACGCGCCGGATGCTAGCTCCGGATGCCGCACCGGCTTCGGCCTGGATGTAGCCGAATCCGGTTTCCGGCGATGTCGGCAGGATCCCGAACGTCACCAGGGCGCCGTGCTCTGCCGCGATGATCGCCGCACGCACAGCGGCGCGAAATGCATCGGCGTTGCGCACGACGTGGTCGGAAGGCAACACCAGCAGCAACGGATCCTCGCCATAGGCCATCGCCTGCAACGCTGCGGCTGCGATCGCCGGCGCGGTGTTGCGGCCGACCGGCTCGAGCACGATGGCCGGCGTCGGCGCCCCGATCTGGCGCAACTGTTCGGCTGCCAGGAAGCGATGTTCCTCGTTGGCCACCACGATCGGCGCGGCATCGGCGGCGATCCCCGCTACCCGCAGCCAGGTCGCCTGCAGCATCGTCTCCTCGCCGGCCAGCGCCAGGAACTGCTTGGGGTAAGCCTCGCGCGACAGCGGCCACAAACGCGTGCCGGAGCCGCCGGACAACAGCACCGGTTGCAGTTTCACCATG
>JANMAO010000018.1:0-40820 GCA_031359875.1 Lysobacter sp.
CGCATGAGCATTGCCGAATTCAGCATCAAGCGCCCCGTCACGACGATCATGTTCTTCGTGTCGTTGTTCGTGATCGGATTGATCGCGGCGGTGCGCTTGCCACTGGAAGCCTTCCCGTCGGTCACGCCGCCGTTGATCGTCGTGCAGCTGCCTTACAACGGATCGACGCCGGAAGAAGTCGAGCGCACGGTGCTGCGGCCGGTGGAAGAGGCGATGGCCACGATGTCCGGCATCAAGCGGACCGAAGGTACCGCGCGTGCGAACAGTGCGGATTTTCTGGTGTTCTTCACCAACTGGAGCCGCAACGTGGCCATTGCCGCGTCGGACGCGCGCCAGCGAATCGATGCGATCCGCGATCAATTGCCGCCCGAACTGCAGCGATACACGGTGCTGAAGATCGACACTGGCGATCAACCGGTGTTGCGCGTGCGGCTTGCGAGCGACACCCAGAATCTCAATGGCGCCTACGATCTGATCGACCGCGAGTTCAAGCGCCGGATCGAACGGCTTCCCGGCGTCGCCAAGGTCGAGGTGTCCGGCGCGCCGCCCAACGAGGTCGAGATTGCCATCTCGCCTGACCGGCTCACGGCGCACAACATCAGCCTCAATGACCTGACCACCACTTTAAAGGCGGTGAACTTCTCGCTCTCGGCCGGCGTGGTCGATGACGGCGGTCGGCGATTGCGGGTGGAGCCGGTTGGCCAATTGACCGACCTCAGGCAACTGACCGACCTGGTCATCGGCACCACCGGTGTGCGCCTGGGAGACATCGCCGACGTGCGGCTCAAGCCGGCGCGGATGGATTACGGACGTCGGCTCGATGGCCGTCCCGCCGTCGGCCTGGACATCTTCAAGGAGCGCGATGCCAACCTGGTCGACGTGTCGCGCAATGCGCTGAAGGAAGTCGAGGCAATCCGCAAGGAGCCCGCGCTGAGCGGGATCCAGGTCAAGATCATCGACAACCAGGGAGAGAACGTCACGAGTTCGTTGACAAGCCTGGCCGAAGCCGGCGGCATCGGCCTGGTGCTGTCGATCGGGGTGCTGTTCTTCTTCCTGCGTCACTGGCCGTCGACCCTGATGGTGACGCTGGCGATCCCGATCTGTTTCGTGATGACACTTGGCTTCATGTATTTCGTCGGCGTGACGCTCAACATCCTGTCGATGATGGGGCTGCTGCTCGCAGTCGGCATGCTGGTCGACAACGCTGTCGTGGTCGTCGAGAGCATCTACCAGGAACGCGAGAAAAACCCCGGCCAGCCTCGACTGGCGTCGATCCTGGGGACGCGGCATGTGGCGATTGCCCTTTCGGCTGGCACGCTGTGCCACTGCATCGTGTTCGTGCCGAACCTGTTCGGCGAGCGCAACTTCCTTGCGATCTACCTGTCGCAGATCGCCATCACGATCTCGGTGTCGCTGCTGGCGTCGTGGCTGGTCGCGGTCAGCCTGATCCCGATGATTTCGGCGCGGCTGAAGACGCCGCCTACGGTGAGCCGGGAGAACGCGGCCAAAGGCCTGATTCCGCGCCTTCAGCGTCGCTACGCGAAACTGCTTCGCTGGACGCTGGAGCACCGCGGCAAGTCGGTGCTCGGCATCGTGCTGATCATTGCCGTCAGCGTCGTGCCGATGATGCGGACCAAGTACAACATGTTCGGCGGCGGCGGCGGCGAACAGGTCGGCGTCAACTACCAATGGAAGGGCAGCTACACCAAGGAGCAGATGTCGGACGAGGTATTGCGGGTCGAGAATTTCCTCGATGCGAACCGCAAGAAATTCCACGTCAAACAGATCTATTCCTACTACAGCGAGCAGGGCGACGCTACCACCATCGTGACGTTCGACAGCAAGGACGCGAAGGTGACCAAGCCGTTGAGCGACCAGATCAGCAAGGCGCTGCCGAAGTCCGCGCGGGCCTTGATCACCCTCGGCAATGACGGCGACAACAATAGCGGGCCAGGACAGAAGGTGCAGGTGCGACTGGTCGGCGACTCGAGCCAGACGCTGGAAGATCTCGCCAACGATGTCGTCCCGATCCTGTCGCGGAACAAGAAGCTGCGCGACGTACGCATCGATGCCGGCGATCGCAACAGCGAGCTGACGGTGCACGTCGACCGCGAACGCGCGGCGGCATTCGGATTCAGTGCCGAAGACGTGTCGCGCTTCGTCGGGCTGGCACTTCGCGGTGCGCCGTTGCGCGAGTTCCGTCGCGGTGAAACCGAGGTCCCGGTCTGGGTCCGCTTTGCCGGCGCTGAGCACTACGGCGTGCAGGACATGGCATCGTTCACCGTGCGCGCCCCAGATGGCCGGACCGTCCCGCTGCTGAGCATGGTGGACGTGAAGGTGCTGCCGGCTGCGAGCGAGATCAAGCGCGTCAACCGCCAGACGGCCATCACCATCACCGCCAAGCTGCCCGACAAGGTGACCATGCCGGATGCGAAAAAGGCGATGGAGGACACCCTGAAGGCGATCGCGTTCCCTGCGGGCTACAGTTACACCTTCGAAGGCAGCGCGTTTGGCGACGATGCCGAAGCCAGTGCGCAGATGCTGTTCAACCTGGGCATTGCGCTGGTGCTGATCTACATCGTGATGTCGGCGGTGTTCGAGTCGCTGTTGTTCCCGCTGGCCATCATGAGTGGCGTGCTGTTCTCGGTCTTCGGCGTGTTCTGGCTGTTCTGGCTCACCGGAACGGAATTCAACATCATGGCCTTCATCGGCATCCTGGTGCTGATGGGCGTGGTGGTGAACAACGGCATCGTGATGATCGAGCACATCAACAACCTGCGCCGACGCGGCATGACCCGCACCGACGCATTGGTCGAAGGAAGCCGCGAACGCCTGCGGCCGATCATGATGACGATGGGCACCGCGATCCTGGCGATGGTGCCGATTGCCTTGCAGACGAGCCAGGCCAGCAACAACATGCCGGCGTATTACCCGATGGCCCGCGCCATTGCCGGTGGGCTGGCGTTCTCGACCATCGTCAGCCTGCTGTTCCTGCCGACGATCTACGCGATCCTCGATGACCTGCGGCATGGCACGTCACGCGTGATCGCGCGGGCGCGCATGCGTAGAGGCGATGGCGGCATTCCCGCGGCAACGGTGGCCGCTATCAGCGCGGAGTAGGCGCACTTTGTAGGAGCGACGTAAGTCGCGAGCTTTTGATCTTCCGCGCGGCGTACGGATTCTAAAAGGCGATCGCGACTTACGTCGCTCCTACGACAAACGGTGCAAGATCAACCAAACAGCTTGCTCAGGATCCTCGCACCGCCGATCCACACGCCGATCGCGGTGCCCAGGTTGGTCAACATGAAATTGACCAGCACGCGCGCGACGCGGTTTTGATACCAGCCGCGCACGGACTGCACGTCGTCGCGCAGGTCGAGGAAGTCGGAGTACATCGGCTTGCGGATCCGTGCTTCGACCAGCGCGCTGAAGGTGCCGGCGGGAACGCCAGGGTGGAATGGCTTGAGGGGCGCCGCGACGAAGGCGGTAATGATGCTCAGCGGGTGGCCTCCGGCCAGCAGGCAACCCAGTGCACCCAGCCCGCCGGTAAACAACACCCATTGCACGATCAGTGCCGAACCGACATTGAAACCGCCGTGCCAGAACCCGTAGGCGAAGCTGCCGACGATCAGCGTGGTGATCGCAAGCGTGAACCATGGAATCGATGATTTCTTCGGGACGAAGTCGAGCTCTTCGCAGACCAGCGCGGGTTCGTCGGTATCGTCCCGCAAGTGTCGCGCGAGTCCTTGCAGGTGGCCTGCGCCAACGACTGCGAGCACTTCCCGCGCGCCACCGGTGGATTGGCGCAAGCGCGCGGCCATGTAACGGTCCCGCTCGGCGATGATGGTCTCGTACAACTCGGGCGTTGCACTTGCGAATTCGCTGAAGGCCGACTCCAGCATGTCGCCTTCCTTGAGCCTTTCGATCTGCGCCTCGTCGACGTCCTCATTGGCGACCATTCCCGCCAGCAGGCCTGCGCTGATCCTGGCGCGGCCCCACCAACCCAGCCTGCGCAGCGCGCGGCGAAACGTCAGCCCGACATCGCGATCGATCAGGTGCAGCGGCAGGTCAAGCGCCTTGGCTTCGGTCGCCGCGACCAGCAGCTCGGCGCCAGGCTCGATGCCGAGTTTTTCCGCCAGGCGGCGCTGGTAGCCGGCGAGGGCGAGGTTGGCGGCGAACAGCGCCGTCTTGCCTTCGCGCAGCACCTTGATCAGGTCAAGTGTGGCCAGCGCGCCCGGATCGGTCAGCGCCAGCAGGCGTTGCGGATCCAGTTCGACGGCGATCTGGTCATAGGCGCCGCTGGCGATTGCGCCGCGAACGGCGTCGACGCTGGCCTTGGAGACATGCGCAGTGCCGAGCAGCGTATAGCGAATGCCATCGCGCACGACGATCGCGGTGGGCTGGCCAGTGAGGGCGTCGAGGGGAACGGGAGCAGTGTGGGTGTCGGTCATCATCAGTCGCATCGACGCAAGCCGGCGGCTTCGCCATGCTGGTAAACGGGCCGCGCAGCATAGTCCGCCGGGCGTGCCGGCGGCAAAGCGGTCGCCGGGGCCATGCACGGCTTGGCCGCTCGCCGAAAGCGCCGCCGGAGCTCAGTCCCGATAGCGCTTCAGCAGGTCGCCATAGGCATCGATGCGACGGTCGCGCAGGAACGGCCAGATCCGGCGCACCTGTTCGCTGCGTTGCAGATCGACTTCGGCCATCAGGATTTCCGGCTCGGTGATGCCAGCTTCGGCCAGGAATTCACCCTGCGGACCAAGCACGTGGCTGGAGCCCCAGAAGTCGATGCCGGAGCCACCGATCGGCGAAGGCTCGTGCCCGATGCGATTGCAGCTGAGCACCGGCAGGCCATTGGCCACGGCGTGGCCGCGATGGCTCAGTATCCAGGCGGTGCGCTGGCGATCTTTCTCGGTCTGGTCATCGGTCGGGTCCCAGCCGATCGCGGTCGGGTACAGCAGTAGTTCCGCCCCGGCGAGCGCCATCAGGCGAGCGGCTTCCGGATACCACTGGTCCCAGCACACGAGCACGCCCAGGCGTCCGACCGAGGTGTCGATCGGATTGAAACCCAGGTCGCCGGGAGTGAAGTAGAACTTCTCGTTGAAGCCAGGATCGTCCGGGATATGCATCTTGCGGTACTTGCCGGCGATCGTGCCGTCGGCGTCGAACACCACTGCGGTGTTGTGGTACAGGCCGGCGCCACGGCGCTCGAACAGCGAGCTGACCAGTACGACCCCCTGTTGCTTTGCAAGTTTGCCGAGGCGCTCGGTGCTGGGGCCGGGGATCGGCTCGGCCAGCTCGAACTCGCCGACCGACTGGTGTTGGCAGAAGTAGGCACCGTTGTGCAGTTCCTGCAGCAGGACGAGTTTGGCGCCGCGCCTGGCCGCTTCGGCCACGCGCTGTTCGATGACGGCGAGGTTGGCCTCGGCATCGCCCTGGTTGCGCTCCTGTATGAGTGCGACAGGCAGAGTGTTTTTCTTCATGACCTCATCCGAACGTCCGTCAATCATGTAGGGCGGGTTTTAACCCGCCGGCTTGGGCTGCACGCGCCCTGTAAGAGAGATGTTCGATGCGTTGGGCGTCGGGTTGGGAGCCCTGCGCAAGCACGGCGCCCTACGACACCAATCCATGGGGCAGCTGCATGGTCAGGCAGTGCAGGCTGCCGTTCTGCCAGATCAGCGGGCGGCAGGGGACGGGCACGATTTCGCGATCCGGGAACGCCTCGGCCAGCACGGCTTGCGCAAGAGCATCGGCGGGATCGCCGTATGCCGGGACCAATACCGCGCCATTGAGGATGAGGAAGTTGGCGTAACTTGCTGCCAGTCGACGACTTTTATCGACGACTGGTTCATCGACGACTGGTTGCGGCCATGGCAGCGGGAACAGGCGATATGGTTTCCCGTCGCGGGTGCGCAACTCGGCCAGCTCGCGGGCCATCGCCTGCAATTCCCGAAAATGCGTATCCGACGCATCATCGCAGCCTTGGAACACGATCGTATCCTCGCTGGCGAAGCGGGCGAGGGTGTCAACGTGGGCGTCGGTGTCATCGCCTTCGAGATAGCCATGATCGAGCCAGAGGACGCGGTCCTGATGTAGCCAGCCGACCAGGTGGGCGGCGAGCGTTTCGCGATCCAGCTCGGGATGACGCTCGTGCAGGCACCGCCAGGTGGTCAGAAGCGTGCCCGCACCATCGGTCTCGACGGCGCCACCTTCCAATGCAAAATCAATCGGTTGGCGATAACTCTTGAGGAAGATCCCAGCGTCCTCCAGGGATTTGATCAAGCGATCATCGCGGCCGGCCTCGAATTTGCCGCCCCAACCTGTGAAGCGGAAATCGAGCAGTCGGTAGCCATCATGGTCCCGCAAGGTAATCGGGCCGGAATCGCGCAGCCAGGTGTCGTCGTATGCGACCTCGATAAAGCGAACGCGCCTCATGTCGACCCGCGCCGACGCGAGCCGAGCCCGGGCGTAGGCCTGGACATCCTCGTCGGCCACGCAGATCACTACCGCTTCGAAGCGGGTGATCGCAGCGACCAGCGCGATATAGGTCTCCTCGACTTCGCCCAGTCGCGCGGCCCAGTCGGTCGCGGCATGCGGCCACGCAATCAGGATCGCAGACTGGGGCTCCCACTCTGCGGGGAAACGAATGGCATCGGTCATCGTCGGGGTGGCAGTTGCCGACCCACTCAGCGAATCGGCGGCTTGGGGCCGATTTCTTCCGCGTCGACCTTGTTGGCAACTGTGTCGATCACCTTGTTTTTCTCGAAATACACGACGAAGGCGGGATAGCTCCAGCGGTTGATCGTCGGCCACTGGTGCTTCTGGCCGCCGCGTGGATCAAGACGGCTCGCAGGGGCGCCAAAACGCGCCTGGACCTGGGCCATCGACATGCCACGGGCCGGCATTGACATCTTCGGTTCCTGCCGGACGCGGTCGACCAGCAGGGTTTCGGCCGACGCCAGGCCAGCGAAGGCGAGCATGGCGATCATCGGGATGGCGCGGACATACTTTGCACGGGCATGGAGATTCATGGCGCGACTCCTCGGCGGAAACGGTTGACGACACTGCCTTTTAGCAGATACCTGCCGCGGCCGGCTAGGCCGGGAAGCGTTGGCGCAATCGTCATGGCCGAAAATGCAAAAAGCCGCATCACTGCGGCCTTTTACGGATGCGTCGGAAACCCGCAATTAGCGCTGGCGCGCTTTGGGCATGCTCCGGTTTCAGCGCTGACGCGCTTCGAGCATGTTGCCGGTTTCAGCGCTGACGCGCTTTGAAACGCGGGTTCGACTTGCAGATCACGAAAACCTTGCCACGACGGCGGACCACCTTGCAGTCGCGGTGACGGGTCTTCGCCGACTTCAGGGAGGACAGGACCTTCATGGCAAACCTCGGAAGAAAATGGGAAGAAAAAACGACAGGAGACAACGAAGCCGCGCATTCTGCCGGGTTTTCCCCTGTCATTCAAGTGCTTGCGGGGTTTCGGTGCACGCCGCCGCTACAATCACGGCAACCCGAGGGATGCCATGTCCGAACAAGCCAGCACAGATTCAATGACCCACGCCTCCATTCCGGTCCTGACCATCGATGGCCCTTCGGGCTCGGGCAAGGGCACCATCAGCCAACTGGTCGCACAACGGCTGGGCTGGCACTACCTGGACTCCGGGGCGCTGTACCGGGCGGTCGCAATCGCTGCCGGCTGGTCTGACATCGACCTCTCTGACGCCTCCGCGCTGGTCCGCTGCACCTTCGATACGCAGATCAGCTTTCAGGGCGAAGAATCCGGGGATCTGCGGGTCATCGTCAACGGGGTCGATGCCACCCACGAGTTGCGGACCGAGACAGCCGGGGCGGCGGCTTCGGCGATTGCCGCCATTCCCGAGGTCCGGGCCGCGCTCAAGGATCGCCAGCGTGCGTTCCGACAGCCACCGGGGCTGGTCACCGACGGCCGTGACATGGGCACGGTCATTTTCCCCGATGCGGCATACAAGGTCTTCTTGACCGCCAGCGCCGACGAAAGGGCACAAAGACGCTATAAGCAGTTGAATGAAAAAGGAGTTTCCGTTACATTGAGCGGTCTGCTGCGAGAGATTCTCGCCCGTGACGCCCGCGATGCCAATCGCGAGGTGGCGCCGCTGCGACCGGCCATCGACGCCGTGCGTATCGACACCACCGGCCTTGGCGTCGATGAGGTCGTTGAACGCGTGCTGGCGCTGTTGCCGGTACGTCGAGGGTAAGGATCCCAGCGACAGTACCCTGTCTGCAATCCCGCAGCCGGATCATCACAACCACACATGGCGCCCCGCTTTCTCCAGGAATGTTCCTCTGGAAACGCACGCCAGACCCCAGGTGGGTCGGACGCCCAGCCACTGAAGTGGCGCGCGCCGGCCTGTGTAGCCACCCGAGATTTCCCTTCCATGAATGCTGCAATGACCGAATCGTTTGCCGAACTGTTTGAACAAAGCCAGTCCTATCTGGCCAAGCTGAAGCCGGGCTCCATCGTCACCGGCACGATCATTGAAGTCCGTAGCGACGTCGTGGTGATCAATGCCGGCCTGAAGTCCGAAGGCATCGTGCCGATTGAACAGTTCCGCAACGACGCCGGCGAGATCGACGTCAACGTCGGCGATGTCGTCAAGGTCGCGCTGGACAGCCTTGAGAATGGATTTGGCGAGACCGTGTTGTCGCGCGAGAAGGCCAAGCGTTCGATGGTGTGGGACGAGCTCGAGGAAGCGCTCGAGAAGAATGAAACGATCACCGGTCGCATCAGCGGCAAGGTCAAGGGCGGCTTCACCGTCGACATCAAGGACGTCCGCGCATTCCTGCCTGGTTCCCTGGTCGACGTGCGTCCGGTCCGCGATCCGGTGTACCTGGAAGGCAAGGAACTCGAATTCAAGCTCATCAAGCTCGACCGCAAGCGCAACAACGTGGTGGTTTCGCGTCGCGCGGTGGTCGAGAGCGAGCATTCGGAAGAGCGCGAGGAGCTGCTCGAGAAGCTCGTCGAGGGCGCGGTGCTGAAGGGCGTGGTCAAGAACCTCACCGATTACGGCGCGTTCGTCGACCTCGGTGGCATCGACGGCCTGCTGCACATCACCGACATGGCCTGGAAGCGCGTGCGCCATCCGTCCGAAGTCGTGGAAGTGGGCGCCGAGCTGGACGTGCGCGTGCTCAAGTACGACAAGGAACGCAACCGTGTCAGCCTCGGCCTCAAACAGCTGGGCGAGGATCCGTGGGACAACATCGCGCGTCGCTACCCGTCCAATACCCGCGTCATCGGCAAGGTCAGCAACGTCACCGATTACGGCGCGTTCGTAGAGATCGAGCCGGGCGTCGAAGGCCTGGTCCACGTGTCCGAAATGGACTGGACCAACAAGAACGTCAACCCGTCCAAGGTCGTGCAGGTCGGTGACGAACTGGAAGTCATGGTGCTGGACGTCGATGAAGAGCGTCGCCGGATCTCGCTGGGCATCAAGCAGGTCACCAGCAATCCGTGGGAGACCTTCGCCGCAATCCACAAGAAGAACGACAAGGTGTCGGGCCAGATCAAGTCGATCACCGACTTCGGCATCTTCATCGGCCTGGACGGCGGTATCGACGGCCTGATCCACCTGTCCGACATCAGCTGGAATTCCACCGGCGAAGACGTTGCCCGCAACTACAAGAAGGGCGACACGCTGGAAGCCGTCGTGCTGGCAGTCGATCCGGAACGCGAGCGCATCAGCTTGGGCGTGAAGCAGATGGAGCAGGACCCGTTTGGCCAGTACGTGGCGTCGAACACGAAGGGTTCCATCGTCAAGGGCACGGTCAAGGAAGTCGACGCCAAAGGCGCGACGATCGACCTGGGCGAAGGCGTCGAGGGTTACCTCGCCGCACGCGACATCGCCAAGGAGCGCATCGATGATGCGACCGAGCATCTGAAGGTTGGCGATGAGGTCGAGGCCAAGTTCATTGGCATGGATCGCAAGGGCCGCACCATGCAGCTCTCGATCAAGGCCAGGGACGAGGTCGATACACCCGACACGATGCCCGACTACGGCCAGTCGTCGGCGGCCGATGCTTCCAGCGGCATGACCAAGCTCGGCGCGTTGCTGCGTGAGCAGCTCAACAACAAGTCCGAGTAACAGCCCGAAGATACGATCAGCATGCAACGGCCCGGCAAATCGCCGGGCCGTTTGTTTCCGCCCGATCTGATTGCCACCCATGACCAAGTCCGAACTGATCGAAATCCTCACCCTGCGTCAGGGACACCTGAAGTCGGATGATGTCGATCTTGCAGTGAAGTCGCTGCTGGAAATGATGGGCGGGGCGCTTGCACATGGCGAACGGATCGAGATTCGCGGTTTCGGCAGCTTTTCCCTGCATTTCCGGCCACCACGCACCGGCCGCAATCCCAAGACCGGCGACGCGGTTGCATTGCCCGGCAAGCACGTCCCGCATTTCAAGCCCGGCAAGGAACTGCGCGAACGCGTCAGCGGCGCGATTCCACTGCCAGTCGAGGATTGATCGGTTCGAGGAACTGCTCTTGAGGAGCTGCTCGAACCCCGATCGAGGCTCCATTTGCCTCGGCTGATGAACAACGATCGATGCGTCGGCTAAGCTTGCGCCTGACCGCGCCCGGAGCCGAACGATGCGCTTGATTCGATTGCTGATTGCCCTGTTGTGCCTCGCCGTCGGTATTGCGATCGGCGCACTCAATGCCCAACCCGTGTTGCTGGACCTCGGCGTGACCACCCTGCATGTGACGCTCGGCGTCTGCGTGCTCCTGGCGCTGCTGCTTGGTTTCGTGATCGGCGGGCTGGTCCTGACGGCCAGCGTGGTGCTGCCACTGCGCCAACGCCTGCGTCGCGCGGCGCAGAAGCCGCGCAACGTGCCGCCGGCGCCTGGGGAAAGTTGATGGCATTCCTCAATGAGTGGTTCTGGTTCTTCCTGATACTGCCGCTGGCCGCACTCAGCGGCTGGGTGATCGGCCGCCGAGGTGGTGAGCGCCATAGCGACAGCCAGGTCAGCAAGCTTTCGACGACCTACTTCCGCGGCCTCAACTACCTGCTCAACGAACAGCCGGACAAGGCCATCGAGCTGTTCCTGCATATCGCGGAACTCGACAAGGACACCTTCGAAACGCAGGTCGCGCTCGGCCACCTGTTCCGACGCCGCGGTGAAGTCGACCGCGCGATCCGCCTGCATCAGGCACTGGTTCAGCGTCCCGACCTCAACGACGCGCAGAAGGTGCAGGCGCTGTTGGCGCTGGGCGAGGACTACATGCGCTCGGGCTTGCTCGATCGCGCCGAAACCGTGTTTTCCGACCTGGCCAAGATCGACCAACGCGCGCCGCAGGCGCTGAAACACTTGATCGGCATCTACCAGGCCGAACGCGACTGGCCCAAGGCGATTGAAAACGCGACCCGCTTCGAGGCCGCGACCGGCGAACCGATGGGCAAGCTGATCGGCCAATTTGAATGTGAACTGGCCGAGCGCCAACGCGCCTCCGGGGATACCAGCGAGGCGCGCGCGGCGATCGCGCGGGCCTATGCCGCCGACTCGACAGCCGTGCGTGCCGGCATGTTGGAAGGGCGCATCGAAGTCGACGCCGGCAACGACGGCGCCGCAATCCGGGCGTTTGAACGGGCGGCCCGGCATGATCCGGATTACCTGCCCGAAATCCTGCCGCAGCTGCTGTCCTGCTACGAGCGGGTGGGCGACGGTCCGGGCGCGCGCGCATTCCTCGGCGAGATGAGCGAACACTACCGTGGCATCGCCCCGGTCCTGGCGCTCACCAGGCTGGTCGAGACCGAGGAGGGCGTGGCCGCGGCGCGCGCTTATCTCGCCCAGCAGTTGAAGGATCGCCCGTCAGTGCGCGGCGAGGCCGCGCTGATCGACCTGACCCTGGCCGAAGATGCCGATCCGACCGCCACCCTGCAAGATCTCAAGCACATCACCGACCAGCTGCTGGTGCGCAACCCCAGTTATCGCTGCAGCCGTTGCGGTTTCGGCGCGCGCAGCCATCACTGGCAATGCCCCAGCTGCAAGGAGTGGGGGACGGTCAAGCCGCTGCTCAACTATGCCGTCGTGTGAGCATGCTTGATATGGGCATGCTCGAGGCCGGCGGCATGGCGCTGGCGGGCTGGGTTGCGCTGTTTTTCGCAATTGGCCTTGTCGGCACTTGGCTCGCGCGTGGGTACGCGCTGCGGAATCACCTGCTTGATCATCCCGGGGAGCGCCGCAGCCATGATGTCGCCACGCCACGCGGTGGTGGCATCGCCATTGTTGCCGCACTGCTGGTCGCCGTTGGTTGCTTGATCCTGCGTGATCCTGGCCACGCGCCGCTGCTGTCCACGATCGGGCTCGGCCTCGCCCTGGTCGCGGGCATTGGCTGGGCCGACGACCATCGGCCGTTGTCGCCTTGGTTGCGATTGGCCGTGCAGGGCGTGGCTGCGATGCTGCTGGGGTGGGGAATCTGGCACGAAGGCGGTGGCGCCTGGGCCGTCGTCAGCGCCTTCGTGGCCGCGATGGTCCTGGTCAATGTCTGGAATTTCATGGACGGTATCGATGCCCTTGCTGCCAGCCAGGCACTGGTCGTCGCGATTGGTTACGGCGTGCTGGCCGGGCAGGGGACATTGGCGTTGTTGGCATTTGCGTTGGCGGCGGCGTGCCTTGGCTTTCTTCCCCACAACGTGCCCAAGGCGCGGATTTTTCTGGGCGATGTCGGGAGCGGTGCGCTCGGGTATGCGCTGGCCGCATTGGGCGCGTGGCTCGCGCTTCGGGACTGGGCACGCGCGCCTTTGCTGCTGCTGCCGTTGTCCGCCTTCCTGATTGACGCTTCGTTGACGTTGTTGGCGCGCATGGTGCAGCGGCAACGCTGGTGGTTGCCCCATACTCAGCACGCCTACCAGTACTGGGCAAGGCGCATCCAGCAGCACGGCACCGTGACGCTTGCGTACGCGGGATGGACCTTGGCTGCCACCATGTTCATGCTGGCCACGAGTTCAGCGAGTCCTGCGTTTATCATGTCGGCGCTGGTCGCCACCTCGCTGGGCGGATGGCTGGCGTGGGCGTGGCTGAGACGGGACTCTCGAAGGATCCGACAAGGAGACAGGGAATGATGGGTTGGAAGGATCGCATCAGTGTCGGCATGCCGCGTACGGCGGTGGTTGTACATGACCTGTGCATGGTCTGGGTGGCGTGGATCGGCCTGCACCAGCTCCGTTACGCGATACTCCCGCTGCCTCCCACGCTGACGCTATGGTCGACCGAAACCGCCATCGTACTGCTGGCCCAGGGCCTGGTGTTCTGGCGCGTCGGCTTGTATCGCGGCATCTGGCGCTTCGCCAGCGTCCCGGACCTGCTCAACATCCTCAAGGCCGGCGCGATCGGGTTGCTGGCGATCGTCGTCGGGTTGTTCCTCTACAACCGTCTGGAACAGGTACCGCGCACCGTGCTGGTGCTGTACCCGATTGTCCTGACAGCGCTGCTTGGCATGCCGCGCCTGCTCTACCGCGCGTGGAAGGATTACCGGCAGACTGGAACCGACAAGGCCGTACTGCGGGTCTTGATCCTGGGTGCCGGCCAGGCCGGTGAAGCCCTGGTACGTGACCTGCGTCGTGCCGGCGCCTATCAGCCGGTCGGATTCCTGGACGATGCCGCAAAACTGCGCGGCAGCCAGTTGCAGGGTGTTCCGATCCTGGGCCGGATCGAGGAAGTCGCGCGGATCGCGCCGGAGACCGCCGCGCGGCTCCTGGTCATTGCCATGCCTTCGCTCGATGCCGCCTCGATGCGCCGGATCGTGGCAGCGTGCGAGGGCACCGGACTTCCTTTCCGCACGGTTCCGCGCCTGGATGACCTGCTCGAAGGCAGATCGCTGCCAGGGGAACTCAAGGAAGTCGCGATCGAGGACCTGCTCGGCCGCCAGCCCGTAACGCCCGACTGGAAGGCAATCCGCGGCTGGCTGGGCGGACGCAGCGTGCTGGTCACCGGCGCTGGCGGTTCAATCGGTGCCGAGTTGTGCCGGCAATGCGCGCGTCACGGAGCACGCCAGATCGCGCTGCTGGAAATCGACGAACTCGCATTGACCACCACCGAAGCCGAACTCCGCCGCGATTTCCCGCAGATACGCTGCGTGCCGGTGCTCGGCGATTGCGGCGACCCCGCGGTCATCCGCTACGCGCTTGAGCTGTCGGCGCCGGAAGCGGTGTTCCATGCCGCTGCATATAAACAGGTACCGCTGCTGGAAACGCAGCTGCGCGAGGCGATCCGCAACAACGTCCTCGCCACCGAAACCGTCGCGCGCGAAAGCCAGCGCGTTGGCGTCGGGACATTCGTACTGATCTCGACCGACAAGGCGGTCGATCCCGTCAACGTGCTCGGCGCCACCAAGCGCCTGGCGGAGATGGTATGCCAGGGGATGGCGGATCCACGCTCCACGCGTTCGGTCACGGTTCGCTTCGGAAACGTGCTGGATTCAGCAGGCAGCGTAGTGCCGTTGTTCCGCGAACAGATCCGCAGCGGCGGCCCGGTCACGGTGACGGATGCGGAAGTCACGCGTTACTTCATGACGATTCCGGAAGCTTGCCAGTTGATCCTGCAGGCTGCGGCGATCGGCTCGCAGCATGCGGTGTACACGCTGGACATGGGCGAGCCGGTGTCGATCCGCTTGCTCGCCGAGCAGATGATCCGCCTTGCTGGCAAGCATCCCGAGCGCGATATCGCCATCGTCTACACCGGCCTGCGCGCTGGCGAGAAGCTGCACGAAACGCTCTTCCACGCTGAAGAGCGCTACCGCCCGACCTCCCACCCCAAGATCCTGCAAGCAGAGGCACGTGAAGTAGTAACGGAGCGGATCGCGTCGGCAACCTTGCGCTTGCGTGACGCGGTCGGTCGCTACGATCTCGAGCAACTGGCGTTGATCCTGCGCGAATCGGTGCCGGAGTTCTCGCCTGCCAATGCCCCCCGCGACACCTCGTCGGCGACGGTAGTGGCATTCCCCGCGCGTCGTTCCAGGAAGATTTGATGGCGTCGCCTCCATCGCGCGGAAACGGTCGCATCCGTAAAGCGGTTTTCCCGGTAGCCGGTCTCGGCACGCGCTTCCTCCCGGCGACCAAGACGGTGCCCAAGGAGATGCTGCCGATCATCGACAAGCCGCTGATCCAGTACGCCGTCGACGAAGCAATCGAGGCCGGTTGTGACACGCTGGTGTTCGTCACCAACCGCTACAAGCATGCCGTCGCGGACTATTTCGACAAAGCGTATGAGCTCGAGCAAAAGCTTGAGCGCGCCGGCAAGCTTGAGCAGCTTGAACTGGTGCGCAGCGTGCTGCCACCCCACGTCCGCGCCGTATTCGTGACCCAGGCCGAAGCACTTGGACTTGGCCATGCAGTCCTGTGCGCCAAGCCAGTGATCGGCGACGAACCGTTCGCGGTGCTGCTGCCCGACGACCTGATCTGGAGCCGCGGCCCCGGTGCGCTGAAGCAGATGGCGGACGCTGCGCAGGCCACTGGTGCCAGCGTGATCGCCACACAGGACGTGCCCCGCAGCCAGACCGGCAGTTACGGCATCGTCGCGACGGACGATTTCAGCGAACGCCAGGGTCGGATTACGGCGATCGTCGAAAAACCCGCACCCGAGGCCGCGCCGAGCACTTTGGCGGTCGTCGGCCGCTACATCCTGTCGCCGCGCATTTTCGATCTGCTGGAGGCGACTCCACCCGGCGCCGGCGGTGAGATCCAGTTGACCGATGCGATCTCACTGTTGTTGCAGGAGCAGCCAGTGCTCGCGTATCGCTTCCAGGGCACGCGTTTTGATTGCGGTACGCACATCGGCCTGGTGGAAGCGACGATCCGTTACGCACTGGACCACGAGGCGCTCAGCAACCCGGTTCGCCGCATGATGCGCGACGCCCTCCACGAACTCGGGGTCACCGATCTCGAGTAGTTGGGAGTCCGATTAGCGACGCGATCGGGTCAAAGCGCCTCGAAGATGCCCGCCGCGCCCATGCCGGTGCGATGCACATCGTCACCGCGCCGCGAGGCACTGTGCCAGCGAGACTTCCCAACGCGCCGCAGCGCGCAATGGCACCCGTTTGGCGAGGTTTTAGAGTGCTTCGAATATCCCGGCCGCACCCATGCCTGTGCCGATACACATAGTAACCATCCCATATTTCAATTTGCGCCGGCGCATGCCATGCACGATGGTCGCGGTGCGCACCGCGCCGGTAGCGCCGAGCGGATGGCCAAGCGCGATTGCGCCCCCCAGCGGATTGACCTTCGCCGGATCCAGTTCGCAATCTCGGATCACGGCCAGGGCCTGCGCGGCGAAGGCTTCGTTGAGTTCGATCCAGTCGAGCTGATCCCGGGTCAGTCCCGCCTGCTTCAGCGCTTTCGGGATGGCCGCGATCGGGCCGATGCCCATCACTTCCGGACGCACCCCGGCCACCGAGAAACTGACGAAGCGCGCAAGCGGCGTCAGGCCGTAGTCCTTGATTGCCTGTTCGGATGCAAGCAACACGCCCGCAGCGCCATCGCTCATCTGCGAGCTGTTGCCGGCGGTGACGGTGCCGCCAAACTGGGCATTGCGAAACACTGGCTTGAGTTTGGCCAGACTTTCGAGTGACGAGTCCGCACGCGGTCCTTCATCGGTGTCGATCAGCGCCTTGCGCAGGCGCACGGTATTGCCGGCGAGGTCAGGGAGATGGGAGATGACTTCGTAAGGACTGATCTCGTCCTTGAATTCGCCAGCGGCGATGGCTGCAATCGCCTTCTGGTGCGAACCTAGGGCGAACGCATCCTGGTCCTCGCGTGAAACCTTCCACTCCTCGGCCACCTTCTCGGCAGTGATGCCCATGCCATACGCGATGGCGATGTGGTCATCCTTGAAGACGGAAGGCGACAGCGCGACCTTGTTGCCCATCATCGGCACCATTGACATCGACTCGACACCCCCGGCCAGCATCAGCTCGGCATTGCCGAGACGGATCTGGTCGGCCGCCAGCGCCACGGCCTGCAGGCCCGAGGAACAGAAGCGGTTGATGGTTTGGGCGGCAATCGTGTTCGGGAGCCCGGCCAACAGCAAGCCGATGCGCGCGACGTTCATGCCTTGCTCGCCCTCGGGCATCGCGCAACCGATGATCGCATCGTCGATGCGGCTTACGTCGATCCCTGGCGCCTGCGCGATGACACTGCGCAGGACATGCGCAAGCATGTCGTCGGGACGGGTGTTGCGAAACATGCCGCGCGGCGCCTTGCCGACCGGCGTGCGGGTAGCGGCGACGATGTAGGCATCCTGGAGTTGCTTGTTCATTGTCGTGTCCTTGTCGTCGCTCAATTACGCAACGGTTTGCCGGTCTTGAGCATGTGTGCGATGCGTTCCTGGGTCTTCGGCATCTGCGCCAGCGCGACGAAATGCTCGCGCTCCAGTTGCAGCAGCCATTCCTCATCCACGAGCGAGCCGCGGTCGACTTCGCCGCCGCACAGGACCGTGGCGATACGCGTCGCGATTTCGTAATCGTGCGGCGAAATGAAATGCCCTTCGAGCATGTTGACCAGCATCATCTTGAAGGTGGCGATGCCGACGTCTCCGGCTACGGCAATCCGGCGCGCGGGCAGGGGCGGGCGGTAGCCGCTTTCGGCCAGCGCGAGGGCCTGCTGTTTTGCGATGTGCAGCAGTTCGTATGCGTTGAAGGCGACGACGTCGCCGGGACGCAGCAGAGCGAGCTCCTTTGCTTCCATGGCGGAGGTTGAGGCCTTCGCCATCGCGACCGCTTCGAACGCGGGTTTGAGTTGTGCGAAGACATCGCCGCCAGGACCTGCGGCTTGCGATGCGCGCACCGCCAGTTCCTTCAATCCACCACCTGCGGGCAACAGGCCGACGCCGGCTTCGACCAGGCCGATGTAGCTTTCAAGATGCGCGACCGTGCGCGCCGCATGCATCTGGAACTCGCAGCCGCCGCCGAGGGCGAGCCCGCGCACCGCTGCGACCACGGGCGCCAGCGAATACTTGATGCGTTGGCTCGTCGCCTGGAAGTTGGCGACCATCGCCTCGAAGCCGGCGACGTTCCCAGCCTGCAGCAACCCCAACGCACCGGCGAGATCCGCGCCGGCGGAGAACGGCTCCTTCGGCTGCCAGATCACCATGCCGCGGAAGTCGCGTTCGGCGATGGCGATCGCCTGCTGCAAGCCGTCCATCACCTGATCGTTGACCGTATGCAGCTTGGTCTTGAACGACGCGACCGCAATGCCGTCGCCGTCGTGCCACAGGCGCAGGCCATTATTTTCGAACACGGTCTCGCCCGGATCGAACCGCTCGCCCAGCAGCGGGTCGGGGAATCGCTGGCGCTTGTAGACGGGCAGGGCGGAGCGCGGCAGCTTGGCGTTCTTCGCCGGGCTGTAGCTGCCCTCGGCGCCGTGCACGCCGTCGCGGCCATCGAACACCCAGTCCGGCAGCGGCGCGTTGCTCATCGCCTTGCCTGCGACGATGTCCTCGGCGATCCATTCGGCGACCTGTTTCCAGCCTGCCGCCTGCCAGGTCTCGAACGGGCCCAGCGACCAGCCATAGCCCCAGCGGATCGCGAGGTCGACATCGCGCGCGGTATCGGCGATCGACGCAAGGTGATAAGCGCTGTAATGGAACAGGTCGCGAAACACCGCCCACAGCAACTGCGCCTGCGGATGCGGACTGGCGCGCAACGCGGCGAATTTCGTCGACGGGTCCTTTTCTTTCAGGATCGCAGCAACTTCGGGCGCGACTTCGCCGGTGCTGGCGCGGTAGCCCTGTGCCTTGAGATCGAGCACGAGGATGTCCTTGCCGCGCTTGGTGTAGATGCCGGCGCCGGTTTTCTGCCCGAGCGCGCCCTTGGCGATCAACGCCTCCAGCCACTTCGGCACCTTGAAATACGCATGCCATGGATCGTCGGCAAGCGTGTCGGCCATGGTCTTGATGACGTGCGCCATGGTGTCCAGGCCGACCACGTCGGCGGTGCGGTAGGTCGCCGATTTCGGCCGCCCGATGGCGGGCCCCGTCAGCGCATCGACCTCGTCGAAGCTCAGCCCCAGCTGCGCGGTGTGGTGCATGGTCGCCAGGATCGAGAACACGCCGATCCGGTTGCCGATGAAGTTGGGGGTGTCCTTGGCAATCACCACGCCTTTGCCGAGCGTCGTCGTCAGGAAGGTCTCGAGTCCTTCCAGCACGGCCGCGTCCGTCGTCCGCGCCGGGACCAACTCGGCAAGGTGCATGTAACGCGGGGGGTTGAAGAAATGCACCCCGCAGAAGCGATCGCGCAGCTGTTCCGGCAGCACGTCGGCCAGGGCGTCGATGCCAAGGCCGGAGGTATTGCTGGCCAGGGTGGCATGCTCGGGGACGAAGGGCGCGATCCTGCGGTAGAGGTCCTGCTTCCAGTCCATGCGTTCGGCGATGGCCTCGATGATCAGATCGCAGCCGCGCAGCAGTTCCAATCCATCGTCGTAGTTGGCCGGGACGATCGCTTCTGCCAACGTCTTGCTGGCGAGAGGGGCGGGCGACATTTTGCCGAGGTTGACGATGGCCTTGAGTGCGATGCCGTTCGGGTCTCCTTCCTTTGTGGGGAGATCGAACAGCACGGTATCGACACCGGCATTGGTCAGCTGCGCGGCGATCTGTGCGCCCATCACGCCGGCACCGAGTACCGCTGCACGTCGGACAAGTAATTTCTGAGACATATCGATCAAGCCCTTGAATTAATTTGGTTCTATCTGAGTTTTCAGGCCTTCAGCCCGGCAGCGGCAAAACGAATCAGTTCGCGTGCCGCGCGTTCCCGCTGTGCGGCCTCGGAGACCCCGGACGGCCGCTTGATCATCCCGAAGTCGGCCATCGCATAGGTCAGCGCGCCCGACAGGAAGTCGAGGCGCCAGTACAACTCCTCCTTGCTCAACGCCGGCACGCAGCCGGCAATCGCCTTTGCGAACTCACGCAGCACATGCCCGTACTGGTGGGAAAGGAAGCTGCGCAGGCTGTCGTTCTTTTCAGCATAGGCGCGGGCGATGACGCGAATGAAGGCGCCACCGCCGTGTCGATCCTGCGCCAGCGCCAGGGCGGGCTCGACGAACGCCGCCAATACCGGCTCGAGTTCCCCCGGGTGGTGCTGGATCGCTGCGCGCAGGCGCGCCAGCCGCTGCGCGCTCATTTCATCCATGCGCCGGCGGAAAACCTCATTGACGAGGTTTTCCTTGCTGCCAAAGTGGTAGTTGACCGCGGCGATGTTGACGTCGGCACGGCTGGTGACCTGGCGCAGGGACGTGCCGCTGAACCCGAATTGGGCAAACAATTCTTCGGCCGCGCCAAGGATGCGGTCCTTGGTCGAAAAGGGGGCGGTGATAGCCACCATGCGCACTCCTGAATCAAACGCTTGTTTAACTTTAGTCCTGCGCCTGAACCCCGTCAATTGACACCGCCTCATCGAGCGTGCAAGTAGGGTGCCGGTTCCGTTAGAATTACTATAGCCATGTCGGCTAAACCCGCGTTTGTACGCGGGTTTTTCTGTTATCCTCGGACCGCGAACTGCACGTAAACGTGAAGCACGTCCACGTAACGTTCCGCGGCCCGCCTGCCCGGAGAAATTCCCCATGGCGCTGGAGCGCACCCTCTCGATCATCAAGCCCGATGCCGTCGCCAAGAACGTCATCGGCGAGATCTATTCGCGTTTTGAAAAAGCCGGCCTCAAGGTCGTTGCGGCCCGGATGAAGTACCTGTCCAGGCAGGAGGCTGAAGGTTTCTACGCCGTGCATCGCGAGCGTCCGTTCTTCAGCGCGCTGGTCAACTTCATGAGCTCCGGCCCGGTGATGATCCAAGTGCTCGAAGGCGAGGGCGCGGTGCTGAAGCATCGCGACCTGATGGGCGCGACCAATCCGAAGGATGCCGCCGCCGGTACCATCCGCGCCGACTTTGCCGACAGCATCGACGCGAATGCGGTGCACGGTTCGGACTCCGCCGAGAACGCGGCGATCGAAATGGCTTACTTCTTCCCGGCCACTGACGTCTACGCCCGTTGAGACCGATGCCGACACGCATGAGCACGCGCGACAAGACCATCGAGATTGCCTTTGCCGACGAGGCGACGGCGGTGGCTGCGCGTGAGTCGGACCAGGATGCGAAGTTGCCAAACGCAATCGGGTCGAAGAAGAACCTCTTCGACCTCGATCGCGTGCGGCTGGAAGACTTCTTCGAGCAAGTCCTCGGCGAAAAGCGTTACCGCGCACACCAGGTGATGAAGTGGATCCACCACCGCTACGTCACTGATTTCGGCGAAATGACCGACCTTGGCAAGACGCTCCGCGCCAAGCTGGAGCAGCATGCTGAAGTGCGGGCACCGATCGTCATTTTTGACCAGGCATCCACGGATGGCACCCACAAATGGTTGCTCGGCATGGACCCGAAGAACGCGATCGAAGCCGTCTTCATCCCGGACAAGGGTCGCGGCACCTTGTGCGTGTCGTCGCAGGTCGGTTGCGCGCTCAACTGCCAGTTCTGCTCGACCGGAACCCAGGGTTTCAATCGCAACCTGACGACTGCGGAGATCATCGGCCAGGTCTGGGTGGCCGCCCGCCACCTCGGCAACGTCCCGCACCAGCGCCGCAAGCTCACCAACGTGGTGATGATGGGCATGGGCGAACCGCTGATGAATTTCGACAACGTCGTGCGCGCCATGAGCATCATGCGCGACGACCTCGGCTACGGGCTTGCCAATAAACGCGTCACCCTGTCGACTGCCGGCATGGTGCCGATGATCGACCGTCTCGGCGAAGAAAGTGACGTTTCGCTGGCCGTCTCGTTGCATGCGGCCAACGACGAGTTGCGCAGCGAGCTGGTGCCGCTCAACAAGAAGTATCCGATTGAAGAGTTGATGGCGGCATGCCAGCGCTATGTGCAACGCAAGCCGCGCTCTTCGATCACCTTCGAGTACACGATGATGAAGGGAGTCAACGACCAGCCACAACACGCGCGCCAACTCGCGCGGCTGATGCGCCAGTTCGACAATGCGGTGCAGATGAAGGATGCCGCGAAGGTCAACCTGATTCCATTCAACCCATTTCCCGGCACACGCTTCGAACGTTCGACGGAGGAAGACATCCGCGCGTTCCAGAAGCTGCTGCTCGACGCACGCATCCTGACCATGGTCCGTCGAACCCGCGGCGACGACATCGATGCGGCCTGCGGCCAGCTGAAAGGCCAGGTCATGGATCGCACCCGTCGCCAGGCGGATTTCCGCAAGAAGCTGCAAGCGCAGGGAGCGACCGATGCGGCTGCGTAACGTGATCGCAATCGCGGCCCTGGCACCATTGGTTGTGGGAGCTGGCTGTTCACGGCTGACGTTCATCAAACAGCCGTTCAAGAACGACTACCACCGGACGGCGCCGGAATACAACGTGCGCGACGACCCGCAAGACGCACTACGCGTGACTGCAATCGACCGTATTGCGCTGGCCGAGCAGCGCCTGGGGGCCGGCCAACTGGATGAGGCGGAGACCGAGACCAGGGCGGCCCTGAAGGCCGATCCAAAGTCTGCAGACGGCTACACCCTGCTTGGCATGATCCAGGAGCAGCGCGGCCATGCTGCCCAGGCGGGTGGCTTTTACGCGAAGGCGGTCGCTCTCGCGCCGACCCGCGGCGCGGCGCTCAACAACTATGGTGCGTGGCTATGCGGGAATGGCCGGGCGGCCGAGTCGCTGCCCATGTTCGACCGCGCCCTTGCCGATCGCGGCTACGCGACGCCGGTTGCTGCACTGGCCAATGCTGGCTCCTGCGCCCTCACGGCGGGGCAGGCGGCGCGCGCCCAACGTGATCTGACCCGGGCGCTGGAACTTGACCCTTCCAGCCCGGTGGCTCTCGCCGCGATGGCTGAGAGTGAATATCGCGCCGGGCGCTACCTGCAAGCGCGGGCCTTTTCCGAGCGACGACTGGCAGTAGCGCCCGCCAGCGTCCAAGTGTTACAACTTGCGTCACAAATTGAGCAAAAACTTGGCGACAGCGCCGCGGCTGCTCGTTATGTTCAACGCATCGGGACGGAATTTCCGCAGGGGCGGCCCGTCTCGTCTGGGGATGCGAGTCAACCATGATGCAGGCAAGTCCAAAACTGACTAGAGCCGACCTCGACGATGGCATCCCCGACGGGAGCCGCGGCTGTGGGGTGCGGTTGCGCAAAACCCGCGAGGCGGCCGGCCTGACCGAGGCCGACGTCGCCGCGCGACTGAAAATGCCTGTGCGCGTGGTGCAGTCGCTGGAAGCCGAAGACTGGAGCCGCCTCGGTGCACCGGTCTTCGTGCGCGGACAGTTACGCAGCTATTCCCGCCTGCTGGGCCTCACGACTGCGCCGATGGTTGCCGCTTCCGGCGTCGCGCCGGTCGAGCCGCCGGTGCTGGTGCCCCGCACCTACACGCCGCCGATGCAGCGCCTGGCCGAGCAGGTCGGGCGCCGCCTGATCTACATCGTGCTGACCGCCGCGATTGCCGTGCCGGTCTGGCTTGCGACGCGGCCGCACCTGGGCGTGGTTGCGCACGATGCAGCGCCGCTCGACATGCCGGCCAATGCCGGCGCGGCCAATAACAGTGCGAAAACAGACGCCGTGGTGGGGGCCGAGCCCAGCCCATTGGTCGCGTCGCTCACACCGTTGCCCGCAAGTCCCGTCTCCGCACCCGCGTTGTCGTTGCAGTTGACTGCCGACAGCTGGGTGCAAGTCTTCGCACGTGATGGGCGCCCACTCGAGGGGTCAATGTTGCGCGCAGGTGAGCAACGCAGCTATGCCGCAGGTGACGTCGCGCGGGTCGTGCTCGGCAACGCGGCAGCGGTCAAGGTGAAGCGCAACGGCCAGGTCCAGGACCTGACGCCTTACCTGCGCTCGAATGTCGCGCGCTTTACGGTATCCTCTGACGGTTCCCTCGCGCCTGCTGCCGACTGATCTTCCGTCGGCCCACGGGCCGCGACTCAGTCCACCCCACTGGCGCCGAGATTCTGAATAGCGATTTCGGCGCCCGGCAACAGGCACACACCCCGGCATGGCAATTGACGACTTGCTCGATGAGCACGAACAAAGCGAAAAAGTACGTACCTGGCTGCAAGCCAATGGCGCCGGACTGATCGGTGGCGTGATCCTTGGACTGGCCCTGATCGGCGGCTGGCAGTGGTGGCAGAAGCAGCAGGAAAGCGCCCGGATCGAAACAGGCGAACGCTACCAGGCCGCAATCGACACTATCCAGGCGAAGAAGCTCGAGCAGGCACGGCCACAGGTTGCGGCGCTGTCGTCGGAAGCCGCTTATGGGTCGCTGGCGGCGCTCGAGCTTGCCAAGGCGCAACTCGACGCCGGCCAGCGCGACGCCGCCATCACGACGTTGCGCGCGGCGAAGCCATCCGAGCCGGCGCTGTCGGCGATCGTCACGCAACGCCTTGCGCGCCTGCTGGTCGATGCGGGCAAAGCCGGCGAGGCGCTGAAGCTGCTGCCCCCCGAGAGCACGGATCCCGAGATACTGCAGGTAAGCGGTGACGCGCACTTTGCCTTGGGTCATCGCGATGATGCCCGCATGGCTTATGCGAAGGCACTGACCCGCCTGGATGTGGGGGCGCCCCAGCGGCGCCTGGTCGAATTGAAACTTTCCGAAGTCGGTGGAACATCCACCAAGCCCGAGACGAAGACTTGATGAAACCTGCTCTTTCCAAACGTGCGCCGAAAAAACGCGCGATGAAGTCAGGCGCTACGCTCGCCCTGGCCCTGTCCTGCGTGGTCGCTTTCAGCGGCTGCAGCAGCGTCAAGAATCTGTTTTCCGGCAAGAAGGATGCTGCGCTCAAGCCTGCGGCGTTGACGGAATTCACGCCATCGGTGACCGTGGCCAGGCTGTGGTCGGCGCAAGCCGGCAAAGGCGAAGGCCTGCTCGGTGCGCGGCAAGGCCCGATGATCGCCGATGGTCATGTCTATGCGGCCGCGGTTCACGGCGGGGTGCGTGCCTTCGACCTCAAGACTGGCGCGGTGCTGTGGCATTACGACTCCAAGCTCCCGCTATCCGGTGGTCCCGGCGCTGGCGATGGCTTGGTCGTTGCCGGCAGTCTGGAGGGCGACGTGGTCGCGCTCGATGCAGCGACCGGCGTCCAGAAATGGAAGGCCAAGGTGGGCAACGAGATCATCGCCCCGCCCACGATCGGGCAGGGCACGGTGTTTGTCCGCTCCAACGATGGCCGGGTCACCGCCTTCGATGCAGCCACCGGCACGCGCCGCTGGTTCTGGAACCACGAGTTGCCGCCGCTGAGCGTGCGCGGCAATGGCGCGCCCGTGCTCGGCCCTGGCTTCGTGTTCGTTGGCAACGATGACGGCACGCTGACGGCATTGGCCATTTCCGACGGCCATCAGTTGTGGGAGCAGACCATCGCCGAAGCCCAGGGTCGTACCGAGCTGGAGCGCATGGCCGATGTCGATGGCAGCCCGACACTCGACGGCACCACGTTGTATGCGACCAGCTACAAGAAGCAGACCATGGCACTCGACGCACCCAGCGGCCGTCCGTTGTGGTCGCACGATGCCGGCGGCCCGGGTCGCGCCGGGGTGTCGGGCGACAAAGTGGTCGTCTCCGGTACTACCGGCACGGTCTGGGGTCTCGACAAAACCGGCGGCAACGGGTTGTGGCAGCAAGACGCGCTGGCGCGCCGTAGTGTTACGGGGCCAGCCATCCAGGGCGACTATGCCGTGGTCGGCGATTTCGATGGTTACCTGCACTGGTTGAAACTCGCCGATGGCGCGCTTGCCGCACGCAGTCGCGTCGGGAAAGACGCCTTGCGCGCCGCGCCCGTAGTGGCCGACGGCATCCTGGTCGCGCAGGACACCGACGGTCGCATCAGCGCGTACCGCCTCGGGCAGTAGCACCGAAGTCAACCCTTTCGCGACCCCGGGTGGTTTTACTGCCCGGGGTCGCGCGTTTTCACTTTCGTATTTTTCTGGAACGCATACACGCTCATGTTGCCTCTCGTCGCCCTGGTCGGTCGCCCCAATGTCGGTAAATCGACATTGTTCAACGCGCTGACGCGTTCGCGCGATGCTCTTGTGCACGACGAGCCCGGCGTTACCCGCGACCGCAACTACGGCGTGTGCCGGCTCGATGCCGAGCACCCGTTCGTGCTGGTAGACACCGGCGGCATCGCCGGCATCGAGGAAGGACTTGCTGGGGCGACCGCAAAACAATCGCGTGCTGCGGCCGAGGAAGCTGACCTGATCCTGTTCGTGGTCGACGGCCGAGAGGGCGCATCGACCATCGACGACGAGATACTCGCGTGGCTGCGCAAAGTCGCCACGCCGACCTTCCTCGTCGTCAACAAGACCGATGGCATCGATGGGCAGGCTGCGGTCGGCGAGTTCGCGCGTTACGGCCTCAAACACGCACTAGCCGTCTCGTCAGCACACAAGCATGGCATCGACACGCTGCTCGCCCAGGTGTTGGCGACACTGCCTCAAGATGGCGATGCCGAAATACTCGATAACGATCCAGAGCGCATCCGCATTGCGTTTGTGGGTCGCCCCAACGTCGGCAAATCGACGCTTGTAAACCGCATCCTTGGCGAGGAGCGGATGATCGCTTCCGAAGTGCCAGGTACCACTCGCGATTCGATCGCCGTTGACCTCGATCGCGACGGCCGGAAATATCGACTGATCGATACCGCCGGCCTGCGCCGCCGCGGCAAGGTCGAAGAAGCGATTGAAAAGTTCTCGGTGGTCAAGACGCTGCAGGCGATCGAGCACTGCCAGGTCGCGGTGATCATGCTGGATGCTGGCGAAGGCGTGACCGACCAGGACGCCACCGTGCTCGGCGCGGTGCTTGATGCCGGCCGTGCGCTTGTCGTCGCCGTCAACAAGTGGGACGGGCAGAGCGATTACCAGCGCAAGCAGACCGACTCGCTGGTGACGCGCAAGCTCGGCTTCGTCAGTTGGGCCGAATCGATGCACATCTCGGCGTTGCATGGTTCCGGCCTGGGTGAGTTATTCAAGGCGATCCATCGCGCCCACAAGTCAGCCACACACAAATTCAGCACCGCCGAAGTCACCAAGGCGCTCGAGATCGCATACGAGACCAATCCGCCGCCCGTCGTGCGTGGACATGTCGCCAAGCTTCGTTTCGCCCATCCCGGCGGCGAGAATCCGCCCACGTTCATTGTCCACGGCAATCGCCTGCGGACCTTGTCGGACACCTATCGGCGTTATCTCGAGAACTTCTTCCGCAAGCGTTTCAAGCTGGTCGGTACGCCAGTGCGCTTCGTGTTCAAGGAGGGCGAGAATCCGTACAAGGACAAGAAGAACGTGCTCAGCGACAAGCAGGTCGCGAAGAAGCGGCGACTGATCCGGCACATCAAACGCGGCAAGTGAAAGCCTGCAGCGTAGGCCACGCGTGATGATGGATCGAAGCCTGGTTACGCTCGGTATCCTTGCCGGCGGTCGCGCATTGCGACTCGGTGGTTTTGACAAGGCCTGGCTCGAGCGCGATGGCGTCCCACAGGTCTTGCGGATCGCGCGCCGCTTCGATGTGCAGGTCGCCACGGTCATCGTCAGTGCCAATCGTGATCTGTCGCGCTATGCCGAACATGGCATGACAACGGTTGCCGACGCCTTGCCCGATGCCGGCCCGATCGGCGGGCTCGATGCACTCGCGCGAACTTGCCACACGCCCTGGCTGCTGATGCTCCCGGTCGATGTCGCCGGCGTCAACGAATGCCTGCTGGAGACATTGGCTGCCGAAGCGTCCACAACGGGCGTGTTCGCAGTCGACGACGACGGCCCGCAGCCATTGGTCGCGCTGTGGCAGGCCGATGCGTTGCGTGAAGCGATTGCCGCTGCCATCGCGAGCCGCAACTTCGCAGTTCACGCATTGCAGGATCAATTGGGAATGGCCGGGGTGCGCTTCCCAGGCGTGCGCTTCGGCAACCTCAACACGCCGACCGATCTCATCGCGGCCGGGATCGAGCTTGCGCCATGAATGACTTTCCGAGTGGCCTTCAGTTCGACGAAGCTCGCGCCGTCATCGAGAAGGTCGCGCAAGCACATCGCCTGTCGACCGAGCGGATCGGGTTGTCGCGCACGCATGGCCGCGTGCTTGCGCAGGACCTCGTCGCATCCATGGCGCTGCCACCGTTCGACAACAGCGCGATGGATGGCTACGCATTGCGACACGCCGACCTCGCCGATGCGGGCGTCACGGGACTGCACCTCATCGGCGAGCAGTTCGCAGGGCGTCTGTTGGATCTTGCCATCGGCGTGGGCGAATGCGTGCGGATCACTACCGGCGCGCCATTGCCTGCGTGGGCCGACACGGTCGCAATCAAGGAAGCTGTGCGTGTCGATGGCGCGCGTGTTTTTACCGGCGGCGAATTACGCCCGGGCGCACACGTGCGTCGGGCTGGCGAGGACGTGCGCGTAGGCGACCTGGTGTCGTCGCGCGGTGATGTGATGACTCCGCCACGCGTCGCGATGGCCTCGTCGCTTGGGCAGGCGCAACTGGAAGTGTCGCAACGTCCGACCGTGGCGGTGTTCACGACCGGCGACGAGCTGATCGAGCCTGGCCTGCCGTTGCAGCCGGGTGAAATCTACAACTCCAATCGTGAATTGCTGATGGGCCTGCTGCGCGCCGATGGCCTGGAACCCACCGCCTGGCCGACGTTGCCGGACAACCCGGAAGTCATCACTACGATGCTGCGCGACGCGGCGTCGAGCTTTGATGTCGTGATCACCTGCGGCGCGGTTTCCGCAGGCGAGAAGGACCACATTCCGGCGTTGATCCAGCAGCACGGCCGCGTGCATTTCTGGAAGGTACGGATGAGGCCGGGCATGCCGCTGCTGTTCGGGCAACTCGACCGCGCGCAGTTTCTGGGATTACCCGGCAATCCGGTCTCGGTGCTGGCCACCTGGCTCACCCTGGGCCGCACCTTGCTCGACGGACTGCAGGGCAGGGCAGAGCCGCGTGCGTCCTGGCATGCACGAATGGCGTCGGGTTTCGACAAGCGCCACGCCCGTCGCGAATTCCTGCGAGGTCGTTTGCTGCCCGACGTCGATGGCACGCTTCGGGTCGCCCCCAATCCTGCGGACGGCTCTCATCGGCTCGCTGCCGCGGCGCAATCCGATGCGTTGATCGTGTTGCCGGAAGGCGAACGGATGTTCAACGCAGGTGATGTGGTCCAGGTGCTGCCCTACTGAGCAGCGGCGAGCGGATAATGGTGCCATGAGCGTTCGTGAACTCAGCCCGGAACAAGCGCTGGCCTGCCTGCGAGCTGGCGCGTTGCTGATCGACGTCCGCGCGGAACACGAGCGCGCACTCGGCATGGCCGAAGGCGCGCGTGGCATCGAACGCATGCAACTCGAATCGCATCCACAAACATTTCTGCCCGATCGCGATGCCGAAATCCTGCTGATCTGCCAAGGCGGCCAGCGCTCCCAACTGGCTGCGCAGGCATTGGCGATGTCCGGCTATAGCAAACTGTCCTCCGTTGCCGGGGGCACGATGGCATGGGAAGCGGCCGCGCTGCCCATGGTCAGACCGGACGTCGATGCCGATTTCAGCGAACGCTACTCGCGCCACCTGCGCCTGCCTGAGGTCGGCCTCGATGGCCAGAAGCACCTCGAAGCCGCACGGGTGTTGCTGGTCGGCGCCGGTGGACTCGGCTCACCCGCGGCGTTCTACCTGGCCGCTGCCGGCATCGGTACGTTGCGGCTGGTGGATGACGACGTCGTCGACCGCAGCAACCTGCAGCGACAGATCCTGCATACCGACGCCCGGATCGGCACGCGCAAGGTCGAGTCCGCAGCGATGACACTCGTGGCGCTCAATCCGCGCACCCGGATCGAAGCCATCGGCGAACGCATCACCAGCGACAATGTCGAGCGGCATCTCGAGGGCGTGGACGTGGTGATCGACGGCGCCGACAACTTTCCTGCGCGGTACCTGTTGAACGACGCGTGTGTGAAGCTCGGAAAACCACTGGTCTACGGCGCCGTGCATCGCTTCGAAGGGCAGCTGAGCGTGTTCGATGCCGGCCGCCAGCGTGGTGTCGCACCGTGTTACCGCTGCCTGTTTCCGGAACCGCCGCCGCCCGATGCCGCGCCCAATTGCGCCGAGGCTGGCGTCCTCGGCGTCCTGCCCGGCGTCATCGGCCTGTTGCAGGCGACCGAGGCGATCAAGCTGATCCTCGGTATCGGCGAACTGCTCGCGGGCCGTCTGTTGCATTTCGATGCGCTGGCGATGCGTTTTCGCGAGACGCGGCTGGCGCCTGACCCGGATTGCACGGTCTGCACACCGGGCAGACCCTTCCCGGGGTATATCGACTACGCGGCATTCTGCTCCGGACGATAGATACCGGAGCAAAGGCCGCGCGGCATTGGACGAGGCCTTGATCGATGTATCGAGTGATCTCCACCGGGATTTGCCTGCTGGCGGCGTCCGCCGCAAGTGCCGCGGACCTCTGCCCGACGTTGCGGCAGCAGCAGTCGTCCACCGAGACGGCCACCCGCATTGCAGCGATTGCGTGCAACGAAAACGTGTTGTGGTATCGCCCGTTCATCACTGCCGAGGGACGGGTTGCGAGCACGACCGTGATGGAAGGCGAAACCAGCCGGCTCGCCGACGGTGCCACCGAAGCCTGGCGTCGGGTTGCAGGCTATTGGCGCGACAGCGGGCTGCTGGCGCAGGTGGGCGGCTTTGCCGGTGCCTCCGACTGTGGCTACGCGCTGGACAATCGCCCCTCGCCGCCGTGCCGCGCTTTCATCATCGACACACCCTGGTCCGCGGCTTTCGTGTCGTATGTGATGAGGAAGGCCGATGTGCCAGGCTTTCGCGGATCCGCCAGTCATTTCGACTACGTGCGCGATGCCTGGCTGCATCCCGAAGAAAGCCCCTTCCTTTACCTGGATCCGGCCAACGCGAGGCCGGGCACCGGCGACCTGCTGTGCTATGTGCGGATTCCCGGCAGGACCTATGGCTACGCCGGTCTGGTCGCCGCGCTCAATGCGAATAGCGGCTCACTCAACATGCATTGCGACATCATCGCCGCGGTCAATCCGGACAATGACGGCAAGGTTTATCTCATCGGCGGCAATGTCCAGCAGGGCGTGACCATGCGCCTGCTCCACGTGAACCGGGCCGGCAATTTCTGGGGGTTGCCGCAACGTTCTGGCGTGGATCCCCAGTGTTCGCCTGATGCCGAGTCGTCCTGCAATTTCAACCGCCAGGATTGGGCGGCGCTGCTGAAGCTGAAGCCGGCCGCAGCGTTGGCTCAAATCCCTCGCAACGAATCGATGCCGCCGTTACCGGGGGGGATGTCGATGGCAATAACGCCGCCGACGTGCTGCATCAAATGCGTGCTTGGCGCCGACCCGCCGGTGCCACGGTGTCCCACCCCCGGGAATCCGCCGTAACGCAACGTCACCCACGTCAGGCGCCGCCCGATTTTCGCTGCACCGCCTCGAATGCCGCCAGTTGTTCCGGCGTCGCCTCCTTTTGATGCTTCTGCTTCCATTCCGGAAATGGCATGCCGTAAACCGCTTCGCGCGCCTCGTCCCTGGTCATCGTGATGCCGTGGGATTCGGCAGCCTCGCGGTACCAGTCGGACAGGCAGTTGCGGCAGAAGCCGGCGAGAACCATCAGATCGATGTTCTGCACTTCCGGCCGTTCCTGCATCAGATGCTGCAACAGGGGGCGGAAAGCGGCCGCTTCGATCTGGATGGTCTGGAAGTCCTTTGCAACGGCGTCGGAGTCGGTCATGGCGGAGGCGTTCAATGGGCAGTAGTCGATAGTAGATAATGCATGTCATCGACTCCAGCGCAGCACAGACCACACCTGCATGACGGCTCCCGCACACCAGGCTCCAGGCTCGAAGGCGAAGATCCTCGACGGCAAACGGATTGCCGAGGAATTGCTCGACACCCTCAAGGCGCAGGTCGACGCACGCGTTGCCGCGGGCAGGCCGCGACCGGGGTTGGCCGTGGTGCTGGTCGGCAACGATCCCGCCTCCGGTGTGTACGTTCGCAACAAGCGCCGCGCCGCGGAGAAAGTAGGCATCCGCGCGATCGATTACGACCTGCCGGCCGACACCAGCGATGCCGACCTCCTGGCACTGATCGACACACTCAACGCCGATCCCGATGTGCATGGCATCCTCGTGCAATTGCCACTGCCGGACCGCCGGGACGCCACCGCTCTGATCCATCGCATTGACCCGCGCAAGGATGTCGACGGCTTCCATCCCGAAAACGTCGGCCACCTCGTGCTGCGCCAGTTCGGCCTGCGTCCGTGTACGCCGCGCGGTATCACCACGCTGCTGGCCTGGACCGATCGCCCGGTACGCGGCGCCAGCGCGACGATTGTTGGTGTCAGCAACCACGTCGGCCGGCCGATGGCATTGGAACTGCTGATCGCCGGCTGCACCGTGACCTGCTGCCACAAATTCACGCCGCCGGACGTGTTGGAGGCCAGCGTGCGGGGCGCCGACATCCTGGTGGTGGCGGTGGGCCGTCCGGCGCTGATTCCGGGCGAGTGGGTGAAGCCGGGAGCGGTCGTGATCGATGTCGGCATCAATCGCCTCGATGACGGGCGCCTGGTGGGCGATGTCGGCTTCGACGCCGCGGCCGAGCGGGCGAGCTGGATCACGCCGGTACCGGGCGGAGTAGGGCCGATGACGGTGGCGACGCTGATGCAGAACACGCTGGAAGCGGCCGAGGCGGCGGATAGCTCTTCGTAGCCACAGCGCCGGGTGCCTGCGACGCGTTACAATGGCGCGCTTCATCCATCCGGACCCGCCCATGCTGCGCATCCAGGCTGAAGCGCTCACTTACGACGACGTATCCCTCGTCCCGGCGCATTCGACCATCCTGCCCAAGGATGTCTGTCTCGCCACGCGCCTGACCCGCGACCTGCGCCTGAACCTGCCTATCCTCGCGGCGGCGATGGACACGGTGACCGAAGCGCGCCTGGCCATCGCGATGGCCCAGCTCGGCGGCATCGGCATCCTCCACAAGAACATGAGCGTCGAACGCCAGGCTGCCGAAGCCGCGCGCGTCAAGAAATTCGAGGCGGGCGTGATCCGCGAGCCGTTCACCGTCGGTCCCGAGACCACAATCGGGGAAGTGCTCAAGCTCACCCGTGCCCGCAACATTTCCGGCGTCCCGGTGGTCGATGGCGACGGCCACCTGGTCGGCATCGTCACCGGTCGCGACATGCGCTTCGAGAAGAAGCTCGACGATCCGGTCCGCCACATCATGACCAAGAAGGATCGCCTGATCACGGTGCGCGAAGGCGCATCGGATGACGAAGTGATCCAGTTGCTGCACAAGCATCGCATCGAGAAAGTGCTGGTGGTCAACGACGGCTTCGAGCTGCGCGGCCTCATCACCGTGAAGGACATCCAGAAAAAATCCGACAACCCCAACGCCGCCTATGACAGCAGCGAACGCTTGCTGGTCGGTGCCGCGGTCGGTGTCGGTGGTGATACCGAGCAGCGCATCGAAGCGCTGGTGGCGGCAGGCGTCGACGTCATCATCGTCGACACCGCGCACGGTCATTCGCAAGGCGTGATCGATCGCGTCGCCTGGACCAAGAAACGTTTCCCGAGGCTGCAGGTGATCGGCGGCAACATCGTCACCGGAGACGCTGCACTGGCGCTGATGGATGCGGGCGCGGACGCGGTCAAGGTCGGTGTCGGCCCGGGTTCGATCTGTACCACGCGGATCGTGGCTGGTGTCGGCGTACCGCAGATCACCGCGGTGTCGATGGTGGCCGAGGCATTGCAGGATCGCATCCCGCTGATCGCCGACGGCGGCATCCGCTTTTCCGGTGACATTGGCAAGGCGATTGTCGCCGGTGCTTCGACGGTAATGGTCGGCGGCCTGTTTGCAGGCACCGAGGAAGCGCCGGGCGAGATCGAACTGTTCCAGGGCCGCAGTTACAAGAGTTATCGCGGCATGGGGTCGCTCGGTGCGATGGAACTGGGATCGAAGGACCGTTATTTCCAGGATGCCTCCGATGCCGACAAGCTGGTACCCGAAGGCATCGAAGGGCGGGTGCCGTACCGTGGTCCGCTGAGCGCCGTGGTGCATCAACTCGCCGGTGGCCTGCGCGCGACGATGGGGTACGTCGGCTGCGCGACCATCGAAGACATGCGCCAGAAGCCGTCATTCGTGAAGGTCACGGGTGCTGGGCAGCGCGAGAGCCATGTGCACGACGTGCAGATCACGAAAGAGCCGCCGAATTACCGGATGGGCTGAAATGCGGCAGTGGGAAGTGGGGAACTGGAAACCGCACCTTCGCTTTGCCCTCCTACTCCCCACTCCCTATTTCCCACTCCCATTCTTATGACAGACCTCCACACCGACAACATCCATTCCGACCGTATCCTCATCCTCGATTTCGGCGCGCAGTACACGCAGCTGATTGCGCGTCGTATCCGCGAGATCGGCGTGTATTGCGAGATCTGGGCGTGGGACCACGACCCGGCCGAGATCGCCCGGTTTGGTGCCAAGGGCATTATCCTGTCGGGCGGCCCTGAGTCCACGACGCTTACTGACGCGCCCAGGGCGGCGCAGCAGGTGTTTGACGCGGGGTTGCCGATCCTGGGCATCTGCTACGGGATGCAGACGATGGCGCTGCAGCTCGGTGGCGAGACCGAAGCTGCCGACGCACGCGAATTCGGCCATGCACAGGTCGAGTTGGTCGCGCAGGATTCGCTGCTCGACGGGCTCAAGGACCAACCTGGCGCGCCACCACGCCTGGATGTCTGGATGAGTCACGGCGACCACGTGTCACAGGCGCCGCCGGGGTTCATCGTCACGGCGCGCACCGACCGCATTCCGGTTGCCGCGATGGCCAACGAGGACAAGCGCTGGTACGGCGTGCAGTTCCACCCGGAGGTCACCCACACCAAGTCCGGGCAAGCGATCCTGCGTCGTTTCGTGGTCGACATCTGCGGCTGCCAGACGCTGTGGACGGCCGAGCACATCATCGACGACCAGATTGCGCGCGTGCGCGCGAAGGTGGGCAGTGACGAAGTCATCCTCGGCTTGTCGGGCGGCGTTGACTCCTCCGTCGTTGCAGCGTTGCTGCACAAGGCGATCGGCGATCAACTGACCTGCGTGTTCGTCGACACCGGCCTGATGCGCTGGAACGAGGGCGACCAGGTGATGGCGACGTTCGCGGGCGCTTCCGACTCCCATGGCCTTGGCATCCAGGTCATCCGTGTCGATGCAGCCGACCGCTATTTCGCGGCACTCGAAGGCGTCAGCGATCCTGAAGCCAAGCGCAAGATCATCGGCAGCCTGTTCGTCGACATTTTCGACGAGGAATCGCAAAAGCTCGCCAATGCGAAGTGGCTGGCGCAAGGGACGATCTATCCCGACGTGATCGAGTCGGCCGGCAGCAAGACCGGCAAGGCGCACGTCATCAAGAGTCATCACAATGTCGGTGGCTTGCCCGTCGACATGAAGCTCGGGTTGGTCGAACCCTTGCGCGAGCTGTTCAAGGACGAGGTGCGCCGGCTCGGGGTCGAGCTCGGCCTGCCGGCGCAGATGGTTTACCGCCATCCATTCCCGGGACCGGGCCTTGGCGTCCGCATCCTCGGCGAAGTGAAGCGCGAGTACGCCGACCTCCTGGCACGCGCCGACGACATCTTCATCGATGAACTGCGCAAGGCCGACCTTTATGACAAGACCAGCCAGGCGTTCGCCGTGTTCCTGCCAGTGAAATCGGTCGGCGTCGTCGGCGATGCGCGCGCCTACGAGTGGGTCATCGCATTGCGCGCGGTCGAGACCGTCGACTTCATGACCGCGCACTGGGCGCACCTGCCGCACGAATTCCTCGGCAAGGTCTCCAATCGCATCATCAACGAACTGCGTGGGGTGTCGCGGGTCGTCTACGACATCAGCGGCAAGCCGCCTGCCACGATCGAGTGGGAATGACGGATAGCGCGGACGAGCATTGGATGCGCCATGCGCTCGCGCTCGCCGAGCGGGCCGAGCGCGAAGACGACGAAATTCCCGTGGGTGCCGTCGTCATCGACGCAGGCGGCACGGTCCTCGGCGAAGGCTGGAACCGCAACATCACCGAGCACGACCCGACTGCCCATGCAGAGATCAACGCGATGCGACAGGCAGGCGCACGCCTCGGCAATCACCGACTCATCGGCTGCACGTTGTACGTGACGCTCGAGCCCTGCGCCATGTGTGCGATGGCGATGGTGCATGCGCGTATCGCGCGCGTGGTCTACGGAGCCAACGACCCCAAGACCGGCGCCGCGGGGAGTGTGTTCGACCTGCTCGGTGATCCCCGCCACAACCACCGGGTCGGCGTGCGGGGCGGAATACTGGCCGATGAAGCCGGCGCACGCCTGACTGACTACTTCCGCCGCAAACGCGCTCGTCCACCAGTCGCAAGATCCCCGATCGAATGATCAGTCACGCCGTCTGGCGCGCGCATGGGCATGATCCATCTCGTCGTTGACCAGTCGCACGGCAAGCGCGGACTCGCGCGAGAGCAGGACGCTGGCCGCGAACATGCTCAACACTCCAAACACGGCCAGGACCGTCGGCGTTGCACCCAGCCGGTAACCAACCAGTGAATCCGCGGCGACGGTCAGGCTGGTGGCGACGAAGAAACTGATCGCCAAATACAGGAACTGGCCGCCGCGCATGACGATGAGCGTCCTGCGCCGCTGCAGTGCAATCCGCTGGTCGAGGAGATCGCTTTCCTCCGGATCATCGGCCTCCGCAAGCTCCTTGAGAAGCACGCGGGTACGATCGATGATGCGCGCCAGCCGGGTATTGGCCGACATCAGCAGCGACGAAGTCGCGGTCAGGAAGAAGGCAGGCGCGAGCATCGCGGTCAGGATGGCGTAATGGGTGAGCGCGGCGTTCTGCGGCATGGCGGAGGGTCCGTGGCGGATGCTGGGATATCATGGCGCGACACGATCACGACTGCGAGCATATGGCCGCGAATTCAAACAACGAAGGCCGCCTGATCTGGATCGACCTTGAGATGACCGGGCTGGATACCGATCGTGATTCGATCCTCGAGATCGCCACGATCGTCACCGACTCCCAGCTCAACATCCTGGCCGAAGGCCCGGAGCTTGCGATCGCGCAGTCGTTGTCCACGCTTGAAGCAATGGATGACTGGAACCGCGTCCAGCACACCCGGTCTGGTTTGTGGCGCCGGGTCCTGGCCGAAGGCGTCGACATGGCGGATGCCGAAGCGCGCACGTTTGCATTCCTCGCCGAATGGGTATCTCCACAGACATCGCCGATGTGCGGCAATTCGATCTGCCAGGATCGACGCTTCCTGCACCGGTTGATGCCAAAGGTGGAGCAGCACTTCCACTACCGCAGCCTCGATGTCAGCACGTTGAAAGAGCTGGCGCGCCGCTGGGCGCCGCAGGTACTGGCCGGCGTGCGCAAGGAATCCGCGCACACCGCATTGAGCGACGTGCGCGATTCGATCGACGAATTGCGCTATTACCGCAAGCACCTGGCAGCGTTCGTGGCGCCGTAGCGCCTCAGGCAAGCCAAAAAAAAGCCCGCGATCGAGTTGTTTCGGCGCGCGGCGGCGCGGCGAAAACAATCGTTTGCGAGCTCAGTCGCCGCGCACCTTTGATTTCGCCAGCTGCAACCAGGTGTCGACGACGGTGTCGGGGTTGAGCGATACCGATTCGATGCCCTGTTGCATCAGCCATTCGGCAAGATCCGGATGGTCGGACGGGCCTTGCCCGCAGATGCCGATGTATTTGCCCTTCGCGCGCGCAGCGCTGATCGCCATTGACAGCAGCTTCTTGACCGCCGGATCGCGTTCGTCGAACAGGTTCGCGACGATGGCGGAATCGCGGTCGAGGCCCAGCGTCAGTTGGGTCAGGTCATTGGAACCGATCGAGAATCCATCGAACAGGTCGAGGAATTCGTCAGCCATCAATGCGTTGGACGGCACCTCGCACATCATGATGATCTTGAGGTCGTCGACGCCCCTTTCGATTCCGTTTTCGGCCAGCACTTCCAGGACCTTGCGACCCTCGCCGAGCGTGCGCACGAACGGGATCATCACCCACAGATTCGTCAGCCCCATCTCGTTGCGGACCTTGCGCACCGCACGGCATTCCAGCGCGAACGCATCCTTGAACGAAGGATCGACATAGCGGCTGGCGCCGCGAAAACCGATCATCGGATTCTCTTCGTGCGGCTCGTAGCGGCTGCCGCCGATCAGGTTGGCGTATTCGTTCGACTTGAAGTCCGACAGACGCACGATCACCGGATTGGGTGCAACCGACGCCGTGATCGTGGCGATGCCTTCGGCGAGACGATCGACGTAGAAATCGACCGGGCTGGCG
Source organism: Lysobacter sp. (assembly GCA_031359875.1). Lineage (GTDB taxonomy): Bacteria > Pseudomonadota > Gammaproteobacteria > Xanthomonadales > Xanthomonadaceae > Cognatiluteimonas. The sequence goes on from JANMAO010000018.1 coordinate 38,329, forward strand.
TAACCGGCCATCCGCGCATCGATCTTCTGCTTGGTAGCCGCGTCCTGCTGCGCGTATTCCAGCAGCGCCCTGGGATGCACGCCGATGTGGCTGGCGATGATCATCTCCAGCCGTGCCAGGCCGATGCCTGCGTTGGGCAGCATGCCGAAGTCGAACGCGCGATCCGGATTTGCCACGTTCATCATGATCTTGAGTGGCGCCGGCGGCATGTCGTCGAGGTCGGTCGTCGTGCGCTCGAAGGGCAGGGCGCCGGAATAGATGAAGCCGGTGTCGCCCTCGGCGCAGCTGATCGTTATTTCACTTCCGTCCTCGATGCGATCCAGCGCGTTGCCGGTGCCAACAACGGCCGGCACACCGAGTTCTCGCGCGATGATCGCGGCGTGACAAGTACGGCCACCACGATTGGTGACGATAGCCGCGGCCCGCTTCATGACCGGTTCCCAGTCGGGATCGGTCATGTCGGCGACGAGCACGTCGCCGGGCTGCACACGCGCCATGTCGGCCAGGTTCCGTACCACGCGCGCGATGCCGCTGCCAATTTTCTGACCGATCGCACGGCCTTCAGCAATAATTTCGCCGCGTTGCAACAGCGCATAGCGCTCGATCTGGGTGGCGTGGCCGCGCGACTTCACGGTCTCGGGCCGCGCCTGCACGATGAATAGCTTGCCGCTGATGCCATCTTTGGCCCATTCGATGTCCATCGGCCGGCCGTAGTGTTGCTCGATCACCAGCGCCTGCTTCGCCAGCTCGTGGACGTCGGCGTCGGAAATCGAGAATGTGTTGCGCAGCCCAACCGGCGTGTCCTCGTTGCGGACGCGTTCACCGGGCTGGTCGGAATACACCATGCGGATTTCCTTGGTGCCGAGCGAGCGCCGCAGGATCGCTGGTTTGCCCTGGCGCAGGGTCGGTTTGTAGACGTAGAACTCATCGGGATTGACTGCACCCTGGACGACGTTTTCACCGAGGCCATAGCTTGCGGTGATGAAGACCACGTCGCGGAAACCGGACTCGGTGTCGAGCGTGAACAGCACGCCCGAAGACCCCATATCCGAGCGCACCATCAGCTGCACGCCGGCAGACAGGAACACGTCCTCGTGCTTGAAGCCGTGATGCACGCGATAGGCGATCGCGCGATCGTTGTAGAGGCTGGCGAAGACTTCCTTGACCTTGCGCACGACGTCGTCGGTGCCAGTCACGTTGAGGAAGGTTTCCTGCTGGCCGGCGAAACTCGCATCGGGCAAGTCCTCGGCGGTCGCAGAAGAACGCACGGCCACCGCCAGGTCGTGCTGACCTGGGTTGGAACCGCCGTTGTCCGCGCACAACTTCGCATAGGCATCGCGAATGTCACGATCCAGATCCGATTGCAGCGGCGCATCCATCACCCAACTGCGGATCTCCGCGCCGGCCTGGTTGAGTGCCGCCACATCCTCGACGTCAAGCGTGGCGAGCTTGTCGAAAATGCGCCGTTCGAGGTTGTTGTGGGCGATGAACGCCTGGAATGCATCCGCGGTGGTCGCATAGCCGCCGGGCACCGAAACGCCGAGGCCGGCCAACTCTCCGATCATCTCGCCGAGCGACGAATTCTTGCCGCCCACCTGGGCCAGGTCGGTCAGACGCAGATCGTGCAGCCACAGGATATTGTTGATCGAAGCGGGGGCGCTCAAGACGGACACTCCGGGGGTTCGCGGGCAGGATAAGACCGGACAAGGACCGGCCGAAGCGTCTATTTTAGCAACCCAGCCTGCCGCGGCGCTCGCCGCAACCGCATGGAGTTTCAGCATGACCGTCACACGCCCAGTGTTCTACGTCTCCGACGGCACCGGAATCACCGCCGAGACCATCGGCCACAGCCTGTTGACGCAGTTCGCCGGCACGCGTTTTGCCACCCACCGGATCCCGTTCGTCGACAATGCCGACAAGGCCCGTGAGGCGGCGGGCGAGATCCGCCGCGTCGGAGAGCAGCACGGCGTGCGGCCGATCGTTGTCAATTCGAGCATCGATCCGGCGCTGAATGCCCTGTTGGCCGAGAGTGGCGCGCTGATGCTGGATGTGTTCGCGCCTTACATCGAGCCGCTTGAACGCGAACTCGGCACCCACCGCCAATCGCGCGTCGGTCAGGCACACGGCATGGTCGATTTCGAGAGCTATCACCGCCGCATCAATGCGATGAACTATGCGCTGACCCACGACGACGGAGTAAGCATGGATCTTTCCGATGCCGACCTGGTCCTGGTTGGCGTATCGCGCGCAGGCAAGACACCGACCTGCGTGTATCTGGCTTTGCATCACGGCGTGCGGGCAGCCAACTACCCGCTCACCGAGGAAGATCTCGACTCGGATCAACTGCCGACGAAGCTGCGACCTTATCGCGCAAAACTATTCGGATTGACGATCGAGCCGGTACGCCTGCAGCAAATTCGCCAGGAGCGACGGCCCAATTCGCGCTATGCGCAGCTGGATACGTGCAAGCGCGAAGTTGCGGCAGCCGAGGC